>DASQAL010000081.1:0-11108 GCA_035635775.1 Candidatus Acidiferrum sp.
GGGCCCACCACGAGGGTGAGCCACGAGATGAGCAGGGTGATGATGATGCCGACCGCGAGAAACGGGCGGAAGAGCCGCAGCGGGCTCACCCCGGAGGCCTTGAGCGCGGCCACCTCGAGGTCGCCGGCCAGCCGCCCGCACACCAGCAGCACCGTCACGAGCAGGGCCATCGGCAGGGTGAGGGCCAGGAAGGCGGGGAGCATGTAGATCAGGAGCGGCAGCACGAGCGCGAACGGCACGTTCTTGGTGATGACGAGGTCGGTGAGCTGGTAGATGCGATCGATGACGAGGAAGAACGTGAAGACGCCCACCCCGATGAGGAAGGGCGGGCCCATCTCCTTGTAGACGTAGCGGTCGAGGATGCGGGTCATGCGCGACCATTGTAGGCTAGCGTCATGCGGCCATCATGGTTCGGGAGCGTCCTGGTGGCCGCCCTCCTCGTGGGTGTGGCCGCGCCCGCGCCGGCGGTCGACCGGTTGGAGCGCTTCCGGGCGGTGGCCCGCGAGCGGCTCGCGGTCGCGGCGGACGGGGCCGAGCGCGAGCGGGCGGTCGGCGAGCTGTACGAGGTGGTGGACGCGGAGGTGCTCGACAGCCTGCGCGGCGACGAGCCCTTCTCCTCGCTCGGGTTCATCCGAGAGCGTCTCGACGCGATGATGGAGAGCTGGGGCGGCGCCACCCTGCGTGTGCTGCGCATTCCCGCCGCGAGCGGCCGCGTCCCGCTCACCCTCGGTCTCTACAGCCTCACCGGAGTGGAGGGGTCGGGCTCGCTCCGCGTCTACGCGGGGACGGGCCCCGGCGCCGCGCTCGCCGCCTCGTCGACGCAGGACGGGCTGCTCGACGCGCGGGTGTGGCCGGCGGGCCCGGACCGCGTGGCGCGCGTGCTCGCGGTGTGGAGCGGCCCGCCCGCGGCCCACGGGGAGCGCTCGTTGCACGCGGAGCTGTGGGAAGGGCGCGCGCGCGACCGCGTGGAGCGTGCGTGGAGCACCGCCACCCAGTGGCCCGAGGGGCTGCGGGTCTCGGACTGGCGCACCCAGTCCGGCGAGCTCGTGGTGCGCTACGAGCCGCGTTATCCGGGCTGGAAGCCCGGGTGCGCGGACCAGTTCGAGCACGAGGACCACTACCGGCTCGCCGCGGCGGGCGGTCTCGCGCTGGCGCGGCGGCAGATCTCGAACGGCTGGCACCGCGAGCTCGGCGCCGCCGCCGCCCGCTTCTTCCGCGCCCTCGCCGAGGACGACGCGCGCGCCCTGGGCCTGCTCGTGCCCGCGCCCGCCCTGCGCGCGCGGCTGCCGCGCCACCTCGTGGCCGAGCCGGTCTGCGAGCAGGCGGGCCCGGCCGGCCCGAGGGGGCCGGTGACGGTGGCCGCCACCGAGCTGCGCGCCGGCCGGCGCGTGCCGTGGGCGCTCGGGTGGACGCGCGGTCCCACCGGCTGGCGGCTCCACGCCGCCGCCCCCGTGCTAGAATGACGCGATAACATGAGCGAAATCGCCGACCGCTACGATCCGACGCGCGTCGAGCCGCACTGGTACGGGGTCTGGGAAGAGCGCGGCTATTTCCACGCCGACGTCGACTCGCCGAAGAAGCCCTACTGCATCGTCATCCCGCCCCCCAACGTCACCGGCACGCTCCACATCGGCCACGCGTTCACCTTCACGCTGCAAGATATCCTGATCCGCTACAAGCGTATGGACGGTTTCAACGCGCTCTGGATGCCGGGCACCGACCACGCGGGCATCGCGACCCAGTACGTGGTGGAGCAGCAGCTTGCGAAAGAGGGCAAGACCAAGGAGGACCTGGGACGCGAGGCCTTCATCGCCCGCGTCTGGAAGTGGAAGGAAGAGTCGGGCGGCACCATCATCCGCCAGCTCAAGAGTCTCGGCGCCTCCTGCGACTGGGCCCGTCTGCGGTTCACGATGGACGCGGGGTTGTCGGCGGCGGTGCGCGAGGTCTTCGTGCGCCTCTGGGAAGAGGGGCTGATCTACCAGGGCGACTACATCGTCAACTGGTGCCCGCGTTGCCAGACCGTGCTCTCGGATCTCGAGGTGGAGCGCGAGGAGCAGGACGCCGAGTTCGTCTACATCAAGTACGGCCCGCTGACCCTCGGCACCGTGCGGCCCGAGACCAAGCTCGGCGACACCGCGGTCGCGGTGCATCCGAAGGACCGGCGCTACCGCAAGTACGTGGGCAAGACGCTCGAGGTCCCGTCGGTGGAGGGCAACATCACGCTCCAGGTGGTCGCGGACAGCGCGGTGGATCCCAAGTTCGGCACCGGGGTCATCAAGGTCACCCCGGGCCACGACGCCACCGACTTCGAGATCGGCCGCCGCCACAACCTGCCGATCCGCAGCGTCATCGGCTTCGACGGCAAGATGACCGCGCTGGCCGGCAAGTACGCGGGGCTCGACCGCTTCGAGACCCGGAAGCGCATCGTGGAGGACATGAAGGCGCTGGGGCTCATCGATCGCATCGAGCCCTACCGGCACTCGGTCGGGGTCTGCTACCGCTGCCGGACGGTGGTCGAGCCACTCGTCTCCAAGCAGTGGTACGTGCGCACCAAGCCGCTGGCCGAGCCGGCGATCAAGGCGGTCCGCTCCGGCAAGATCAAGATCGTCCCGCGCATGTGGAGCAAGACGTACTTCCACTGGATGCAGAACATCCGCGACTGGGCGATCTCGCGCCAGCTCTGGTGGGGCCACCGCATCCCGGTGTGGTACTGCGACAAGGACGGCGGCATGCACGTCTCCCGCACCGATCTCACCGAGTGCCCGAAGTGCGGGGGGCCCCTTCGCCAGGACACCGACGTGCTCGACACGTGGTTCTCGTCGGGGCTCTGGCCCTTCTCCACTCTCGGGTGGCCCGCGTCCACCCCGGAGCTCAAGGTGTTCTACCCGACCTCGGTGCTGGTCACCGCGTTCGACATCCTGTTCTTCTGGGTGGCGCGGATGGCGATGTTGGGCCTCAAGTTCATGGGCGACGTCCCGTTCCGCCACGTCTACATCCACGCGCTGGTCCGCGACGCCGACGGCCAGAAGATGTCGAAGTCCAAGGGGAACGTGGTCGACCCCCTGAGCGTGATGGACAAGTACGGCACCGACGCCTTCCGCTTCACGCTCGCCGCGCTCGCCGCCCAGGGGCGCGACATCCGACTCACCGAGGAGCGCATCGAGGGCTACCGGAACTTCGCGAACAAGATCTGGAACGCGGCCCGCCTGGTGCTGACGAACCTCGAGGGCTACGATCCCGCCCTCGCCCGCCGCGGGACGCCGTCGGTGGCCGACCGCTGGATCAAGAGCCGGCTCACCGAGACCACCGCCCAGGTGCGCAAGGCGATCGACACCTATCGCTTCAACGACGCGGCGTCCGCGGTCTACCAGTTCCTCTGGCACGAGTACTGCGACTGGTACCTCGAGATTGCCAAGCGGAGCCTCTACCAGCCGCAGAGCCCGGAGGCGAAGGCGGTCACCCAGCGCACGCTGGTGGAGACGCTCGAGACCACGCTCCGGCTCCTGCATCCGTTCATGCCGTTCATCTCGGAAGAGCTCTGGCAGCGTCTCCCGCACGCGGGGGAGTCGATAATGATCGCGCCCTTCCCCAAGGCCACCCGCAAGGGGCGCGATCCGGAGGCGGAACGACTCATGGCGCCGGTGCTCGACTTCGTGAGCGCGATCCGCACCGTCCGCAGCGAGAGCCGGATCTCGCCGGCGGTGGAGCTGGCGGTGACGGTTAAGCCCTCGGGGCCGGCGGTGGCGGCCGCGCTCGAGAGCAGCCGGGCGGTGATCGGCAGCCTGGCCCGCGCCGCCATCACGGTCTCCCGCGACAGCGCGCGTCCGGCCGGCTCCGCGGTGGCCACGACCCCGAGCGGCGACGTGTTCGTGCGCCTGGAAGGGGTGGTGAACTTCGAAGCGGAGCGCCAGCGCCTACGCAAGGAGATCGAGCGGGCGCGCAAGGAGATCGCGTTTCTCGAGGGCAAGCTCGGCCGGCCGGAGTTCGTGGAGCGCGCGCCCGCCGAGGTGGTCGAGCGGGAGCGCGAGCGGCTCGTCGAGCAGCGCCAGACCGAGCAGAAGCTCTCCACGAGCCTCGCGGCTCTCGGGTAGAGCGGAGCCCGTCACGGTGAACTTCGCGGTTCACGCTCTCGACGTCACCGACTCCACGCAGTCCGAGGCGCAGCGCCTGGCCGCGGCGGGCGCCCCGGAGGGCACCGTGGTGACCGCGCTCCACCAGCGGGCGGGACGCGGCCGCCGCGGCCACGACTGGTGGGACGTGCCCGGCGAGAGCCTGCTCGCCTCCGTGCTGCTGCGTCCGCCGGGCCCGGTGACGGCCGCGCCCCAGCTCTCGCTGGTGGGCGGGCTCGCGGTGGCCGACGCGCTCGTCGCGGTAGCCTCGGTGCCCGCGCGCATCCGGTGGCCCAACGATCTGCTGGTGGACGGTCGGAAGGTGTGCGGGATCCTCGCCGAGGCATCCTCTGATAGCGTGGGCGACAGCGTGGGCGCTGGCGCGGGCCGGCTCCATCACGTGATCCTGGGGATCGGCGTTAACCTCGCGCAGACCGCGTTCCCGGAGGCCCTGGCCGACCGGGCGACCTCGCTGCGCCTCGTCACCGGCCGCGCCCCCGAGGCCGCCGCGGTGCTGGCCGCGGTGCTCGAGCAGCTCGCCCGGCACTACGACGTCTGGCGGGCCGGCGGCTTCGCCGCGCTCCGCGCCGCGTGGCTCGAGCGGTCCACGCTGCCCGGCCAGACCGTGCGGCTGCCCGACGGCTCCGACGGGGTGGGGGTGGACGTCGGGGACGACGGAATTCTGGTGGCGCGCGCGGGGGACGGGCGGCTGGTCCACATCGTATCGGGCGGAACGGTCGAGGAGGGGATGACGCATGTTGCTCGTCATTGACGTCGGCAATACCAATACCTCGCTGGGCATCTACGAGCGCGCGCGCCTGCGCGCCTCCTGGCGGCTGACCACGCGGCGCGAGCAGACCGCGGACGAGTGGGGCGTGTTCATCCAGACGCTCCTCGGCACGCGGGGCATCGCACAGCAGGACATCACGGGGGTCGCCATCTCCAACGTGGTGCCGCCCATCCAGCAGGCGCTCGAATGGATGTGCGAGCGCTACTTCGGCGTGAACCCGCTCACGGTGGAGCCGGGGGTGACGGCCGACCTCCCCTTGAACGTGGACGTGCCGCGCGACGTCGGCGCCGATCGAGTCGTCAGCTGCGTGGCGGGTATCGCGCTCTATGGCACGCCGCTGATCGTGGTGGACTTCGGCACCGCCACCCGCTTCGACTGCGTGAACAGCCGCGGCGAGTTCATCGGCGGGGCGATCGCCCCCGGCATCAACACCGCCGCGGAGGCCCTCGTCTCGCGGGCGGCCCGGCTGTTCAGAGTAGAACTGGTGCGGCCCAAGGAGGCCATCGGCCGCAACACCGTCACGAACATCCAGTCCGGGATGATCTACGGCTGGGCCGGGCTCGTGGACGGCATCGTGGAGCGGATGCGCCGGGAGATGGAAGGCGACGTGAAGGTGGTCGGCACCGGGGGCCTGGTGGGGCAGATGCGGGAGGTCGTCCAGAGCCTTCAGTTCGTCAATCCCGAGCTGAAGCTGGAAGGCCTCCGGATGCTCTGGGAGCGGGCCAATCCAGGCTCCTGAAATGCGGGTTGGGCGTGACCCCCGGTTGACACCCGGGCGGGCCCGCCCGTATACTTGCCCCCTAAATACGGTAGGTCCGGGCGGGCGGTTCTCTACATACAGGGTTCAGGCGGCCGGCAGCCGGCCCCGGGCCCAGGCCGGGTGAGGCCAGGAGGCGGGGCGTATGGGCATGTGGGTCGGACGGGGCCGTAAGGCCCGGGCGGCGTACGGCTTCGATGATATCGCGCTGGTTCCCGGCGCCCTGACCATCAACCCCAGCGAGGTCGACATCTCCTGGGAGCTCTGCGGCCACCGGTTCCCCATCCCCATCATCGCGGCGGCCATGGACGGGGTGGTCAGCCCCTCCTTCGCCATCGAGATGGGGCGAGCCGGCGGCCTCGCGGTCCTCAACCTGGAGGGGATCTTCTCGCGCTACGAGAACCCCGACGCCGTCCTGGACCGCATCACCTCCGCCAGCCTCGAAGAAGCCACCAAGATCATCCAGGGCATCTACAGTGAGCCCATCAAGGAAGAGCTGATCCACAAGCGCATCAGCGAGATCAAGAAGGGCGGCGGCCCGGTCCTGGTTTCCTCGATCCCGCAGCGGGCCGAGCGCTTCGCCAAGATCGCGGAGGAGGCGGGCGCCGACTTCTTCGTGGTGCAGTCCACGGTGACCACCGCGCGGCACATCGCCAGCGAGTACACCCCGGTTGATCTCCGGAAGCTGAAGAAGCATCTCTCCATCCCGCTCATCATCGGCAACGTGGTCACCTACGAGGCCTGTCTCGAGTTGATGGATTGCGGCGTGGACGCGCTGCTGATCGGCGTGGGCCCCGGCGCGGCCTGCACGACCCGCGAAGTGCTCGGGCTCGGCGTCCCGCAGGTGACGGCGACGGCGGACTCGGCGGCCGCGCGCGACTTCTACTACAAGAAGACCGGTCGCTACGTGCCGATCATCACCGACGGCGGCATGACGACGGGCGGGGACATCTGCAAGGCGCTGGCCTCCGGCGCGGACGCGGTCATGATCGGCTCCGCCTTTGCGCGCGCCAAGGAAGCCCCGGGCCGCGGTTATCACTGGGGCATGGCCACGCCGCACTCGAACCTGCCGCGCGGCACGCGCATCCGGGTGGGCATCGCGGGGCCGCTCGAGCAGATCCTGTTCGGGCCCGCCTTCACCGAGGACGGCACCCTCAACCTCGTGGGCGCCATCCGCACCTGCATGGGGTCGGTGGGCGCCATGAACATCCGCGAGCTGCAGCAGACCGAGCTGATCATCGCGCCCTCGATCAAGACCGAGGGCAAGGTCTTCCAGCGCGCCCAGAAGCTGGGGACGCCCAGGTAGCGTCGCGGTGGTGACCCGGGCTCCCGCGCCCAGCAAGATCGCGATCCTCGATTTTGGCGGCCAGTACACGCAGCTCATCGCCCGGCGCATCCGCGAGCTGGGCGTGTATTCCGAGATCCTGCCGTGCACCGATCCGGTGGATCGCGTGCTGGCGGGCGGCTACACCGGCATCGTGCTCTCGGGCGGGCCGTCGAGCGTGTACGAGGACGAGGCCCCGCTGCCCGACAAGCGTTTGCTCGAGTCCGGCCTGCCGCTACTCGGCATCTGCTACGGCATGCAGGCGATGGGCTTCCTCATGGGCGGCCACGTCGTGCCCGCCGAGCGTCGCGAGTACGGCAAGGCGCAGCTCCGGATCCTGAGCCGCGAGGGACTGCTGCGCGGCGTGCAGCCGGAGGCCGACGGTCTCGTGACCGTGTGGATGAGCCACGGGGACACCGTGCTGAAGCCGCCGCCGGGTTTCACGAGCCTGGCCACCACCGACAACTGCCCGGTCGCGGCCATGGCCGATCCGGCCCGGCGGCTCTTCGCGGTCCAGTTCCACCCCGAGGTGGCCCATACCCCCCAGGGCAAGACCGTGCTCAAGAACTTCCTCGACGCGGCGGGCGCCACCGCCGACTGGTCCATGCCCTCGTTCGTGGACGCGGCCGTGGAGAGCATCCGCCGACAGGTGGGCCAGGACCCGGTGCTCTGCGCGCTCTCGGGCGGCGTGGACTCCTCCGTGGTGGCCGCGCTGATCCACAAGGCGGTGGGCGATCGGCTCACGTGCCTCTTCGTGGACAACGGCCTGCTCCGCAAAGGAGAGGCCGACGGCGTGGTGCGGACCTTCAGCGATGCCTTCAAGGTGAACCTGATACATGTCGATGCAACCAAGCGATTCCTTGATCGTCTGGAAGGCGTCACGGATCCGGAGGTCAAGCGCAAGGCCATCGGCGCCGAGTTCATCGCGGTCTTCGAGGACGAGGCCCGCAAGCTCGGGCACATCCGGTGGCTCGCCCAGGGCACGCTCTATCCCGACGTGATCGAGTCGGTCTCGTTCAAGGGCCCGTCGGCGACCATCAAGACCCACCATAACGTCGGCGGCTTGCCGCCGAATATGCGCTTCAAGCTGGTGGAGCCCCTGCGCGAGCTGTTCAAGGACGAGGTGCGGGAGCTGGGCGCCCTGCTCGGCCTGCCGCGCGAGATCATCTGGCGTCAGCCCTTCCCGGGGCCTGGGCTCGCCATCCGCGTGCTGGGCGAGGTGACGGAAGAGCGGCTGGCGCTCCTGCGCGAGGCCGACGCCATCGTCCAGGACGAGGTGCGACAGGCCGGGCTCGAGCGCGAGCTATGGCAGGCCTTCGCGGTGCTGCTGCCGGTGCGCACCGTGGGCGTGCAGGGCGACTTCCGCACCTACGCGCAGGTCATCGCGCTCCGCGCGGTGATGAGCCAGGACGCCATGACCGCCGACTGGGCGCGGCTGCCCTACGACCTGCTCGGGAAGATCTCGAGCCGCGTGATCAACGAGGTCAAGGGCGTCAACCGCGTCGTCTACGACATCTCCTCCAAACCCCCGAGCACGATCGAGTGGGAGTAGCGCCGCCCTGAAACACGCCGACTTCGTGCATCTGCACGTCCACTCCGAGTACAGCCTGCTGGACGGTGCGGCCCGTCTCGAGAAGCTGGTCGAGCGCGCCAAGGCGCTGAAGTTCCCGGCCCTCGCGCTCACCGACCACGGCAATCTCTTCGGGGCGGTGGACTTCTACACCGCCTGCGAGAAGGCGGGGGTGAAGCCGATCCTGGGCTGCGAGCTCTACGTGGCCCCGGGCAGCCGCTTCGAGCGCTCGACCCAGGACGGGGGCTACGAGGGCGCGAGCCACTGCACGGTGCTCGCGCGCACCCGCGCGGGCTACGCCAACCTCATGAAGCTGGTCTCCAAGGCCTACCTCGAGGGCTACTACTACAAGCCCCGGGTGGACCGGGAGCTGCTGGCCCAGCACGCGGACGGGCTGCTCGTGCTCTCGGGCTGTCTCAACTCCGAGGTGAGCCGGCTGCTGTCGGCCGGGGACGAGGCCAAGGCGCTCCAGACCGCGGGCTGGTACCAGGAGGTGTTCGGCAAGGACTACTACTTCATGGAGGTGCAGTCGCACGGCCTCGAGCAGCAGGTGGCGGTGACCGAGGGCACCATCAAGATCGCCCGCGCCCTCGGCGCGCCGCTCTGCGGGACGAACGACTCGCACTACCTCGAGGCGGATCACTCGCGCGCCCACGAGGCGCTGCTCTGCATCCAGACCGGCACCACCATGAGTGATCCCGACCGCTGGAAGTTCTCGAGCAACGAATTCTACGTGAAGTCGGCCGACGAGATGCGCGCGGTCTTCAAGGACCTGCCCGAGGCCTACCGCAACACGCTCGCGGTGGCCGAGCGCTGCAACGTGGATCTCCAGTTCGGCCAGGTCCACCTGCCCAAGTACCAGGTGCCGGACGGCTTCACCCTCGACTCCTATCTCGAGGAGCGGGCCTTCGAGGGCCTCAAGGGGCGCTACGGGTCCTCCCCGGCGGACGCGGTGGTCGAGCGGCTCCGCTACGAGCTGGGCGTGGTCTCCAAGATGGGCTTCTCCGGCTACTTCCTGGTCGTCTGGGACTTCATCAGCTACGCGCGCCGCCAGGGCATCGCGGTGGGGCCGGGCCGCGGCTCCTCCGCCGGCTCGCTGGTGGCCTACTGCCTCGGCATCACCAACGTGGACCCGATCCGCTACGGGCTGATCTTCGAGCGCTTCCTCAACCCCGAGCGGATCTCGATGCCGGACATGGACATCGACTTCGCGGACGACCGGCGCGACGAGGTCATCCGCTACGTGGTGGACCGCTACGGGGCGGACCGGGTGGCCCACATCATCACCTTCGGGACCATGGGGGCCAAGGCGGTCATCCGCGACGTGGCCCGCGTGCTCGGCTTCTCCTACGGCGAGGCGGACCGCCTCGCCAAGCTGGTGCCCGGCTTCCCGCTCAACATCTCGCTCGACGAGGCGCTGGAGAAGGCCCCGGCGCTCGCCGAGCAGGTCAAGCGGGACCAGCGGGTGGGGGAGATGTGGGCGGTGGCCCGCGCGCTCGAGGGCTGCACCCGGCACGCCTCGGTGCACGCCTCCGCGGTGGTCATCTCGGACGAGCCCCTGATGGAGCGCGTGCCGCTCTACAAGGATCCCAAGCGGCCCGAGCTCATCACCGGCTACGCGATGGGGCCCATCGAGAAGCTCGGCCTGCTCAAGATGGATTTCCTGGGGCTCAAGACCCTCACCGTGATCTCGGACGCCCTCCGCCTCATCAAGGAGTCGCGCGGGATCGAGCTCGACGGTGACGCCCTGCCGCTCGACGACGCCCGGACCTACCAGCTCCTCACCGAGGCCCGCACCTTCGGGGTGTTCCAGCTGGAGTCGGCGGGCATGCGGGACGCGCTCAAGCGCCTCAAGCCTCAGCGCATCGAGGACATCATCGCGATGGTGGCGCTGTACCGGCCGGGCCCGATGGACCTGATCGAGGACTTCGTCAATCGCAAGCACGGCCGCGCCGCCATCGCCTACGAGCATCCCCTGATGGAGCAGGTCCTCCAGGAGACCTACGGGATCATGGTCTACCAGGAGCAGGTGATGCGGCTGGCCGCGGACCTGGCCGGCTTCTCGCTCGGCGAGGCGGACACGCTCCGCAAGGCGATGGGGAAGAAGGACCGCGAGCTGATGGCCACCCAGCGCGAGAAGTTCATCTCGGGCTGCAAGGCCAACAAGATCGACGCCCGGAAGGCCGAGCGCATCTGGGACCTCATCGAGAAGTTCGCGGGCTACGGGTTCAACAAGAGTCATGCCGCGTGCTACGGCGTGGTGGCGTACCAGACCGCGTACCTCAAGGCGAACTACCCGACCGAGTTCATGGCCGCCCTGCTGACCTCGGAAATGGACAAGACGGACAAGATCGTCCTGTACGTGGAGGAGACGCGCGCGATGGGCCTGCGCGTGGAGCCGCCCGACGTCAACGTCTCGCGCGCCGACTTCACGGTGGCCGGGGAGGCGATCCACTTCGGTCTGGCCGCGATCAAGAACGTGGGCGCCACCGCGATCGAGTCCATCGTCCGGACCCGCGAGGCGGACGGCCGCTTCGCCGCCCTCGACGATTTCTGCG
>DASQAL010000082.1:0-4316 GCA_035635775.1 Candidatus Acidiferrum sp.
GACATCGACCTTGGATTGAACCGCCTCAGCGACGAACCCAGGGAACCGATCATACTGACCCTCCGCCCAGCGGTATTCGATCACGATATTCCGCCCCTCGACGTAGTTGAGATCGCGCAAGCCCTGGCGAAAGGCGGCGACGAGTTCGGACTCGAGCGCGGGCGACGAATTGCCAAGGTACGCGATCCGCCACACCTTCCCCGCCTGCTGCCCCTCGGCGGCGAGCGGCGCGGCGAGGAGGCCACCAGTCAAGGTGCCGAGGAACGTACGTCGGTTCGTAGCGGGCCTCCGTCTGGCCGCGCGTAGGAGGGACGGGGGCGCGAGCGGCGGCCAGCGGGTCGAACTTACACTAGCGGGGGTGAGCGTGTGAACTACCATTTCTCCTCGGTCTGCTAACCCCGGAGGTCTGGCCGCGTTTGAGCTACGAGGGCGTGCGACCTCCCAGTGGGCCTATTGGGTTCAGGTGGGCGAGGGGCGCGAGCCCTGATGATTAAGAGCCCGCGCCCCCGACTGCGTGCACCAGTTGCACCAAGGGTGCGTTTGACTGCCCCTCAGTGCAGTCTCGTTAGTTGTTCACCCTTGGCACGTCGCGCACTTACGCGCGATCAGCGTGCACGAAATTCTTCCGGTGGAAGTAGTTCGCGTTATAGAAGTCGAGCACGAGGTCCCGGTAGACCGCGGGCGGGTAGCGCGGCGGATCGTCGGGCCCGGCGCAGCTCGGCAGGCACTCGATGCGCGTGGCGATGTTCGGGCTGTAGAAGAAGGCGATCGAGTAGCGGTCGGCCCCGGACTCGTTCAGCACCGCGTGCGGCGTCGACAGGAAGCGGTCGTTGGACCACCGCTTCATCATATTGCCCAGGTTGACCAGGAAGGTGCCCGGGATCAGCGGCGGCGCCAGCCATTCGCCTCCCGGCAGCCGCACCGCCAGCCCGGGCACCTCGGTGCGCGCCAGGATCGTGATGAACGAGTTGTCGGTGTGCGGGCCCTGGCCGAACTGCTCGTCGTCGCTCACGTCCTGCGGCGGGTAGTGGAGGAACCGCAGATTGATGTGCGCCTCGTTGGCGAAGAATGGGGCGAAATACTCCGCGGGCATGCCGAGGGCGCGGGCCAGCACCGGCAGCATGCGCTCCCCCACCGCTTCCAGGGCCTTGAAGTACGTCACCATCGCGCCCCGCATGCGCTCGTGCCTCTCGGGCCACTGGTTGGGGCCGCGCAGCGGCACGCCGGCCACCACGTCCGGATGATCGGCGCCGCGATTCGTGGCTGATGAAGAAGCTCTCGTTGTAGTTGGGACGCGTGGCCTTGTGGACGGTCGAGGCCTTCTGGATCGACTGGTTCACCGCCAGGTAGCCGATATTGTTCTCATTGAGCTTCAGGCGCAGCTTCTCCGGCTCCGGGAGCGCGTGGAGCTCGCGCGAGGCGGCGAAGGCCGCGTCCACCACCGCGTCCGGGACGCCGTGCCCGGCCAGGTAGAAGAAGCCCACGGTCTCGCTGGCTTGCTTGACCTGGCGCGCGACGGCCTCGAGGCCCGCCGGGTTGCCGGGAGCGAACGCGGGGGCGAAATCGATGACCGGGATGTCCCGCGTGGCCTCTTCGACGTTCTTCACCGCCAGGGACTTGAGGATGTTCATGACCGGGGCTCCCTCCGGCCCGGATCGTAGCGCATCCCCGCGCGAAACGGCATCGAAATGACGCCGGCGGGGCTACGCGACCGCCCCGCCGGCGAACTAACAAACCAGCCGATTCAGCAGGCCGGAAGGGAGCGGAGATTGGCCTCGATCTTGTCCCCGACCTTGAGATCCTTCAGCGTCTCCTTCGAGGCCTGGAACTCGTGCGTCTTGCCGTCGTTCTCCGCCACCGCGACTTTGCCGCCCGCGGCGTCCACCCGGACCACCCGGCCCTCCACCTTCTGGGGCGCGGCGGCCTTCATCTGATCGCATGAGGGCTTGCTCTGTCCGGCCGCGAACCCCGCCCAGAGCGGGACCGCGACCACGATGCCTACCGCCAATGCCTTGTACGGTGTCATGAGCTCCTCCACTTACTTCTTGGTGATGTCGTAGATGGCGCCGGCCGCGGCGCCTACGCCCGTACCGATCAGCGCGCCCTTGCCGGCCCCGTACCCGGTTCCGGCGCCGATCGCGGCTCCCGCACCGGCGCCGACCGCGGCGCCGCCCAGCGTTCCACACGCCGTCGCGGCGAGCGTGACCAGCGAGAGGCCGATCACGGCAGATGCAATTCTGCTTTTCACGGATGTCGTCGTCATGGTGCACCTCCTTGCGCGTCCTAATGGCAACCCGCGTGCCAGCACTGCAAAACACGACGCCGCGCGTAAATAGCCGGCAATTGGAGCCCGAGACGTTCGCGATTCGATCCGACGGAGAAAAAGGTACACTCCCGGCGACGTAAGAATTACCCGAGAACGGAGAAAGGACCCATGGGACAGCTCGAGGGGAAGGTGGCGCTCATCACCGGCGCCAGCAAGGGCATCGGACGCGTGATGAGCCGCCTGTTCGCCAAGGAAGGCGCCGCGGTGGTCTGCGCGGCCCGCAGCCGCGACCTGGTGGAGGAAACCGCCGCCCTGATCAAGGGCGACGGCGGGCGCGCGGTGGCGGTGACCGGCGACGCCGCCACGGAGGGCGACGTGCAGAAGATGGTCGCGGCGGGCGTCAAGGCCTTCGGCAAGCTCGACGTCCTCGTGAACAACGCGGGCGACGGCGGGCCGACCAAGCGCGTGCAGGAGTACACGACCGACGACTGGTTCTACACGATCAACTCCTGCCTCACCAGCTCCTACATGTGCACCCGCTTCGCGGTGCCGGAGATGATCCGAGCCGGCGGCGGGGTGATCGTCAACGTCTCCTCCACCGCGGGCCGGCGCGGGCTGCCGTTCCGCATCGGCTACTGCTCGGCGAAAGCCGGGCAGGTCGGCATGACCTACGGCCTCGCGCTCGAGCTGTCTCCGCACAATATCCGGGTGAATGCGATCGCCCCGGGCGCCGTCGAGGGCGACCGCATCGACCGTGTCATCGCCGGGCAGGCCGAGGTGCGCGGGGTGGCGGTCGAGGACATGCGGCGGAGCTTCGTCGAGCGGTCGCCGCTCAAGCGCATGACCACCGCGGAGGACATCGCCACGCTCGCGGTCTACCTCTGTAGCGACGCGGCCAAGAACCTTTCCGGCCAGTGCATCTCGGTCACCGCGGGCGAGCCCGCGGTCTGAGCGGGCCCCCTTCGTTGACACCTTCCCCGTCGCCCAAGTAGAGTCTCAACGGTCTGGTGACTACCCCGTCGCGAGAGAGGAGCGTCATGGACGTCGATCGCCCGCTGCCCACGCCGATCACCCCGGAAGCCAAGCCGTTCTGGGACGGTTGCAAGGCCGAGAAGCTGATGCTGCCCCGCTGCGAGGAGTGCGCGCACGTCTTCTTCTACCCGCGCATCCTGTGCCCGCGCTGCCACTCGCGGCGCGTCGGCTGGATGCAGGCGAGCGGGCGCGGGAAGCTCCACTCGTTCGAGATCGCCCACCAGGCCTTCCAGAAGGCGTGGAAGATCAAGCCACCCTACGTGCTGGCCATGATCGAGCTGGACGAGGGGCCGCGCATGATGTCGAACCTGATCAACGTGGAGCCCTCCCCGAAGGCGATCAAGTGCGACATGCCGGTCGAGGTCGTGTTCACCAAGGTGAGCGACGACGTGACCCTGCCGCTGTTCCAGCCGAGGCGGTGAGCGCCATGGCCACGGTTTCCGACCGGCAGCGGGAATTGCGCAACGCCGCCTGCATCGTGGGCGTGGACGAGAGCGACCAGATCGGCACCCTGCCGAACACGAGCCAGCTCTCACTGCATCTGGAAGCGATCTCGAACGCGGTCCGCGACGCGGGCCTCAAGGTCAAGGACGTCGACGGCATCTTCACCGCGGGCCAGCACTCGCCCGCCACGCTCGGCGAGGCCCTCGGCGTCAAGCCGCGCTACGTGGACGGCACCACGGTGGGCGGCTGCTCCTTCATCATCATGGTGGGGCACGCGGTGGCCGCGCTGCACCACGGCCTCTGCGATGTCGCGGTCGTCTCTCACGGAGAGTCCGGCCGCTCCGGCACCGGCGTCACCCGTACCCGCGACACCGCGCTCAGCGGCCAGTTCGAGTTCCCCTACGGATTCGGCGGGGCCACCACCTACTTCGGGATGATCACCACGCGCCACATGCACGAGCACGGCACCACGCTCGAGCAGTGGGCGCAGGTCGCGGTCTCCACCCGGAAGTGGGCGGCGCTCAATCCCAAGGCGCGCTTCCGCGATCCGATCACGGTGGCCGACGTGCTCAAC
>DASQAL010000083.1:0-9021 GCA_035635775.1 Candidatus Acidiferrum sp.
TCCCTTCGTGGCTTTGCTTGTAGCATATTTCGACGGGCGCCCAGGGTGGATCATTCGCGTCGGGCCGCCCCGAGCGTGCGGGCCACGCGCTCCGGCGTGCCCAGGTCACACCAGGTCGGCGCCGGAATCTCCGCGACGGCCAGCGGGATCGTGGACGACGCGAGGACCGCGCGGGAGAAGTCTGCGGTGGGCGCGAAGAGGTAGGCTTGCCGGAGAGCCCACGCCTCGTACCGCGTGCCCGTGAACACGTCGAGGCGGGTGAGGCGGTCGTGGAGCAGCGGGAGGCACGCGAGGCCCGCCTCGACGAGGGCGGTCACGGTCGCCGCGAAGACGAAGGTGTTCCAGAGGGCGCCACCGTCCTGCAACCGGCGCGCGAGCTCCGCGGGCGGCTTCTCGTGGAACGCGCGGATGCGATGGACCGGGCCGCGGGCCATCCAGCCCACCGGCTCCCCCGGCTCGATCCAGCCGTAGTCGGGCTGAGGCTCGGTCGGGTGCACGCCCAGCAGCAGGAGCCACTCGGGGTGCTCCCGCACGTACGCGCTCGCGGCAGCGACGTGGGCCATGAAGACCGACTCCTCCACGATGAAGTGGTCGGTCGGGAACACGACGACCACGGCCCCGGGATCCCGGGTCCGGATCCAGTGCGCGGCCAGCAGCACGCCCGCCGCGGTGCCGCGGTCGCAGGGCTGGGCCAGCACCGTGATCACCGGGTGCCCGGCGAGCTCGGCCGCGACGTGGGCCGCGTGGCCAGCCAGGGTCACCGCGACGGTCTGCGAAGGCGGGATCAGCCGCGCCACCCGATCGAGCGTGGTGCGGAGCAGGGACTTCGAGCCGGTGAGCGCGCAGTACTGCTTCGGCCGCGCCTCCCCGTACAGCTCGCGGGCCAGGGATTGCAGCCGGACGCCTTCTCCGCCGGCGAGCACGACCGCCCAGAGATCGCTTCTCGAATCGAGCATGGCCTGGACCTCCCGCGCGAAGCCGCGACCGCCGCGGCCTCGCGCCTGATGGGTTCGGTGCGCTAACCGGGCAGCTCCACGAAATCGAACGATGTCACGTCGACCCGGTAGAACCGGCTGCTGGGGACCCCGACGTCGAAGTAGGCCCGACCGTGGGCCGGAATGGTCTCGCCGACCGGCGCGACCTCGCTCGCGACGTCCTGCCCGCTGGCGTCGATCTCATGGATGCGCAGCGCGACGTTGACCGCGGAATCGCCGTAGTCGTTGTAGACGTAGCCGGTGATCCGGGTGCGGCCCGCCGCTCCCTGGCCCGCCGTCCACTCGACGTGGAAGAAGTGCTCGGCGAGCGCGCTCTCTTCATCCGGATTGAGGGTCTTGGTCACCGGCGCCGACTCGTCCCAGTCCAGCCCGGTCTCGCTCCAGTCGGCGCGCGCCACGTGCGCGTCGAGTCCCGCCACGCCGAGCGCGGCCACCGCAAAGCTCGCCAGCATCACCGTGAAGATCCGAAGCATGGACAGTCCTCCTCCGTTTGGTTGCTGGGTTGTCCGAGACGACCGGTCGAACCGGGGGACTACGGAGCGGGCGGAGCGCGGGGCGAGGCGGCGGAGGCCCAGAGCCCGAGCGGCATCCGCTCGAGAGTCGGGGTGAGGCGGGCCACCAGCCGGGCGATGAACGGGAGATCGGTCGGGGCGGCGGGCGGCAGGTGCCCGGTCCCCGAGGCGATCAGCGAGACGATGTCGTCCCCATCGGCGTCGTCGTAGATGCCCGGAATCCAGGTGGGATCCGGCGGGCTCGCGTGGGCGAGTCCGGGCAGCGCGACGGGCGCGAGCAGCAGCAGGACGACGAGGAGGCGCTGCATGCTAGGGCCGGGGCGGCAGCATGAGCTGGCGCATCTCCTCGCGGAGCTGGGTCAGGCGTTCCTTGGTCTGGGCGGCCCGGGCGAGCTGCTCGGGCGTGAGCACGGCGCGGACCTCGAGCGCGGCCTGCGCGCCGTCCTGTGCGAGCTGGTCGCGGAGCTGACCGATGCGGCCGAGCTGCGGCTGCAGGTCGGCGGGCTGGAGCGGGCCGGGAGCCAGCAGCTTCGCGCCCAGCTCCTGCTGGGCCTGGCGGAGCTGCTCGATGAGCGGGCGCGTGGTCGCGCGATGCGTGGACAGGATCCCGCGCACCTTCGCCTGCTGCTCCGGGCTGAGGTTGGCCGCGCGGATCATCAGCCACAGCTCGCCGTCCGCGCGGCCCATGGCCTCCCGCATTCCTCCGAACGGGGCGCCGGGGCCGGGCGGGGGGGACTGGGCGAGGGCTGCGGTCGCGGTCGAGGCGACCAGGAGCGCGGCGGCGATGGTTCGCGTCGTCAGAGCATTGCTCATGGCTCTCCTCCGGTCAGCGCGTGGTCCAGCTCCTGCGCCATCACCTCGAGACTCACGTGCGGATCTTCCGCGGCCGCGACCGGTGGATCGCCGCTCACCGAGAACAGCGCGGCAGAGACGTCCGCGAGGATCGCAGCCACCTCGTGCGGCTGCATGGTCGGCGGCCCCGGCGTCACCGCGCGCCACACCGTGACCTCGACCCAGATCAGCAGCGCGGCCGCGACGGCGGCGAGGGCGACGGCAGCGGGCATCCAGCGCCGCCGCCTCACGGGGGCCGGGCGCGTCCGGGGCTCGGGCGTGTCGCGCAGCACGCCGGTGATCAGGGCCAGCTCGCCGCGGATCCGCCGGTGCCGCGTTGCGCACGCCGCGCAGCCGGCCAGATGCGCCCGCTCGGCCACCGAGGCGAGCTCCGCCAGGTCGCGCTCCAGCGCGTCGTCGGAGAGGCAGCGGCTCACCGGGCGTCTCCCAGGCGCCGGCGCAGCGCGCGCATCGCGCGGAAGAGATGGCGCTTGACGCTGCCCGGGCTCAGCCCGAGGGCCGCGGCCACCGCGAGCGTGGGCTGCTCCTCGATGTGGCGGAGCGCGAAGACCTCCTGCTGGCGCCGCGGCAGCGTGCGGAAGGCGATCCAGATCCGCCGCCGCGTGTCCTCGCTGATCGCGACGTCGCTGGGCGCCGGGGTCAGCGCCACCAGGGGCACCTCGTCGAGGCGGGCGCCGCGGAGACGGAACCGCATCCAGCCGCCGGCCCGCCGCCGGTCGCGGCAGCCGTTGACCGCGACCCGGGTGAGCCAGGCCCCCCGTTTTGCCGGGACTTGGCCGAGCCGCTCGGCCTGGTGCGCCTTCAGAAAGACGTCCTGCACCACGTCATCGGCCTCCTGCGGGTCGCCCAGGAGGAGGCGACACAGCCGTTGCAGCCGCCCGTAGTGGGCGGTGACCAGCAGATCCTGTCGGGGTGCGGGCTCCACGTCCCTCTGACGCGCGGCCCATCCCCTCTCATCAGTCCTGACGAACGAATTCGTCCGGGCGTTGACATCCGGGGGCGGTCAACCGGGGCCGGCGCTCGTTCGTCAGTCACCACATGGCGAGCATCTCGCGACGGCCGGCATGAACGTCTGGGCCAGCGCTCGGATCGCCGTGCGCGCGCTCCGGGTCAACCTGCTGCGGAGTGCGCTCACCATGCTGGGCATCGTCATCGGCGTGGGCGCGGTGATCACCATGGTGGCGGTGGGCACGGGGGCGCAGGCGCGGGTGGCCGAGCAGATCCAGAGCCTGGGCTCCAATATGATCATCGTGCTCTCGGGCTCGGCGGTCTCGGGCGGCGTGCGCATGGGCTCGGGCAGCCAGCTCACGATCACCGAGGACGACGCCTGGGCCATCCAGCGCGAGGTGCGGACCGTCGCGGCGGCGGCGCCCACCTCGCGCGGCGGCGCCCAGATCGTCTACGGCAACCTCAACTGGGCCACGAGCGTGCAGGGCGTCACCGGGGAGTTCTTCATGGCCCGCGAGTGGGACGTGACGGACGGCCGCCTCTTCAGCCAGGACGAGGTGGAGGGCGCCGCCAAGGTGGCGCTCATCGGCCAGACCGTCGTGGGCAATCTCTTCGGTGACGGCGATCCGCTCGGCCAGGTCATCCGGATCAAGAACGTCCCCTTCGGCGTGATCGGGGTGCTCGAGCGTAAGGGCCAGACCACCTTCGGCCAGGACCAGGACGACACGGTGCTGATCCCGCTCAGCACCGCCAAGAAGAAGGTGCTGGGCAGCAGCCAGGCCAACGCGCGGGCGGTGGGCTCCATCGCGGTCAAGGTGCGGGAGGCGCGCGCCATGCAGGACGCCGAGCAGGAGATCCGCAGCCTGCTCCGTCAGCGGCATCGCCTGCAGGCCTTCCAGGACGACGACTTCTGGATCCGGAACCTCACCGAGGTGCTGCAGTCGCAGGAGGCCTCCTCCCGGGTGCTCACCTGGCTGTTGGCCGCCATCGCCTCGGTGTCGCTGCCGGTGGGCGGCATCGGCATCATGAACATCATGCTGGTGTCGGTGACCGAGAGGACCCGCGAGATCGGACTCCGGATGGCGGTGGGCGCCCGCGGGCGCGACATCCTGGTGCAGTTCCTGGTCGAGGCGGTGACCCTGTCGCTCATCGGCGGCGTCATCGGCATCGCCCTCGGCCTGGGCGGCTCCTACGCCATCGCCTACTTCGCGCAGTGGCGTACCCTGGTCAGCCCGGAGGCGGTGGCCTTGGCGTTCGTCTTTTCGGCCGCCGTCGGCGTCTTTTTCGGCTTCTACCCGGCCCGGCAGGCCTCCCGCCTCAACCCCATCGACGCCCTGCGGTATGAGTGACGGAACGGACCTATTAAAACCGCGCCATGTATGCTAAATTGGCCTTCCTGGCCATGATGTGTGTGGTCGGAAAAGTCGAGGTCGGGGCGTGGCGAGTAAGGGCATCCAGGACCTGGTCGGACAGGTGATGATCGACAAGGAGTTCCTCGCCGAGCTCGTGCGCGAGCCGGCGCGGGTGCTGGCCACCTTCGACCTGACCCCGGACGAGCGGGCCGCCATCATGCAGGCCCTGGGCAGCACGGCCAATGTCTCGGACCGGGATCGGGCGCGGGCGCTGCAGAACGTCATGCTCAAGCGCTGGGCCACCTGATGGGACGGAGCTGAGTGGCCAGCCTCCCCGAGATCGGCTTCCTGCGCCGGGTCCTGTACTTCAAGGACGTCGAAGAGGCGGTCCTCCTCGCCCTCTGGCCCAGCTTCCGCGAGCGGCGACTCAAGAAGGGCGACGTGCTGTTCCGCGCGGGGGATCCGGGCGAGGAGCTGTACCTGATCAGGGACGGCAGCATCGTGGTCTCCAAGCCGGTCACCGGCCGGGTGGAGCAGGTGCTCTCGCGGCTCGCCTCCGGCGAGGTGTTCGGCGAGATGAGCGTCTTCGGCGATGAGCGGCGCCGCTCGGCCACCTGCCAGGCCGAGATCGACACCATGCTCTATAGCCTCGACCGCGACAGCCTCAACCGCTTCGTGGCGGGCAGCCCGCTCGCCGCGGCCAAGTTCTTCCAGCAGATGGCGCAGGTCGCCTTCCAGCGGCTGCGCGACTCCTCCGACCTGGTGGCCGAAGTCACCCGCTGGGGGCTGGAGGCGACGGGCCTCGACATCGAGCACAAGTAGCGAGCCGGGACCTCGATCGTGAGCGAGGCCGGCGACAAGACCGCGGAAGGCAGGCCGAAGCGCACGCGCATCGAGCTGCTGGTCCGCGAGCAGGACGGCGACGGCTTCGCGACGCAGGAGATCTCCAGCGCGGTCGCCTACCTCCACAGCCGGCCCCAGCGCATCCCCGACGCGGATTGGGAGATGGCGCGGCTGCCCTACGCGCGCCAGGGCGTCGTCACCTACGCGCTGAAGAACCGCCGCACCGAGCAGATCATCCAGATCACCGAGACCGAGAAGTTCCTGTGGGCGCAGATGGACGGCCGCGCCTCGCTCCAGGAAATCGCGACCTCGTACCTGCTCAACTACGGCTCCTTCGATTTCGAGATCATCCCGACCCTGATCGTCAAGCTGCTGCGGGCCGACCTGCTGACGATGCGGCCGGTCTCGCGCCTGCGCGCGGTGCTGGCCCGCAACCGGCGCAACCCGGCGGCCCGAGCGATGGAAGGCACGCTCCACGCGCTCGAGCGCCTGACCGTGACGAGCCGCCGCTCGCACCAGTTCTTCGAGCGCATGTACCGCTACGGCGGCTTCCTGCTCTTCACCCCGTGGGCCATCGCCGCGCTCGTGCTCATGGTGGGGCTCGGCGTCCACAGCGGGATCAAGATCTGGAACAACCTGGGCGAGGTGACGCACGGGCTGGCCAGCCACCCGATCGTCGCCATCCTGCTCGTGAAGATCGTGTTCTGGCTCACCGTGATCAACCACCAGATCATCCACGCGCTGGCCTGCATCCACTACAAGCGGCGCGTGCGCGAGTTCGGCTTCACGATCCTGCACGGCTTCATTCCGACCTTCTACGCCGACGTGACCGACATCTTCATGGCCAGCCGCCGGGCCCGGGTCGTCAACGCGATGGCGGGGCCGCTCTTCCATCTCTTCCTGGGCGGCTTCTGCTTCTGGATCGCCACCCTGCTCCAGCCCGGCCTCATGCAGGGCTTCATCGCGGCCTCCGCGATCCTCCAGATCCAGTCGTTCTTCATCAGCCTCTACCCGTTCTGCTTCCTGGAGATGGACGGCTACCACATCCTGGTCGAGATGGTCGGCGTGCCCACGCTGAACCGCGACTCGGTGCGCTTCGTGCGCGAGTCGCTCTGGCGGCGCATCCGCACCGCCACCCGCCTCACCCGCCAGGAGACGATCTGCCTCGCCTACTTCGTGCTCTCCCTCGTCTCCATCGCGGGCTTCGTGTTCCTGAACGTCTGGCTGCTCTCGAGCGCCGGCAAGTCCTAGAAGCGAGCTGCGCCCAGCGTACGCGCTGCTCGCGGGGCGTTCGCGGCCTGGGGGAGTGCGGGGGCCATGTCTGGGCCCCCGCATTAGATAGAGAAGCTTCCGGTGTAAGCCCAAGCGCGCGGTGCGAACGGTTGTCCGCGGCCTGGGGGAGTGCGGGGGCCATTTCTGGGCTCCCGCATTAGATAGAGAAGCTTCCCGTGTAAGCCCAAGCGCGCGGTGCGAACGGTTGTCCGCCCGCTACCCGCCGCCGCGAATGACCAGGGCAACCAGGCGGCCCACGGAGTCGCCCAACGCCTCCGGTAGCTCGTGCGGCGCGTCTTCGAGCACGCGGCGCTGCTCGTCCTCGCTGAGCGCCTCGAGACGGGCCTGGGCCCGCTGGCGCACTTCGGGCCCCAGCAGGCGCGCGACCTCGAGCACGAAGCGCAGCGCCTGCTCGGCGCGCTCCTGCGGGGACGCGGCGCCTGCCCGCGCCGCCGCGCCCGCCTCGCGCAGCCGCCGGCTCAGGCGCACCCGCTGGCCGTGCACGCGGAGGAGATCGCCGGGCACCGGCCCCCATTCGAGGTCGAGGTCGTCAGTCACCGCGGCGATGGCGGGCGCCAGCGCGGGCGCGCTCTCGCGCGCGATCAGCTCGCCGAGCGCGCCCCGCCAGATCGGGGGCAGCGGCGCCGGGGCCGCCGCGTCCGCGGCCGGCTCGGGCGACTCGAGGATCTCGCCGGCGCGATCCAGCACCAGCCGGTCCTCCAGCGGCCCGCCCAGGGTCCACAGCGAGCAGATGACGCGGTCGCCGTCGCTCCGGACCACGCGGGGCTCGCGCCGCCGGATGTCCTGCCAGTCTGTGCGGTAGAATGCGGCGCCGTCGAGCGTGACCTTCTCGATCTCGTGGCGGAGCTGCACGACCACGCCGGGCCGCACGTGCTGTGCCTCGAACGGAGCGGGATGCCAGTCGAGCGCGGCGTCGGCCAGGAAGCGTTCGAGCGGGAGGCCCTCGGCTGCCGCGTAGCGAAAGCACTCGAGCAGGGCGGTGAAGAGCTGTTCGGTGGGGTAGGGCCCGCGATAGCGCACGGTGGCCACCCCGTGGTCCTTCATGAGTCCCGCGATCAGGTTGAGCAGGGTGGTGCCGCCGCCCGGCGGGAGCCGGCGCGGCTCGAAGAGCGGTGGGATGAAGTCGGGGCGCGCGTAGTCGAGCGACTGGAAGAGCGTCAGGGCCTCGCGCGTCCGCCAGGGCGCGTCGGGCTCCATCAGCCAGACCCGGTCCGAGGCGCCCCACGCGGGGTGCGGCCCCGCGCCCGGCTCGATGCCGAGCCAGCGGCCGTCCGGCAGGAGGCACTTGGCCCACGCGAGGCCCCCGTCGTCGCGCCAGCGGCACGCGGCGATCAGGTGCCCGCGGCGATCGAACTGGAGCAGCCGGCGCCGCACGCGGCCCGGCGCGTAGACGACCAGCGAGCCCGCGCGGCCCACCGCCACCGGCGGGTCGGGATCGTCGAGCGCGGCGACGAGCCGCTCGACCGCGTCGGGGTCGAGCGCGACGACGTCGGGGCGCGCGAGCCAGGCGCACAGGCGGGGCAGCACGGCGCGGTCCAAGATGGCGGATACTCTATCACCGTCGCGCGCCGCGGTTGCCGGACCGCGCACCTGCGGATACAATGCGGCGCGTGAAGGTCTGGCCGATCGTGATGGGGATCACGCTGTCGCTTGGCGCGTGCGCGCCGATCGTGGTGCCCATCCAGCTCCAGCCGTTTCCGGACGTGCCGGTGCCCGCCGAGTGGACTCCGTACTCCGACGACTGGGTCATCATCCGAACCCACAAGGTCACGGCAGCCCGCCTCATCTACTTCACGCAGACCGACGTGGAGGTGACGCTGGCCACCGCGCGGCGCCTGCTGGCCAACGCGGGCTGGCAGGAGACCCGGAGCGAGCGCTTCGTCAACGCGGAGAAGTTCCCCGGGATCTGGGCCGAGTTCCTCAAGGGTGACGACCTCTGCCGGGTGACCGTCATCGAGGGCTCGGGCGCCACCCACGTGGACTACACCCTCGCCCGCGTGAACGCGGGCGCCTGATGGCCACCCCCGACCTCGGCTGGATTCCGGCCGGCGAGCTGGCCGCGCTCATCCGCACCAAGAAGGTCTCCCCCGTCGAGGTGGTGGACGCGGTGCTGGCGCGCGTCGAGCGCCTCAACCCGACGCTCAACTGCTTCGGCGCGGTGACCGTCGAGGAGGCGCGCGACGCCGCGGTGGCCGCCGAGGTCGCGGTGATGACCGGCGAGACGCT
>DASQAL010000084.1:0-44736 GCA_035635775.1 Candidatus Acidiferrum sp.
AGACTCGTGAGCGTCGCGAAGACCGCGCCGTCCGTCGACGGGAAGCTCTGGTACAGCCGCGGGAAGTAGAGGCCTCCCGCACCGCCTCGCGGCTCACCTTGCCCGGCTCGGACCGCGGGATCGCGTCGACGAGCCACCACCGCGCGGGCAGCTTGCCCTCGGCGAGCCGCTCGCGGATCCAGCCGTAGACCTCGCGCACCGCGGCGTCGTCGGGCTCGGTGAGAGCCACCGCGAGGCCCACGTTCTGGCCGTAGAGGGGATCGTCTACCGCGAAGGCGCAGACGTCCGCGACGCGGCGGCAGCCCTCGGCGGCCGCGTCCACCTCGGCGGGGGAGATCTTGAGGCCGCCCTTGTTGATCTCGTCGCGCTCCCGCCCACGCAGGTGGAGCCAGCCGCGCTCGTCGAGCAGGCCGAGATCGCCGGTGGCGAAGCGGCCGCCCTGGATCGCCTGCCGCGTCAGCTCGTCCTGGCCGAGGTAACCGCGCATGAGGGCGGGACTCTCGATCCACACCTGCCCGACTTCGCCTGCCGCGCACGGCGCCGCGTCGGCGCGCTGCACGTGCAGGATCGCGCCCCACGGCGGGCCGATGAGCCCGTCGGCCGGCGTGAATTCGCCGCCCGAGGTGCCGGCCACCCAGCTCCCGGTCTCGGTGAGCCCGTACGTATTGAAGACCTCCGGCGTCCCCGCCCACCCCCCGGACGCTCTCCCACAGGGTGGCGGGCAGCGGCGCGGAGCCGCAGTGCACCCGGCGGAGCGTGCCGCCGCGCGGGGGGCGGGCGACCCGGAGCGCCAGGCGCCACATCGCGGGCACCGAGGAGAGGAAGCTGATCCGGTGCTCGTCGATGATCGCGCCCAGGCGGAGCAGCAGATCGGGCCGGAAGGGCGGCGTGATGAAGAGGTCCTGGCCGGCAAGCCAGGGGAAGAGGCTGTTGCAGATGAGCCCGTGGCCGAAGTGAGTCGGCAGGAGACAGAGCGTGCGGGCGTAGGCCGCCAGCCCGAGCTCGCGCCGCAGGGCGCTCCACCGGGCGGCCAGCGAGGCGTGGGTGTGGACCACGCCCTTGGGCACGCCGCTCGACCCCGACGTGAAGAGCACGAGGGCGTCGCACGTGGGGCGCGCCTCGTCCTCCGGCAGCATGGCATGCAGATCAGGGGGCGGGAGCGACTCGGTCGCGTCCACCACCGCCGCCCCGCGCGGCAGCGCCCGCGCGATCGCTCCGTCGGTGGTGTCGTCCACCACCGAGAAGCGGGGCGCGACCGTCTCCACGAGGCGCTCGAGCTCGATGCGGGTCAGGGTGGAGTCCACCGGCACCGCGACACCACCGAGCCTCCAGATGGCCAGGAGCTCGGCGAAGAACTCGAGCCGGTTGCCGAAGTGGAGGAGCACCCGGTCGCCGGGGCGAAGCCCGAGGCGCCGATAGCGGGCGGCCCGGGCCGAGACCTCGCGCGTCACGGCCGGTGCATCCCACCGCCGACCGGTCAACGGCTCGACGAGCTGGCCGACGGTCAGCAGGACGCGCGCCTCTTCATGACCGTTTCGCATGATACCGCGAGGGACGCGCTGGGCGAAAAACACCACGGGCGCGGCCGAGAAGGGACCGCGCCCGTGGGCGACGCCGGTAGACTACCCAGCGTCTTCTGCGACGTCAGGCCGCCGCGCTACCGTCGCGCTCCCACCGCGAGCAGGACCACCCCGCCGGCCAGCGCCAGGCCGCCCAGGATCGGCGGGAGCGGGATCGTCTTCTCTTTCTCGGCGGTCGCCTTGATGGGACCGAGATCCAGGATCTTCTCCCGCGTGGTGTAGGTGATCCCCTGGTAGGCGAGGGACACCACGCCGATGGCGATCAGCACGATGGCGACGATGAGCACTCCGCTCTTCATGCGATGTCCTCTCTCAGAAGCGGGCGGTGAACCGCCCGGCTTTGCTGTCCTCGTGACGCTGCTCGACGACTTCCCAGTTGACGTTCTCGAGGAAGGCCGCGATGTACTCCTCCCGGCCCCCCGCGCCATAGTCCACCATGAAGGCGTGCTCGAAGACGTCGAGCACGAGGACCGGATTGAATCCAGCCGGGTGGCCCTGCTCGTGGCTCGATACCCACCAGTTGAAGAGGCCGCCGGTGGCAGGGTCCCGGTAGAGGATCGCCCAGCCGACCCCGCGCATGCCGCCGGTGTGGGTGAAGTCCTCGCGCCAGGCGCCCACCGAGCCCCAGGCCGCGCCCAGGTCCACCGCGAGGTCGCTCCCCGGGGAGAGCTTGGAGCCGGCGGCGAGGTTGCCGAAGTAGTACTCGTGGAGCACGATGCCGTCGACCTCGAACCCGAGACGGCGCTTGAGCTCGGCCCACGCCGGCGAGCCGGCCTCGGCCTTCGCGGTCCCGTCGAGGAGGCCGTTGGCGCTCTTGACGTAGCCCTCGTAGAGCTTCCAGTGCTGACCGATCTGATCGTCGGAGATGCCGGCCAGCGCCTTCGGCTTGAGATGGTCCTGGACTTTGTAATTCATGGCGCGCTCCTACTCGGTTAGATGGGCCGTCGACCCTGGATGACCCGGATCAGGACCACCGCGATGGCGATGAGCAGCAAGAGGTGGATGAAGCCGCCGAGCGTGTACGCGCTGACCATGCCGACCGCCCACAGCACCAGCAGGATCACGAAGATCGTCCATAGCATGTGAGTCGCCTCCTCTACACAGCGAGTAGGATTTATACAGCGAATAGGATTCGCGAGTTCGTTCGGCGGCTTGAGTACGCACGGCACATGCCACGACCGGCCGCGTTGCCGAACTGCGCGATTCCTCGGTGGAGAAGTCGCGCAGATCGGGCGCGGCGGGGAGCGTCGCCCCGGGGGTGGGTCAGGATTACCCGGTAGAAGGGTTCCGATCGCGGACGATCTCACCCAGTGGCACGCCGCTTGCCGGATTTGGGCGGCATGAGAACTCGACTCGCCTGGCAGGTGCTGAACCTACTCCCGACCGCGGCACGAGCGGCGATCGGGCTGACGCACGCGGCGGCGACGACCCTCGGCGCCCTCGTTCTCGTGACGAGCTTGGTGCCCGTGTTCGCGGTGTGCATGGCCGCGCTCGGCGCGCGGGAGGCGGACCGCGGGCGACTCAGTCGCTCGCCACGCTCCGCCCAAGAATTCGACTGACCCCGGCCAGCGGGATCGCGACCCAGTCGGGCCGGTTGTCGAGCTCGTATCGGAGCTCGTAGGCCGCCTTCTGCAGCTCGAACGGGCCGCACGCAGAGCGCAGCGCCTCGGCGGTCGCGGGGGCGAGCGGCGCCGGGCTCTCCGCCACTGAGCGAAGGTAGCCGCCGAGGAAGGCCGCGCGGGCCTGCGCCTCCCAGGCGGTGAGGGCGGCGAGAGCCGCCGCCCGCTCGGCCTCCGGGTGACCGAACGCGACGGCGTGCGCCGCGTAGTCGAGGGACCGCAGCATTCCCGCCACGTCTCGCAGGGCCGACTGCTTCTGGCGGCGCTCGGCGAGGGGCCGCGCCGGCTCGCCCTCGAAGTCGATGATCGCGAAACCGTCCGGCGTCTTGAGCACCTGGCCGAGATGGTAGTCGCCGTGGACGCGGATCTTCACCGTCGCGTCCGCGAGCTCTTCCAGAGCGGCGAGCGTCCGGGCCACCCCGTCCGCCACCTGCCCGGGGTCGCCCGCGAGCCGCCGGCGAAGATCGGGGGTCGTGAGCTCGCGGGCGATCTCGCCGGCCCACCGCAGGACGTCGTCGCGGCCGATGGGCTCGGGGCGGAAGTCCGCGTCGCGGTCGTCGGAGGCGAGGGCGACGTGCAGGCCTCCCGTGATCGCGCCCAGGTGGCGGACGTCGTCCAGGAGCGGATCGGGCCGGCGCTCGATGGTCGCGCCGCGGCCCGCGAGCGTCGAGACGACGTGGGTCCACCCGTCGCCGACGTTCGGCACGAATTCCTGGAGCACCGCGAGCGTCACCGGCTCGCTCGCGCCGGTGTACTCGACCCAGCCCGCGAGCCGCGGCACGTGGCGAAAGGCGGTCCGGGTGGTGAGGAAGTGCGCGATCTCGAGATCCGGGTTGAGGCCGGGCTGGGGCCGGCGCAGCGACTTCAGCACGAGATCGCCCACCACGACCGAGGTATTGCTCTGCTCGCCGGTGAGGCGCCGGCCGGCCAGCGCGTCAGGATCGGGCGCGAACGCCCAGCCCGGGGTGGGCCGGAAGACGAAGCGGCCGTGGCGCCCATCGGCCGAGCGGCCGGCGGCGATGGCGGCGAGCACGCGCCGGCCGAACCGCGGGTCGTGGTGGGCATCCACCACCGCGTCCGCGCCGGCGCGGACCAGCGTGGCCTCCGCCGCGGCCTCGGCCGTCACGGTCACCGGGACGTAGTACGGGTCACCGTCCACCGCGATGAGCAGGAGCACGAGCGGCCCGTCGGGATCGAGGATGGCCCAGTCGAGCACGTCCACCGCCGCGATGCCGCGGGTCTTGGCCGCGAACCAGCGCTGGCGGATCAGGAAGCGCGCGAGATCGGAGCGGCCGGGGCCCGAGAGCAGCGCGACGAGCGCGGCGGGGTCAGAGCGGGGCGGCCTCGATGCCATAGACGGGCTGGTCGGGCAGGGGCGGCTGCAGCCGGAACCAGTAGTAGCCGTAGGGCGCCAGGCTGATGAAGTAGGACCCCTCGCCGATGGTGGGGAAGCGGGTGTCCCCCAGCATCTCCACCGGGGTGTGCCCCCGCCAAGCGCGCAGATCGAGCTCCACCGGCTGGGCCGAGCCGGCGAGGTTGTGGACCGCGATCACCGTCTCGCCCTCGTGCTCGCGCACGTGGGCGAGCACGCTCTCGTTGGCGGGCCGGAGGAAGGTGAGCGTGCCGCGGCCGAAGACGCGCGTCTTCTTGCGCACCGCGATGAGCCGCTTCATCCAGTTGAGCAGGGAGGACGGGGTGCGCTGCTGGGCCTCCGCGTTGATGGCCTGGTAGCCGTAGACGGTGTCCACGATCAGGGGCAGGTAGAGGCGGGCGGTGTCCGCGCGGGAGAAGCCCGCGTTGCGGTCGCCCGTCCACTGCATCGGGGTGCGGACCCCGTTGCGGTCGCCCAGGTAGATGTTGTCGCCCATCCCGAGCTCGTCGCCGTAGTAGAGGATGGGGCTGCCCGGCAGGGTGAAGAGCAGGCTCGTGAGCAGCTCGATCTTCCGCCGGTCGTTCTCGAGCAGCGGGGCCAGCCGCCGTCGGATCCCCAGGTTGAGCCGCATGCGCGGGTCGGAGCCGTAGGCGTAGTAGAGGTGGCGGCGCTCCTCGTCGCTCACCATCTCCAGCGTGAGCTCATCGTGGTTGCGCAGGAAGAGGCACCACTGGGCGCTCGACGGGATCTCCGGGGTGTGCACGAAGATGTCGGTGATCGGGCGCCGGTCCCCGTGGCGGACGGCCAGGAACATGCGGGGCATGAGCGGGAAGTGGAAGGCCATGTGGAACTCGTCGCCATCCCCGAAATAGGGGCGGACGTCGGCGGGCCACTGGTTGGCTTCCGCCAATAGAATACGCCCCTGGTACTCGCGGTCGAGACTGCGGCGGATCTCCCGCAGGAACTCGTGGGTCTCCGGCAGGTTCTCGCAGTTGGTCCCCTCGCGCTCGATGAGATAGGGGACCGCGTCGCAGCGGAAGCCGTCGAGGCCCTTGTCCAGCCAGAAGCGCATGACGTCGAGCAGCTCGCGGCGGACCTGCGGATTGTCGAAGTTGAGATCCGGCTGGTGGTGGAAGAAGCGATGCCAGTAGTAGGCCTTCGCCACCGGATCCCACGTCCAGTTGGAGTGCTCGGTGTCCACGAAGATGATGCGGGCGTCCCGGTACCGCTGGTCGGTGTCGCTCCAGACGTAGTAATCGCGGTAAGGCGAGTCGGGCGCGCGGCGGGCGGCCTGGAACCACGGGTGCTGGTCCGACGTGTGGTTGACCACCAGATCCGAGATGACCCGCATGCCGTGGCCGTGGGCGGCCTCGAGGAAGCGGTCGAAGTCGGTCATGGTGCCGTAGTCCGGATGGATCGCGCGATAGTCGGCCACGTCGTAGCCGTCGTCGCGCAGTGGCGAGCGGAAGAAGGGCAGGAGCCAGAGACAATCCACTCCCAGCTCCTTGAGATGCCCGAGCTGGCTGGTGAGCCCGATGAAGTCGCCGATGCCGTCGTCGTTGCCGTCCTTGAAGGCGCGGACGTGGAGCTCGTAGAAGACGGCGTCCTTGTACCAGAGCGGATCGCGGTCGCTCATGCCGGGCTCACGCCTCGCTTGGCGAGGTGCAGCCGAAGGCGAGCGGAGCGGATATATAGAGCCTCTAGGGAATTCGGTCCGTCCGCCCGCCGACGAGTGTCCGGGGCAGTGGCTGGGCGAGGTGCCGCCGAAGGCGAGCCGAGCGGATATGCAGTGGCTGGGCGAGGTGCAGCCGGAGGCGAGCCGAGCGGATACATAGAGCTTCTAAAGCTTCTCACGCGTAGTAGTCGAAATCGCGCTCGCGGCGGCGCCAGCGGCCGACGCGGTAGATGTGCGCGGGCGCGGTGCGAGGGTCGAGTGTCACCGTATGGCTGGCCCCGCGCACCAGCCGCCGGTCGCCGCCGAGCAGCTCGTGGAGCTCGTAGGTCTCGTCGGGGGCGATGCCGATCTCGGCGAGCGGGATCTGGAGCGCGGCCTCGTGGGTGGCGAAGGGGTCCAGGTTGACCGCAACCAGGATCACGTTGTCGCGCGCGGGGGTGAGCTTGCCGTAGAAGAGCACGTGCGGGCTGTTCGCCGGGTAGAAGCGCAGGCCGCCCATGCGGTGGAGCGCCGGGTTCTCCTGCCGGATCGTGTTGAGCTGTGCGATGTAGCTCGAGATATTTCCAGGCGCGTCCCAGTCGCGCACCCGGATCTCGTACTTTTCGGAGGCCCGGTACTCCTCGCTGCCGGGCAGGGGCGTTGCCTCGCAGAGCTCGTAGCCGCTGTAGATGCCCCAGACCGACGACAGCGTGGCGGCCAGGGCGGCCCGCATGCGGAAGGCGGGCGGCCCGCCGCGCTGGAGCACCTCGGGGAGGATGTCGGGCGTGTTGACGAAGAAGTTGCCGCGAAAGTACTCGGCCATCTCGGAGCCGGTCAGCTCCTCGAGGTACTCGGTCAGCTCCTCCTTGAAATTCCGCCAGGTGAAGTAGGTGTAGGACTGGGTGAAGCCGGCCTTGGCGAGCGCGCGCATCACCTTGGGGCGGGTGAAGGCCTCGGAGAGGAACACGACGTCCGGATCGCGGTCCTGGACCTCCCGGATCAGCCAGGCCCAGAAGTCGAGCGGCTTGGTGTGCGGGTTGTCCACCCGGAACGTCCGCACGCCCTGGTCGATCCAGAATCTGACGACGCCCAGCAGCGCGTTCCAGAGCGATTCCCAGGCCGGGCTCGCGAAGTTGATGGGGTAGATGTCCTGGTACTTCTTGGGCGGGTTCTCCGCGTACTTGATGGTCCCGTCGGGCCGCTGGTAGAACCATTCCGGGTGCTCGCGCACCCACGGGTGATCCGGCGAGCACTGGATCGCGAAGTCGAGCGCGATCTCCATCCCGAGGCCTTGCGCGGTCTTCACGAGGCGACGGAAGTCCTCGAGCGTGCCGAGCTCCGGATGCACCGCGGTGTGGCCGCCCTCGGGGCCGCCGATGGCCCAGGGGCTTCCCGGATCGCCGGGGCCGGCCGCCAGCGCGTTGTCCGGGCCCTTGCGCGCGGTGCGGCCGATCGGATGGATGGGCGGCAGGTAGACGACATCGAAGCCCATGCGCCGGATCGCGGGGAGCCGGTCGATGCAGTCGTCGAAGGCGCCGTGGCGGCCGGGGATCCGGCCCTGCGAGCGCGGGAACATCTCGTACCAGGCCGCGAAGGCGGCCGGGGGGCGGTCCACCACCACCTCGAGCTCCCGGTCGTGGCGCGTGAGGTCCGGCCGCGGCTGGACGCGCGCCATCACCTGGCGCAGGTCGGAGTCGAGGAGGACGTCGAGGCGGCGGTCGCGCGAGGACGCGGCCTCGAGCCGCTCGAGCGCACGGGTCAGCGCGGCCGCGTCCGCGTCCCGCGCCCCCCCGCGCGCGCGAGCGAGCATCGCGCCGCCTTCGAGCAGCTCGCTGGTGAGGTCGACCTGACCGCCGGCCAGGCGTCGCCGCATCTCCTCGACCCAGGAGCCGAAGGTGTCGGTCCAGGCCTCCACCGTATAGCGATAGCGCGTATTGGCCTCGAGTGGGAACGAGCCGGCCCAGCCGTCGTTGTCGACGGGCGAGAGCGGCGTCTCGCGCCAGTCGGTCTCGCCCACCGCGCGGAAGCGGATCGACGCGGCGAGGAGGTCGTGTCCTTCCTTGAAGATGTCGGCGGTGATCGTCAACGCGTCTCCCACGACCCGCTTGACCGGATAGCGGCCGTCGTCCACCGCGGGGCGTACGTGCTCGATCACGATCGGGCGGCGGATCCTGGTCATCGCCACCGGTCCACCAGATAGGGCTTGTCCTCCTCGAACATGCCGCCCAGGCGCGTCGCGCTCTGGAGCAGCGCGGCGGGCGGCCGTGCGCTGGTCTCGAGGATCACGGAGGCGGCGCGGCCCAGATAGAGCGGGGCGAGCGACTGGGCGGCGTGGCTCCGGTAGACGACGCGGGTGCGATAGGCGAGCAGGAAGTCGTACACCACGCGGGTCCAGAGCCGGTCCGAGAAGCGGAAGCGCTCGAGCGGCCGATCACTGAGCTCCAGCACCTCGCCCAGGTTCTCAGGGGCCAGGATGCGCTCCCACACCGGGAGGAGATCGCGCACGCCCTGGACGAAGCCGACCTGCATGCGCTCGGCGTCCACCGCGGGGCCGCCCGGCAGGGGCTCGGGCGGCACGCCGAAGGTCGGCGCCGGCTCCGATCCCCGGACGTCGAGCCAGTAGCTCTCCGACTGCTCGGCCAGGGCAAAGAGGGCGCCGGCCACCCGGCCCACCGTGCGGCCGAGCGGCGCGGGGGACTGGGTGGCCGCCACCGTTCGCGGGCCCAGCACGGCCTGGCCCACCGTGAAGCCCCGCTCGATCGCGGCCGCGGGCAGCCAGAACTCGAGGCCGTGACGGCCGAGGTCCGTCTCCCAGACCGGCTGGGCCAGGAAGGCATCGGCGGCCGCTCCCGAGCAGGCGAATTCCTCGGCGAGCGGATGCGCGAGCTGCCGGCCGAAGAGGCTGCGCATGAGCGGCACGACGAGGGCCTGGGTGAGGGTGCCGTCGTAGCGATAGCGATGGTAGATCGGCAGCACCAGCCCGACGTCGTCCTTGAGGACCGGGGTGGCAAGGGCCCGGAGCCATTCCGCGGTGGTGCTGCCGAGATCGGCGTTGAGCATCACGAGTGCCCGCGCCTCCAGCCTCCGGCCGACGGTCAGCATCGTGCGTACTGCCTGGGCCCAGTCGAGCGCGCCGTCGGTGGCGTGCCCGGCCCCGGCCGCCCGGACCACGCGCGCCGCGCCCAAGGCGGAGGCCAGCGCCGCCGGCGCCTCCTCGGACGGGGCCTGGTCGACGTGCACGACCACCGCGGCCTGGCCCGCGAAGTGCGCATCGAGGGCCGCGCGCACCGCTCCCGCCACCGCCGCGATGGTGACGCTCGGTCCGGCGGTGGCCAGGCCCACCACGAGGTCCGCGGTGCCGATCCCCTCGACGGTGGTCCGGACCTCGTCGGCCAGCTCGAGTGTCTCCATCACCGGGTGAGATGGGCGAGCAGGGCTAGGTAGTCGCTCAGGTGTCGGGTCACGAGGAAATTGCGGCGCACGTGCTCGCGCCCGGCCGCGCCCATGCGACCGATGAGCTCGGGGTTGCTCAGGAGCTGCCGGATGCGGAACGCGGCGCCCTCCACGGTTTCCACGGTATACCCGGTGACGTTCACGACCATCTGAAATGGGATGCCGCCCGCGATGGTGCCGATCACCGGCTTGCCCTTCCACATCGCGGTGGCCACCTCGATGGTGAAGTCGGCCTTCAGCGGCTTCTGGATCGCGATCGTCGCCGCGCGCTCGAGCGCGTTCAGCTCGGTCTGGGGATCCGGGGGCAGGACGATCACCGCGATGTCGGGATCCTGACCGGCCGCCTCGCGCACGTCGGCGAGGACGTCTCCCCCGGGCGCGGGGGGCGGGCCGGCCAGCACGAGCCGGACGTCGTGGTGCTTCTTCACGAGACGGAACGCGTTGATGACGCCGAGCGGGTCGTGCTGGCGCTCGAACGGCCCCACCTGGAGCAGGATGGGCTTGTCCCGCGGCACCTGGAGGCGGTCCATCTGGGCGGCCTGCTCGGCGCGAGTCATCTCGCGGTTGCGCTCGGAGAGCGGGTCGATGGACGGATACACGATGAAGCGGGGGATGGAGAGCGGCGTCGCGAAACGGGCGAGGGAGAAGACCGCCGCGTCGTAGCGCTGCGCGATCGGGCGGAGCGCGCTCCAGATCTGCGGCTGGGCGGAGGAGAGATCCTGGTGGCAGCGCCAGACCCAGCGCCCCGCGCTGCCGCGCTGCTCGACGAGGCCGAGCGGGGTGGCGTCGTGCACCATCACCAGATCGGCGTCGAGCCGGAGGCGGCGCGCGTTCTCGGCCGCGGTGTCGCGCAGGCGGGCCAGCATGGCCTCGGTAATGACCTGCTCGGTTCCGGCGAGGGCCCGGCTCACCGCGCGGCCGACCTGGTCGAAGTCCGCGGTGCCGATCGTGATCTCCCAGGTGGTCTCGACGCCCAGGTCGTTCATGATCGGCACGAGCCGGTTCAGCACTTCCACGCCCACGCCGCCGTAGCGCGAGGCGCTCACGTGCACGAAGCGCTTCCCGCGCAGGCGCTCGCCGATGCGCATGAGGATGTCCACCGCGCCGCGCGGGGCGACCTGCCGGTAGTCGTCGAGCTTGAGCAGCGAGCCCGGGCCCATCAGGCGCCCTCGTCGGCGATCGCGTCGGACAGGATGTTGAGATGGCGGTCGCGGATCCGCTCGAGGCTGCCCGCGAACGGGTCGATGTGGGCGAGCCGATCGGCCACCTCCGGGCGGCCGAGCACGCCGGCGACCCACTCGGCGAAGTCGCCCCGCCCGCGGCCGGCGCGGTAGCGTGCCTCGATCGTGTGGTAGAAGAGCGCGCTCACGTCCACCTCGACGAGCGCGTCGCGCAACTCGGCGAGGGTGCGGGCCTGGTGGCCGGTGGGCACCGGGACGAGGTGCACCTGAAAGAAGCGAAAGCGCTTGCCCTGGGTGCGGCCGGGCGCGGTGCCGAGATGCTCGAGGTGGTCGGAGATGGTGGCGACCAGCTCCTCGCGCACGCGCTCCATGGAGCCCGCGTGGAAGGCGTCCACGCCGGCTAGCCGCTCCGCGAGCCGCACGTCGCGCACCTCGGTGCCGACCCAGAGCGCGAAATCGTTGGGATAGGCCTCGGCCAGCACCGGCCGGTGCAGCAGCGAGGCCGAGGTATGGCAGAAGACGGACTCCACCGGCACGCGCCCGAGCTGCTCGAGCAGCTCGCGGGCGTCGTGGGCCTCGTGGGGCAGCAGCTCGTTCAGCTCGAGGCAGCCGAGGAAGACGAAGGGGTCGGTCGGGCTCATGCGGTAAGCTCTCCCGGGGGACGACGCCTGTGAGAATCCTGCTCCTGAGTCGAGAGTATCCGCCGCACGTGTACGGCGGGGCCGGCGTGGTGGTGGATCACCTGAGCCGCGCGCTGGCCCGCCGCGCGTCGGTCGAGGTGCGCTGCTTCGGCGACCAGCAACAGACCGATCCGCTGTTGACCGTGAAGGGCTACGCCCCGTGGCCGCGCCTGGCCGGCGGGCCGGAGGCGCCGTACGCGCCCGCGCTCGAGGCGCTCTCGGTGGGGCTCGCGATGGCACGCGACCCGGTGGCGGCGGACGTGGTCCATACCCACACCTGGTACGTGGGGTTGGGTGGGATGCTGGTGCAGTCCATCCACGACGTGCCGCTCGTCGTCACGTTGCACAGCATGGAGCCGCTCCGGCCGTGGAAGGCCGACCAGCTCGGCACCGGCTACGCGGTGTCGAGCTGGGCCGAGCGGCTGGCCGTCGAGCGCGCCGACCGCGTCATCGCGGTGTCCGCCCAGATGCGCGCCGACATCACGACCCATTTTCGGGTCGATCCCGACCGGGTGGTGGTGATCCACAACGGGGTGGACGCGGAGGCCTTCGCGCGCACCGAGCAACGCGATACCCTCGCGCGCCACGGGGTGCACGCCCCCTACGTGCTCTTCGTGGGCCGGATCAGCGAGCAGAAGGGGATCTTCCAGCTCCTGGAGGCCGCGCGGGCCCTGCCCGCGGGCGTCCAGCTCGTGCTCTGCGCGAGCAGCCCGGACACCCCGGAGCTGCTGGCCCGCCTCGAGGCCGCGGTGACGGGCCGTCCGGAGATCCGCTGGATCAACGCGATGCTGCCGGTTCCCGAGGTCGTCCAGCTCTACAGTCACGCCGCGGTCTTCGTCTGCCCGTCCATCTACGAGCCGTTCGGCCTGATCAACCTCGAGGCCATGGCCTGCGGCACGCCGGTGGTGGCGAGCCGGGTCGGGGGCATCCCCGAGGTGGTGGTGGACCGCGAGACCGGCCGGCTGGTGGAGCCTGGTGACGCCGCCGCGCTCGGGCAGGCGCTGCGGGAGGCCCTGGCCGATCCCGAGCGCGCCCGGCGCATGGGCGAGGCCGGGCGCCGCCGGGTGGAGGCGTATTTCTCGTGGGACCGCATCGCGGATCGGACCATGACGGTCTACGGTGAAGCGATCGATGAGGCGATCAATTCTAAGTCGGCCCCCGGTGGAGGATCTCGCTAGGCGGTTAGGCCTCTTCGCGCCTTTGGCGCGATCGATTCCAAGTCGATCCCCGGTGGAGGACCTCGCGAGGCGGTTAGGCCTCTTCGCGCCTTTGGCGCTCATCGGGGGGCGGCCCCCGCGAAGTAGAACGCCACGCTCCACGGTGGCAGCGTGGACCACGTGGGCGACGGCAGGGTGAGCGCGTAGAGGCGGCGGCCCCAGTCCGCGCCCGGCCCTTCGTGCGGGACGGCGGCCGCGCCCAGGTTGGCGACGAGCCGCAGCGTGCCGGCCGGGAACGTCCACGCGACCTCGAGCGCGGTGTCGCCGAGCGCCTTCCACGAGGGGAGCGGGACCGACTCGCCCGCGAGCAGCGGCGCGACCGCCCGGGCTCGCAGCGCGAGCAGGGCCTGGTGGAAGCCCAGCCAGTCCTTGTGGATGGCGGCGCCCGCGTGACCCCAGTCGAGCACCGAGCGCTTGAACGTCGACTCGGCCTGGGGATCGGGAATGCGCGCGCGCGTCGCCTCATTGGCGAACTCCGGGAAGCGGGCGAACTCGCGCCGTCGGCCCTCGGACACGCGCGGGCCCAGATCCGGGCCGAGATCGCTGAAGAAGAGGAACGGCTCGGGCGCGGCCCATTCCTCGCCCATGAAGAGGAGCGGCAGGGCGGGCGAGAGGAGGAGCACCGCGGTGGCCGCGCGCACCGCATCGGGGGAGGCGAGCGCGGTGATCCGGTCCCCGAGGGCGCGATTGCCGATCTGATCGTGATTCTGGAGGAAGCCCACGAAGGCGGTGGACGGCAGGTCCGCGCACGGCTCGCCGCGCGTGACGCCCCGGTACATCGACCGCTCGCCCTGGAACGCGAAGCCCTCGGTGAGGCAGCGCCCCAGGTGCGGCAGCGGGGGCTGGTAGTCGCCGTAGTAGCCGCCCGCCTCGCCGGTCAGGAGCACGTGCAGCGCGTGGTGCACGTCGTCGTTCCACTGGGCCTGGTAGAGCGGGCGGCGGCCGTCCACCGGTCGCAGGTAGCGCGCCTCGTTGGCGCCGTTCTCCAGCACCAGGTGCACGCGGCGGTCGCGGCCGGGCCCGTCGGCCACCGCGCGGCCAAGCTCCACCAGCAGGTGCCGGGGCGAATCGTCCACGATCGCATTGACCGCGTCGAGGCGCAGGCCGTCGAGGTGGTATTCCTCGATCCAGTAGAGCGCGTTGTGGATCATGAACGCGCGCACCACCTCCGAGCCGGGCCCGTCGTAGTTGACGCCGTCGCCCCACGGGGTCTGGTGGCGCGCGTTGAAGAAGCCGGGCGCGTAGTGGTGCAGGTAGTTGCCCTCGGGGCCGAAGTGGTTGTAGACGACGTCGAGGAAGACGGCGAGGCCGCGCGCGTGCGCGGCGTCCACCAGGGCCTTGAGGTCCTCGGGCCGGCCGTAGCTCGCCTCGGGGGCGAAGAGGAGGACGCCGTCGTAGCCCCAGCCCCAGCGGCCGGGGAAGTCGGCCAGCGGCATCAGCTCCACCGCGGTGACGCCGAGCGAGACCAGGTGGTCGAGCCGCTCGGCCACGCCCGCGTAGGTGCCGGCCGCGCTGAACGCACCCACGTGCAGCTCGTAGAACACGAGCCGCTCCGGGGGCAGGCCGGCCCAGGCGGTGTCGGTCCAGGCATGGGCGAGGGGGTCCATGACCTCGCTCGCCCCGTGCACGTCGCCGGGCTGGAAGCGCGCGGCCGGATCGGGCACGAGCAGCTCCCCGTCGATCCGGTAGCGGTAGCGCGTGCCCGGCGGCGCGTCCCGCGTCACGTACTCCGCCCACCCGCCCCCGTCGCGTGGCATACGCACCGCGCGCCGCGGCTCCTCGAGCCACAGCTCGACCTGGCGGGCGCCGGGCGCCCAGAGCCGGAAGCGCGTGGAGCCGTCCTCGCGGACCTCCGCGCCGAACGGCATCCGATGCGCGCGCCGCGCCGCCGGGCTCGGGCTCATGGTAGGCCGCCCTCGCGCTCGAGGAGCGCCACCGGAAAGTGAGCGAACAGCGCGGGCCCGGGCAGCACCGCGACGCCGTCGTGCTGCTCGCTGGCCACCGTGAGGCCGGTGAAGCGGTCGCGGTAGACGCCGGCGAGCCGGTCGTCGCCGAGCGCGACCCACGTCTGCTCCCAGGCCGCCTCCCCCAGCGCGAACCGGCCGGTGAGGCCGGCGAGGCGCGCGGTCAAGCGCGGCACCACCGCGATCACCGCGTCGGGCCCGTCCAGTCGCGCCAGCGCCACCACGTGCTCGGCGTGGCGGCCACCCGGAGCGAGCGCGCTGTATTCGCCGGCGCCGAAGAGCCGGGACCGCCGCCGCCGCAGGGTGAGCGCGCGGTGGGTGAGGTAGAGCTTCACCCGCCCGTCCCGCCAGTGCTCGAGAAGCTCCGCGCAGAGGGCGCTCAGGTCCGGCGCGCCCGCGCCCTCGGCGGGGATGCGGGCGCGCACGACGTCGAGCATCGCCTGCCGGCGGGCGAAGTCCACCGGTCGGCGGTTGTCGGGATCGACGAGGGACAGCTCCCAGAGCTCGGTGCCCTGGTAGAAGTCGGGGATCCCCGGGGCCGCGATCTTGAGCAGGGTCTGGGCGAGGGAGTTGACCGCCCCGTGGGCCGCGACCAGGCGCTGGAAGGGCCGGAAGGCGGCGAGGAAGGCCCCGCCGGGCGCGAGCAGGCCGGTCACGAACCCGCGCGTCGCCGCGTCGTAGCCGGCACTCGGGTTCACCCAGCTCGTGTGGCGCTTGGCCTCCTTGGTGGCCTTCTCCATGTAGGCGACCAGCCGTTCGGTCAGGGTTTCGAGCGACTCGTCGTCTTCCTGGGCGGGCCAGGCGCCCACCAGGGTCTGGTAGAAGAGGTACTCGTCGTTGGCGTCGGGCGCGGCGCGGCCGTCGACGTCGATCTTGAAGCGCCGGGCGAGGGCCCGCCAGCGCCGGACCTCGACGGCCCACGCGGCCGGCACCTCGGAGAGCACGTTGATGCGCGCGCGCACGTCCTCGCCGCGCTTGGTGTCGTGGGTCGCGGTGGCGACGAGGGACTCCGGCCACCGGGCCAGGCGCGCGGCGTTCTTGTCGTGAAAAACGGTCGCCGACTCGCCGTAGCGCGCGGGATCGCCACCCACCTCGTTGAGCGAGACGAGGCGGTTGTACACGTAGAAGGCGGTGTCCTCGACGCCCTTGGCGGTGACCGGCCCGGTCGTCTGCTGGAAGCGCATCGCGAAGTGCCGGCGGGCGGCCTGCTCGGCGGGATCGGGGCGGCCCGAGCTCCGGACCAGGAGCACGTCGCGGACGAAGTCGAAGATGGACACGTTCACGGTGGGGTTGCGGCGCTTGGCCTCCGCCACCGCCTCCTCGATGTAGGCGCGGTCGCGGACGCTCGGATCGCGGCCGTCGTCGCCCACGTACGTGCGGTAGACCGAGAACGCGGCGACCACCTCGCGGATCACGCGCACGAGGCTGTAGAGGGTGAAGTCGCGCGAGAGCCGATTGCGCTCCGACATGGAGTCGAGGTGATGGCCGAGCTGGTTGATCTCGCTCGCCATCGACACCTGCATGATCAGCCGCTTGGCCGCGTAGGTGTGATCGGCCAGCAGCCCGCCCGCCCCGGCCAACCGCGCGTACAACGTGGTCATCTGTCTGGAAGTCCCCCGGTCCACGAAGAGCCCGTTGACGGAGGCCAGGAAGTCGTAGCCGGTGGTGCCCGCCACCGCCCACCAGTCGGGCAGGGGCTCGCCCGCGCTCAGGATCTTCTCGGCCGCGATCCACAGCGGCCGGGCGTCCGGCGCGGCCGGCTGGTCGGCGGCGCGGACGCGATAGAGGGCGCCGAGCGCCGCCGCCTCCGCGGGCCCCAGCTCGGGCACGAGCCGCCGCGCGGTTGCCACCAGCGCGCCTTCCTGGAGCCGGCGGAAGTACTCGCCGGGCGCGTAGAGCCCGTCCGGATGGTCCACGCGCAGCGCCGAGACCTTGCCCTCGCCGACGAGCCGGAGCACCAGCTCGTGGGCGGCGTCGAACACGAGGCGCTGCTCCATGCGGATGGCGGCGAGGTGGCTGACGTCGAAGAAGCGGCGGTAGTTCACCTCGTCGCCCGCCACGCGCCAGTCGGCGAGCCGGTAGGTCTGGGCCGAGAGCAGGCGGTCGAGCGCGTCGAAGCTCGCGGGATCCCCCGGGGTGCCGTTCACGCCGCGCACCGTCTCCTCGACGTGCTCGCGAATGTCCACCGACTCCTTGGTGAGAACGCCGAGGCGGCGCTTGACGATCTCCTTCTCGCGCAGCCGCTCCTCGAGCCGGGCCGGATCGGTCTCGGTGCGCCCCGGCAGGTGCTCGAGCGAGGTCAGGATGCTGCGCAGCTCCTGGAGCCCCGCGTCCTCCGCCCCGAGCCGGTCGGCGAGGACGTCGAGGCGGTCGGTCAGGATCTGCGCGTAGGTGTCGGGGGCGATGGGCAGGCGCGCCCCCGCGTAGCGCAGGTGGAAGGCGCCGTCCGCGAGCTCGAGCTGGAGCTGCTGCGACTCGAGCACGCGGCCGTACTGATCGGGCAGGACGGGCAGGAGCACGCGATCGCGCAGCTCGGGCTTGATCGGCGTCCAGTCGATGTCGAAGAAGTTGGCGCGCGGGGAGGCCTGGCCGTTCTCCAGCACGTCGAGCCACCAGGGATTGGCGTCGCCCGCGATGCCCATGTGGTTGGGCACCACGTCGAGGATCAGGCCGAGTCCCCCCGCGGTGAGCGCGGCGGCCATGCGATCGAAGGCGGTCGCGCCCCCGATCTCGGGGTTGAACGCGTTGTGATCGGTGACGTCGTAGCCGTGCGAGCTGCCGGGGCCGCAGCGGAAGCAGGGGGAGAGGTAGGCGTCGCTCACCCCGAGCGCGTCGAGGTAGGGGCCGAGCGCGGCCACCGCGTCGAAGCCGAGCGCGCTCCCCAGCTGCAGGCGATAGGTCGCGTGACGCTCTCGGCGCAGCGCGGCCACCGCCTGCTGGAAGAGCACGCCGACATCGATCATGCGGCTAGAGGTGGGTCAGCGTCTCCCGCGGATGTGGCTCGCGGTTGCGCAGGTGGCGTTCGAGGATCTGGCGTGCCAGCGCACGGCCCCCGAGGCCGAAGGCCAGCGCCAAGGCGAAGATCAAGCCGCCGAAGGTGATGCCGAAGGCCACCAGCACCATCTCCTTGCCGATGCCGAGGTGGGTGATCGCGGTCGCGCTCGCGAAGAGCAGCACGCCCCAGCGGATCGCGCGAGCGAGCAGGCGCGCCTCCGGCACGCGCGCGTTGACCGCCGCGATGAGCGCACCCTCGCCCAGGAAGTTGGCCACGAGCCAGCCGACGAGGAGGATCAGGGCCGCGCCCATGACCCGGGGGACCCAGGAGAACACGAACTCGGTGAGCCGCCCGGTGCCGGGGATCGCGAGCGCGTCGATGGCCATGGACAGGAAGAGGACGAGGATGCTCCAGAAGACGACCAGTCCCAGCACCTGCGAGGGGGGCCGGCGCACGCCCGCGCGGCTGAGCTGCGAGACGATGCCCCAGCTCTCGGCGCGCCGGTCGAACGCCACCGCCTGCGCCAGCCGCCGGGTCACGCGCGCGGCGATCCACGCGCCGGCGAGGCCGACGACGGCCAAGGTCAGCATCGCCAGGACGCCCGGCAGCACGAGGACCAGCCTCGTCTTCAGATCCGCGAGAGCGGCCCACACGAGATCACCCCAGATGTCCGTCATGATCCGCGCCTCCTTCCGTCCGTTACGGTGCGGGAATGTCTCACGGTATCACGCGGGGAAGGCCCCAGAAAGGTTGCCCGGGCCGGCGCGCCCCGCCGCGTCGGCGTTACCGAAGACCGTCGGTAACGTTTACCGGTTCTGCGCGGGAGCGGCTGGGAGCCGACGCCAGCGCGCGCGCGGGGCCGCCGCTTTTCGAGCGCTTAGCCGCGCGGCGGTCCGCGCCCGGCGCGTGGCACCGGGATTGCCGATGCCCCACAGCGCATGGGGCTCGTGCTGATCGTTGACGGGGCGGCGGTGAGGCGCGGGTGAGTCCCGCGGGCCGGGCGCGGCCGGCGGTGCGCGAGCGCATCGCGCAGGCGTTCACCCAGGTGGAGGACGTCCTCTACGTGGGGATCGGGGTGCTGCTGGCGGCGGGCGCGGTGGGGCTACTGCTCGACGCGGCGGTGACGTTCGCCCGCAGCATCGGGGCCGGCACGATCGGGGGCAGCATCGTGGGGATGCTGGACCAGCTCCTGCTGATCCTGATGATGATCGAGATCCTGTACACGGTCCAGGTGTCGTTCCGGGAGCACGTGCTCGTGCCGGAGCCCTTCGTGCTGGTGGCCATGATCGCGGCGGTGCGGCGGATCCTGGTGCTCACCGCGGAGTTCGGCAAGCTGATGGAGCAGGGCGAGGCGGTCTTCCGCTACGCGATGATCGAGCTCGGGCTGCTCACCGTGATGACCGGGATCCTGGTGGCCTGCCTGGTGGGCCTGCGCAAGCGCGACAAACAGGCGGTGGCCGAGCGGGCCTGAGCGCCCTGACGAGAGGAGCGGGACATGCAGATCCAGCAGCTCGATGACGTCGAGGGCCGGCGCAGCTTCGTGATGGTGTGCGCCCGCGGCGACGACCCGGTGGAAGCCCTCACCGCGGCCGCCAAGCGCTTCGATCTGTCCGGCGCGTCGCTGACCGGGATCGGGGCTTTCTCGGGGGTGACCCTCGGCTTCTTCGACCGGACCCGGCGCGACTACGCCCGGCGGGTCATCCGGGAGCAGGTCGAGGTGGTCTCGCTGGTCGGCAACGTCGCCCTCGACGCCGGCGAGCCGCGGGTGCACGCCCACGTGGTGCTGGCCCGGTACGACGGGAGCGCCCTCGGGGGCCACCTCCTGGGGGGCACCGTGGACCCGACCCTCGATGTCATGATCGTCGAGTCCCCGGCGACGCTCCGCCGGAGAATCGACCCGGCCACCGGGTTGGCCCTGCTCGACATCGACTGGGCTGGTTCGTAGTTACACGGTAAGATCTTCCCAGTCCAGCGCTCGCGTCCGGCGAATCGTGTTCGAGTAGATCTTGACATATATCTCGTAAAGCATAGTCGCAGCGGCAGTGGCCGACTGTCGCCACTCTGAGCTCCCTTCCAGAAATTTCGAGGGCATATCGCTTGCAGCCTAGGCCGCGAAGATCGGGCCTCCACTGTGAACTATCGCGAGCTTCCCGAAAGGGGACGACCATGAAGCATAGAATCCTGATCGCAGACGACGACGAGTCCGGCCGCAGCGGTCTGGCCGCCCTGCTGGCCATGTGGGGGTACGAGGTCCAGGAAGCGGTGGACGGGAAGGACGCCCTCGAGCGGGCGCCGGGCTTCCGCCCGCACGTCGTCGTCGCCGACATGGTCATGCCCGTGATCGACGGGATCGGACTGCTCAAGCCCCTGGCCGCCGCGGTCCCGGAGGCTGCCGTCATTCTCCTGACCGCCCACGGCTCCATCGAGACCGCCGTGTCCGCGATGCGGGAGGGCGCCTACGACTACATGACCAAGCCGGTGGACCCGCGCCGGCTTCGGGTCCTGGTGGAGAAGGCGGTCGAGAAGGTGCAGGTCAATCGCGAGGTCACGGTCCTGCGGCGCCAGCTCAAGGAGACGCGGGGGCTGGGGCCCCTGCTGGGCGTGAGCCCCGGGATGCAGGAGATCTACCGGCTGATCGAGATGGCGGCGCCGAGCCCGGCGCCGGTGCTGATCCTGGGCGAGACCGGGACCGGCAAGGAGCTGGTCGCGCGCACCATCCACGAGCTCTCGCAGCGGGCCAAGGGGCCGTTCGTGGCGGTGAACTGCTCGGCGATCCCGGAGACGCTCTTGGAGAGCGAGCTGTTCGGTCACGAGAAGGGGGCCTTCACCGGCGCGATGGCGCGGCGGCCCGGCTACTTCGAGCTGGCCGACGGTGGCACCATCTTCCTCGACGAGATCGCCGAGATGAGCTCGAACCTGCAGGCCAAGTACCTCCGCGTGCTGCAGGACAGCCAGGTGCGTCGCATCGGAGGCCACGACGAGGTCGCGGTGGACGTGCGGGTGGTGTGCGCGACCAACAAGGACGTGGTGAAGGCGGTGCAGGAGGGCGCGCTCCGGGAGGACCTCTACTACCGGGTGAACGTGCTGACGATCGCGCTCCCGCCGCTGCGCCGGCGCCCCGAGGACATCCCCCTCCTCGCGGGGGCGTTCATGACCGAGTTCAACGACAAGTACGAGCGCCAGGTGCGCGGGATCGACCAGGCGGCGCTCAAGCTCCTCCGGGACCATGCCTGGCCGGGCAATGTGCGGGAGCTACGCAATGTGATCGAGCGCGCGGTGGTCTCGTGCGAGGACGGGCTGATCACCGCCGACTGCCTGCCGATCGCTCCGCTGGGCGCCGCGCCGACCGAGCGGGCCAACGTGGTGGTGCTGCCGGTGGGCACCACGCTCGACGACGGCGAGAAGCAGCTCATCCTCCGGACGCTGCAGTCGGTGAACAATAACAAGACTCGCGCCGCCGAGATCCTCGGGACGACGCCGAAGACGCTGCACAACAAGGCGCGGCGGTGGCGGGAGCTCCAGGCCGAGCACCGGTAGAGGGGCGGGACTAGCGGCGGCGCTCGCCCCCGCGGGGCTGGGCGCCGATCCACACCACCCAGGGTCGGGCGGAAGACTGCTCCTGCCGGATCTCGACGGGATAGCCCTGCTGCTGAATGCTGCTGGCCAGGCGCCCGGCCGCCTCGCGGTCTGCGAACGCGGCCGCGGGGGTCCAGTCTCGCCCGCTCTTGCGCGGCTCTGCCGTCGGCGTGGTGGTCAGCACGGCAGCCTGGGGCTGGCGGGGCGTCTCGGTGAGGCGTAGCGCGCGGGGCTCGGGCGCCGAGGGCGTGGCCACCCGTGGCTGGGCCGGCGGCCTCGTCGGCAGGGCCGGCGGCGGGGCCGGGTCGACGGCCGGTGGCGTGGCCTCCTCCAGGCTCGGCGCACGTAGCGCCTCGCGCGGATCGCTCGGGCGGGTCACGTCTCTCGGATCACTCAGTCTCGTCGGAGGAGGGTCGACCAGCCCCGGCGCGACAAACGGGTCGCGAAGGGCCTCGGAGAGGGCCGGGGCCAGCTGGTCCGACATGGGCGCGACAGCGGATGGCACCGGCGCGTTCGCCGTGCGCGCCGTCGGGCTGGCGCCGCCCAGCAGATGACTCAGGCCGAAGAGGACCGCCAGGAACGTGGGAACGAAGGTGGTGGCGGCGATCAGGGGTCCGGGCAGCCGGGGTAGGCGGCTACCTTCCTCGTCCCAGTCGTCCTCCTCGTCGGCCCCCACCCCGTCTTCAGCGACGATGCGGTCGGACGGCTCCGGCAGAGGTTCGTCGCGGATCTCGTCCTCAGGTTCGTCCTTCAATTCGCGCTTCAATCTGAGCACGCTCCGGGGAATAGGCAAGTCACGTGCCACCGCGGTCACGGCGTGGGTCCGTCGCTCGAGATGCGAATACGAAGCGGTGCACGGCGTGGGCGGGGAGGAATTTCCGGTCTCGGTCTGGGAAGTTTTTCCGGGCCGGCCGTACGGGCCTTGGCACGCGGGTTGCGTCGAGCGGGCCGCTCAGGGAGGTTCTCATGCGAGCGATCCGCAGCACGTTCCGGAATGGTCCGCCGCGCTGGCGGGTGGCAATTCTCGAGGCCGATTCCTCGTCGCGCGCGATGCTCCGCGAGGCGGTCGAGGACGCGGGCGGCGTGGTGGCGGTCGAGGCGCCGTTACGGCTCGACGCGGTTGCGGTGATGAAGGAGACACGGCCCGACGTCGTGATCATGGCGCCGAGCCTCAGCGGGACGCGCGAGCCCGCGCTCATGCCGCGCATCACCGCCGAGCTCGACTGTCCGGCGGTCCTGTTCACGCGGGACACCGATCAAACCGTGGTCAAGCAGGCGAATCGCGCCGGCGTGATGGGCTTCATGCTCAAGCCGCTGCGCGCGGCGGAGCTCGCGCCCACGCTCGACCTGGCTCTCGCCCGCTTCCGCGAGCTCCGCCGGCTGCAGCAGGCGCGCGCCGACCGACCGTTCGTGGACCAGGCCAAGGGCAAGCTGATGAGCGATCGGCAGCTCAGCGAGGTGGAGGCGTTCCGGTGGCTACGGCGTCAGGCGATGGACTCGCGCCAGCGCCTCGGCGATGTCGCGCGGGAAGTGCTCGCCGCCGAGTCGATCCTCCAGGGGGCCCCGGAGGGCGCGGGATGACGCGCCGCGCGGCGGCGCATCTGGAAACGTTTACACGATCGGCGTGGAAATTCCTACTCGGTCGGGAGCGTTCGTCCGGGGGACGCGCGTCCGGGCTTACGGCGGGGCCACTTGGCCGCGGCGGCCTGACGTTTCGCCTGGCATGCCCGATGCACCGTCCGAGCCCACGGAGGTGACAGCCATGGAAATCATCGTGGTGGCAACGATGCTGATCCTCGTCGTGCTGCTGGGGTTCGCCGTCAAGCTCTACGACCTCAAGCGCAAGCGTGAGGACGAAGCGGTGGCGGCCCAGGCGAGAGTCTCGGATGCCCTCCTGATGGACGCGACGCTCGCCGGGCTGCCGTTGACGCCGACCGCGCATCTGCCGCTGTGGAAGGGGTCGCCGCTCGTTGTCGAGATCAAGGGCGCGGTGCCCCGCCCGGAGCTGCGCGAGGCGGCGGTGGACGTGGCGAAGCGGGAGATGGGCCGCAGCCGGTCTGACTTCCGCATCGAGGACCGCATCGCGGTGGACCCGGCCGGTATCGGCCACGCGGCCTAGGGCATGCGCCTCCGTCTCGTACCCCATCTGATCCTGGTCGTGCTGGTGGGGCTCGCAGTCTGGGCCCCGGCGCCCGCCCGCGCCGGGGCTCCGACCGACCAGCTGAAGGCCTCCGTCGAGCAGATCGTCAAGATCCTCGAGGATCCGGCGCTGCGGGCCGGGGCCCGAGCCCAGGAGCGCCGGGCGGCCATCCGGAAGGAGGCGGAGGGTGTCTTCGACTTCACCGAGACGGCCAAGCGCGCCCTCGGCCGCCACTGGCAGGGGCTGTCCGACAAGGACCGGCAGGAGTTCACGGCGCTGTTCACCGATCTGATCGAGCGGGCCTACATCTCGAAGATCGAGCGGTACAGCGGCGAGCGGGTCGCGTACGCGGGCGAGTCGGTGGACAGCGGGCTCGCCACCGTGCGGACGCGGTTCGTGACCAAGCAGGGCACCGAGATCCCGGTGGACTACCGTATGCAGCAGCGGGGAGACCGGTGGCTCGTGTACGATGTCTCGGTCGAGGGCGTGAGCTTGATCAACAACTATCGGACGCAGTTCGACAAGATCATCCAGACCTCCTCGTACGCCGAGCTGGTCCGGAAGATGAAGGCGGCCGAGTTCGCGGCGCCGGCCTCCCCGCGCTCGTGAGCGTCGGCATGTGGCGCTCCGGGCTCGGCCCGGTGCTGGCGGGGGCCGCTCTGGTGGCCGGCCTCGTGGCGGTGGGGGTGGGCGGAGCGAAGGCGGGGGAGCGGCGCGCGGGCACGGTGCTCGCGGTGGATCCGCAGGCGCGCATCCTGACTCTCGACGAGTTCGGCGCCAATGCCGAGCGGCGGGCCCTGCGGGTGCAGGTGCCGCGCGAGGCGGTGGTGCTGCTGTCGCAGCGCAATCAGGCCGGCCGTGACGTGAAGGACAGCTTCCGGGACAGCACGATCACGCTCGCCGAGGTGCGGGTGGGCGACTTCGTCGTGGTCGAGCTATCGGACGATCCGGACGTGGCGCGGCTCGTGATGATCACCCTGCGGAGGGGGGCCGGGTCCTAGACCCTGACCGCATCCTGATCGTGCGCGCGGAGGCCTGATGTCCGACGGGTGGGGCGGCCGGTTCCGGGGCCTGCGTCGCCGGACTCTTTTCGCGGGCGCGCTGCTCGCCATCCTGGTGCTGGTCGGGAGCGGCCTCGCGATCTATGCCGCGCGCGCCCTCTCGCGGTTCGAGCGGGTGGAGGCGCGCCGCTCCACCGTGCTCTACGCCGCCCCGCCCGTGCTCCGGCCGGGCGTCCACGTGGGTGCGCTCGACCTGGCGGGGATCCTGAGCCGCGTGGGCTATCGCGAGACCCGGAACCCGGGCGGCCCCGGGCAGTTCTCGCGGTCGGAGAGCGCGTGGGACATTCACGTGGCCGGACCGGGTGCGGGCCGCGTCACGCTGGCCGTGTCGGGGGGCCGCATCACCCAGCTCCGGCACGGCGACGCCGTGGTCCAGAGCGTGGCGCTGCCGCCTGAGCTGCTGGCCAGCGCCGGGGCGGACATGGGCGAGAACATCCGCCCGGTGCGCCTGCCCGACGTCCCCCAGGTGCTCCGGAACGCGGTCCTCGTCACGGAGGACGCGCGCTTCTACGAGCACGGCGGCATAGACCCCCGCGGCATCGTGCGCGCGCTGTGGGCCAATGTCCGGAAGGGCCGGGTCGCCGAGGGCGGCAGCACCATCACGCAGCAGCTCGTCAAGAGCCGGCTGCTCAACCCGGAGCGCACGCTCGCCCGCAAGCTCAACGAGGCCCTGCTCTCGACCGCGCTCGAGTGGCGCTACACCAAGGACCAGATCCTCGAGGCCTACCTCAACGAGATCTATCTCGGGCAGTCGGGGGGCTCGGCGGTCCGCGGGGTGGGAGCCGCCTCCCGCGCGTACTTCGGCAAGGAGGTCCACCAGCTCACGCTGCCGGAAGCCGCGCTGCTCGCGGGCATGATCCGCGGCCCCAACAACTACTCTCCGGCCACCAATCCCGAGCGCGCGCGGGAGCGGCGCGACGTCGTGCTGACCCGCATGCGCGACCTCGGCAAGATCTCGGAGGCCGACTATCGCCGCGCCCGCAAGGAGCCGATGCGCGCGCGCACCGCCACGGCGAACGGGCTGGTGGCGCCGTACTTCGTCGACTACGTGCGCGCCGAGCTCGAGCGAAACGCCGACATCGAGCTGGCCGACCTGCACGGGGTGCGCGTCTACACCACGCTCGATCCGGTGCTGCAGCGCCTGGCCGAGGCCGCGGTGGTGAAGGGCATGGACCGGCTCGAGACGCTGCGCCCGCGGCTGCGCCGCAAGACCCCGGAGGAACGGCTGCAGGTGGCGATGATCGTGCTCGACACCGCCACCGGACAGGTCCGCGCGCTCGTCGGCGGCCGCGACTACCGGTCGAGCCAGTTCAACCGGGCCGTCCTCGCCCGCCGCCAGCCGGGGAGCGCGTTCAAGCCCTTCGTGTACCTGGCCGCGGTCACCCCGCGGAAGGACGCGAGCCTGTTCACGGCCGCCTCGCTGATCGAGGACGCGCCCATCACCGTGATGGTGGACGGCAAGCCGTGGACGCCCAAGAACTACGATGACCGCTACGAAGGGCTGGTCACGGTGCGCCGGGCGCTGGAGGGTTCGCTGAACACCGCGACCGTGCGGCTGGCCCAGGCGGTGGGGCTGCCCGTGGTGATCGAGACGGCACGGACCCTGGGCGTGGAGGTGGACCTCAGGCCGGTTCCCGCGCTCACGCTCGGCGTCTTCGAGATCACGCCGCTGGCGCTCGCGCGCGCATACCTGCCGCTGGCCAACGGCGGGCTGGCGCCGGCGGGCGGCGTGGTGGAGGCGGTGGCCGACGAAGGCGGGCGCGCGCTCTGGAGCGCGAGCCATGAGGCGCGGCCGGTGATCGGCGCCCCCGAGGCCTACGTGGTCACCTCGCTGCTGGAGGGGGTGATCAATGCGGGGACCGCCGCCTCCGCGCGGGCGGCGGGGGTGCCCGGCGCGGTGGCCGGCAAGACGGGGACGACCAACGAGGGCCGGGATGCCTGGTTCGTCGGCTACTCGCCCAACCTGCTCGCGCTGGTCTGGGTTGGCTTCGACGACGGCACGCCGGCCGGGCTATCCGGCTCGGAGGGCGCGCTGCCGATCTGGTCCGAGTTCATGCGGCAGGCGCTCGACATTTACCCGGGCGGCGCGTTCCCGGAGCCGGCCGGCATCGCGCACGCGAAGGTGGACGTGACCACCGGCCGTCGCGCTACCGCGTTCTGCCCGCTCGTGACCACCGAGGTGTTCCTGGCCGGCACCGAGCCCTCGCCCTGCGAGGAGCATGGCGGCGTCCCGGAGCAGATCGAGCGGTGGTGGGATAAGTTTCGGGGCTGGTTCCGGAAGTAAGGAGCCGCGCGGCCTAGGCTAGACCGCGAGCACGCGACCGAAGCGGCGCAGGCGGTCCTGGATGTCCCCCATGAAGAGGAAGGCCAGGCCGTCGGAGTCCGCCCGCCACACCAGCGCCGGCACATTGAACGGCGACCCGTCCGGCGGCCGGAAGCGGAGCTGAGCCGGCGTCCCGATATCGATCCGCTCCTTGGGCCTCACCTTGGCCCCGCGGGCCGAGATGTCCACCGTCTGGAGCAGGAAGCGGCGCTTCCCGGCCTCCACGACGACGAGCCAGGAGACGTCCGTACGCGGATGGCGGCGGCGATCGTTGTGTTTTGTGGTGATCATACGAGGGGTACGAGCAACCTGCGTGCCTGCTCGACGGGCGCGATATTTCGGGCACTTGGACCCCTGTCACCAGCGCGGCGGACTGTCAATTCCGTGTCGTGATGCTGACAGTGTCGGCATGCTGCCAAAGCGTGTAGAGTCGGGGGCCATGAGCGCGGGGTCGGCCGAGGTGGTGATCTGCGGGGCGGGCATGGCCGGCATCGCCGCCGCGTATCACCTGACGGTCCGCCGCGGCATCGGCGGGGTCGTGCTGGTGGACGAGCGCCCCGCGCTCTCCCTCACCAGCGACAAATCCGCCGAGTCCTACCGCAACTGGTGGCCGGGGCCCGGCGACGCGATGGTGGCCCTGATGAACCGCAGCATCGACCTGATGGAGGAGCTCGCGCGCGAGAGCGGCAACGTCTTCCTGATGAACCGGCGCGGCTATCTCTTCGCCACCGCGCAGCCCGAGCAGATCGACCGCTACGTGCGGGCCGCCGAGGACGCGGCCGCCTTCGGGGCCGGGCCCGTCCGCGCGCATCGCTCGGCCGCGGATACCTACCAGCCCGCGCCCGCCGTCGGCTACGAGGCGCAGCCCATCGGCACCGACGTCATTACCGACCCGAGCCTGATCCGCCGCCACTTCCCGTACCTGGCCCCAGACACGGTGGCGCTGTTGCACGCGCGACGCTGCGGCTGGTTCAGCGGCCAGCAGCTCGGCATGTACATGCTCGAGCGCGCGCGCGACAAGGGGGTGCGCCTGATCGAAGGGCGCGTGGAGCGGGTGGAGACGGCGGGTGGGCGGGTCACCGGGGTGGTGGTGAGCGGGCGCGACGGTACCCGCATGATCGCGACCCCGCGCTTCGTGAACGCGGCGGGACCCTTCGTCAAGGACGTGGGGCGGCTGCTCGGCGTCGAGCTGCCCGTGTTCTGCGAGCGGCACGCCAAGGTCGCGTTCCACGATACCCTGGGGGTGGTGCCGCGGCACGCGCCGATGATGATCTGGACGGATCCGGTGCGGCTGCCGTGGTCGGACGACGAGCGCGCGGAGCTCGGGGAGGCTGAGGCGCTCCGGCACCTGCTGGAGGAGATGCCCGCCGGCGTGCACGGGCGGCCCGAGGGCGGCGGAGACAGCCCGGTGATGCTCGGGGTCTGGACCTACGACGTCGAGCCGATGGAGGCGCGCTTCCCGGTCGAGTTCGATCCGGCCTACGCGGAGATCGTGCTGCGCGGCCTGACGCGCCCGCTGCCCGGGCTCGCCGCGTACCTATCACGGCTCCCGAAGTGCTTCGTGGACGGGGGCTACTACACCAAGACGCGGGAGAATCGCTTCCTATCTGGCCCGCTGCCCGTCGAGGGCGCCTACGTCCTGGGCGGCCTCTCCGGCTACGGGATGATGTCGTCCAACGGGGCCGCCGATCTGCTCGCCGACTACATCGCGGAGCGGCCGCTGCCCCACTACGCACCCGCGTTCCACCTGGATCGCTACCAGGACCCCGCCTACCAGGCCCTCCTCGACAACTGGGGAGATTCGGGGCAGCTCTAGATCATCGGACGGGGCCCCTTCTGAAGTCTAAAGAGGGGGCCCCCTCCGAGCCTCCCCCCGAGAACCGGGGTGCGCCGGCGAAAGCCGGCGCTCGAACGGAGGTTATTCGGATGCGCTTCCGGGCGTCGCACTCGCGCATGTGGACCTTTCTCAGCGTCCGGCTGCCCGGCTACCAGTACTGCATCGCGTCGCGGAGGATCAGGTCGAGCTCGGCCGCGCCGACGTGGCGGGGGGCGCCCGAGAGGAGTCGCGGCTGCCGTAGGGTGCCCTCGATCAGCGCCGGGAGATCCCGCTCGGTGTAGCCGATCGCGGTGAGTCCGTTGGGGATGCCGACATCGCGCATGAGCGAGAGCAGCGCCTGGGGCAGCGCCTCGCGCCGCTCGGCCTCGTTGAGATCGGCCACCGGCCACCCCAGCAGCTCGGCCGCGCGCAGGTGCCGCTCGGGCGCGCTGGTGTAGGTGAAGCGGAAGGCGGCGGGCGCGGTGAGGATCACCGACATGCCGTGCGGGACGAGCGGGTGCCGGGTGCGGTAGCCGCTCGGGACGTAGTCGCGTACCAGGCCCGCGATCGGGTAGGCCACCGCGTGGGGGATGTGCACGCCCGCGTTGCCGAAGCCGATACCCGCGTAGTTGGCGGCTAGGGCCAGGTGCAGGCGCGCTTCGAGGTCGAGCCCGTTGAGCACGGCGCGCCGCAGATACCGGGCCGCGTACTCCATGGCCTTCTCGCACCAGATGTCGCTGGCCGGATTGGCGCCGATATAGGCCGGCCGGTCGGGCGGGTGATGCTTGGCGCGGGCGTTGTAGGGGCGCGTGGTGTAGGACTCGATGGCGTGGGTGAGGATGTCGGCCCCCGCCGCCGCGGTCACCTCGGGCGGGGCGGTGAGCGTGTTGAGCGGATCCACCACCCCCAGCGCGGGCCGCAGCAGGCGGTGCGAGACGCCGGCCTTCACGTTCTGGTCCACGATGTGCGTGACCGCCACCGCGGTGGTCTCGCTGCCGGTCCCGGCGGTGGTGGGCACCGCGATCAGCGGGCGCACCGGGCCGGGCACCGGCACGCCCTTGCCGACCGGCTTGTTGATGTAGTCGAGCAGCGGCGCCGGATAGCAGGTGAGGAGATTGGCGGCCTTGCACGTGTCGATGGTGCTGCCGCCGCCGACCGCGATCAGCCCGTCGAAGTCCTTGCTGCGCGCGTACTCGCCGGCCTCCTCCATGGAGCGATCGGTGGGCTCCACCTCCACGCCGTCCCAGACGTCGGCCTTCACGCCCTGCTCCTCGAGCAGCGCGCGCACGCGCTCGGGCAGGCCCAGCTCGGAGATGTGGCGGTCGGTGAAGATCAGCGCCTTGCGGATCCCCAGGCGGCTGGCGTCAAAGCCGATCTCGTCCATGGCGCCCAGCCCGAACTTGATCGGCGAGTTCTCCATCACGAACACGGTCTCGGTCGGCAGGGTCACGCCCTTCATACGGGCCTCCAGTGGGTGGCGGTGCGTGGCCAGTCGGTGGCTGTGCGTGGCATGTCCGGCTCGCCCGAGATTATAGAATTGCGCGGCCGACTGCGATACCCTCGCCCTGAATAGAGGAGGAAGTCCGATGCCGCTCTTCGCCTGCCTCGTGGCTCTGTTGCTGACGGCTCTCGCGGCGCTCGCGCACGCCGAGCCGACGCAGATCACCATCGCCCAGCCCGCCGAGGCTACCACCATGGACCCCGGGCGGAGCACCCAGGTCCTGACCGTCAACTACTTCTACAATCTGTACGACTCGCTCACGCGGTGGGACACCGCGCTGCAGCTCCAGCCGGGCCTGGCGACCTCGTGGAAGGCGCTCAACGAGACGACCTGGGAGTTCACGCTGCGGCCGGGCGTGAAGTTCCACGACGGCTCGCCGCTGACCGCGGAGGACGTGCGGGCGACGATCGAGCGGAATCTGGTGCCCGGCAAGACGGTGGTGACCGCGGGGTTCGCCACGATCGAATCGGTCACGGCGGTGAATCCCACCACGGTGCGCATCGTGACCAAGAAGCCCGATCCCCTGATCGCGGTGCGCATGGCCCAGATGGGCTCGCAGATCCTCCCCGCGCGGTTCACCACCGACGACGGCGGCAAGGAGCTGGCCCGGCGCCCGGTCGGCAGCGGAGCCTACAAGTTCGTGGAGTGGGTCAAGGACGAGCGGCTCGTGATGGAGGCCAATCGCGACTGGTGGGGCTGGGAGGGCCGCGCGCCCGCGGTCGACCGCGTGGTGTGGAAGGCGATTCCGGAGGACTTCCCCCGCCTGGTGGCCCTCGACAAGGGCGAGGCCGACATCGTGACCAACGTGCCGCCCGAAGCGGATCGCGGCCCATCTCGTGGCTCGATCGAGACGACGCCCAGCGCTACGGCTCAGCGTGTCCCGGCGAGGGGGTGCCCCCGCCCGGCCTTCGCGTGATAGCTAGAGGGACGCGACTAGGAAGGAAGCGCGACGCGGGAGAGAAGCTTGACGTCGTCGAGCAGCGCCCCCGCCCCGCGGACGACGCAGGTCAGCGGATCGTCGCTCACGCGGATCGGCAGGCCGGTCTGCTCGTGCAGCAGCAAGTCGATCCCGCGGAGGAGCGCGCCGCCGCCGGACAGCACGATGCCCTTGTCCACGATGTCGGCGGCCAGCTCGGGGGGGATCTGCTCGAGGCAGGTGTGCACCGCGCTCACGATGGCCATGATCGGCTCGCGCAGCGCCTCGCGGATCTCCTCGCCGGTCACCAGGATGGTCTTGGGGATGCCGACGATCAGGTCGCGCCCCTTGACTTCCATGGTGAGGTGCTCGCCCGCGACGGGATAGGCGGAGCCCAGCCGCAGCTTGATGTCTTCCGCGTGGCGCTCGCCCACGAGGAGGCTGTAGTTCTTGCGGATGTGCTGAATCACCGCGGTGTTCATCTCGTCCCCCGCGATGCGGGCAGACTTGCAGTAGACGATCCCGGACAGGGACATCACCGCCACCTCGGTGGTGCCGCCGCCGATGTCCACGATCATGTTCGCGCCCGGCTCGGCCACCGGCAGGCCCGCGCCGAGGGCCGCCGCGATGGGCTCCTCGATCAGATAGGCCTCGCGGGCGCCCGCCTGCTTGGCCGATTGGCGCACCGCCCGCTTCTCCACCTGGGTGATCCCGGACGGCACCGTGACCACGACGCGTGGGTGCACGATGCTGCGGCGCTGATGGGTCTTGCGGATGAAGTAGTGGAGCATCTTCTCGGTGGAGTCGAAGTCGGCGATGACGCCGTGGCGGAGGGGCCGGATCACCGAGATGCTCCCGGGGGCGCGGCCGAGCATGGCCTTGGCCTCGTGGCCGGCGGCCAGGACGACACCGTCCTTCAAGGCCACGATCGACGGCTCGTTGAGGACGATGCCCTGTCCCCTCACGTACACGAGGGTGTTGGCGGTCCCCAGATCGACCGCCAGGTCGTCGGCCAGGAAGCTCATCAGAGATCTCAGACGCATGTCCGGTCCTTTCGGGGCAGGGACCGAACGCAACGGATGTGCCAGTGGGGTGGGCAGGAGGGAGGACGCGAAGTGGTTGCCGGAGGGCCGTCTCCTACCATAGGCGGGGGTGGGCAGGCGCTCGTCCCCGGCGAAAGTGTCAGCATAGGTATGTTTTACATTACACCAATGTAGAATTTTCCCCTGGGTTCGCCCTGGGAACAGGGCCTTGTCTAGCCTCCGGACCCCGTCGTACTCTTGGGCGCCATGGAGTCCCCCCGAAAGCCCCTCGCGAAGATCGAAGGCCGCAAGCGCATGCAGGCCAGCGGTCTCACGGTCGCCTGGCACGGCACCCGGAGTCGGAAGGACTGGGTGGCCTATGTGGAGAATGGCAACGAACAGGGGCGGCTTGTGCTTGCTGACCAGGTGTCCGAGAGGGCCGTGAGGGGCCTGCTCGCCCGGATCCAGAGCCTCCCCCGGGTTGCCCTGGAGGCCATGGGCCGTCCCGTCGAAGCGGTCGCCGCGCAGGGTGGGGGGCCGCCGGTCCGGCGGCCGCGAGGGGGTGGCGAGGCAAGCTCGAGCTCCGAGATCATCGTGCAGTCGGTCCCGGGCCGTCAGCTCGCGCTCAGCGGCGATACGGCGGAGGAGGGGCCGGCCACCGCGACGTCACGTCGCCGCCGGCTCCCGGCCAAGGTCGACCGCAATCCACCCGCCGAGACCCGCCGCCCGGCGCGTGCCTCCGCCCGCGATCTGGCGGGGACGGTGCGGCAGCTCCGCTCGCGGCTGGAGAGCCTGGAGGACGAGCAGGAGCAGCTCCGGGCGGAGCTGGCCCTGTTGCGCGGGGACGCCGAGGCCTACGAGGGGACGCCCAGCATCTTCGTGACGGGCTGGTTCCGCGCGACGCTGATCCTGATCGTGCTGGCGATCGTGGTGGTGATCACCGTGCCGTGGCTGATGGATCTCCTCGAAGGGGGAGCGAGGGACTCGCGGCCCCCGGTTCGCCACGAGGCACCCGCGGCCTCGCCGAACCCGACCCCGAGCAGCCGCTGAGCTTACTGTTCCGCGCAGCGGAGCGCGGCGCGCGCGTAGACGATGGCGTCGGGGAAGTAGTGGATGGTCCCCGTGTCGCCCTCGCGCTCGAAGGCGTGCCCCGACCAGCTATCGTTGATCGCCTTGACCGTGACGAGATGCCGCTCCAGCGCCGCCTTGCACTCCTCGCCGGTGACGTACCGGCCGGCGATGATGCGGTCGGTCTGCAATCGCGGGACGCGGGCCAGCCAGCGCAGCACGATGGTGTCGAGTGGGTTGTCCTTGACGATCACGGACAAGTCGGACCAGAGGAGCCAGACCAGACTCAGGGCGCCGATCCACTTTCTCATATGGCCCCGACTCTAGGTCCGGACCTTGTGACTGTCAAGGCGAGGGCCAACATCAAGACGAGGGGCCCGCGGGAACCAGCGGGGACCCTAGTACGTTGCTGGACAAGGGTCATATGCAGAGGCGAGGACAAAAAACGCGGGCGACGGAGGTAGAATAGGGCCGCTGATGGAGACCATCCTGGTGGTGGACGACGAGGCGCAGGTGCGGACCCTGGCCCGGGACATCTTGCTGGGGGCCGGCTATCGGGTGCTCGAAGCGGAGGACGGCGAGCAGGCGCTCCGGGTCGCGGAAGATCACCAGGGCGCCATCCACATCCTGCTCACCGACATCATGATGCCGGGGATCAACGGCAAGGAGCTGGCGGACCGGTTCCTCGTTGCGCGCCCGGACGCGAAGGCGATCTTCATGTCCGGCCGCGCCGCCGAGGTGATCAGCGACGCCGGTGTGCTCATCCCGGTGGACGCCTTCCTCGCCAAGCCCTTCACGGTGGAGCGGCTGCTGAACAAGGTGCGCGAGCGGCTCGAGTACCGCTCACCCTTCTCCCGCCCGCGCTAGTCGTCTGGCCAGCGGCGACGACCCGATCGAGCCCTCTTCGCCCGGGGTGTGACCGATGGCCTCCCCGCGGTGCCCCCCACCGCGGCGCGTGTCGCGGCGGCGGTGGCCGCCTCGGGTCGGTCGCGCGACGAGCTGGTGCGGCCCGGCCGTGACGGCGGGGAAGGGCTCTCCGACGAGGCGCGGGCCGTGTTTCCCGAAGGAGCGCGCAGCGACGCGCTCGTGCCCAAGCTTCAGGCGCCGGAGAGCCTCAAGCTCCTGGTGGCGGGCCGCCCCGCGGGTCGCTTGACCGCGATCGTGCCCGGCTCGCCGTTCCGCAACGCGCCCTCGCGGCTGGTCTTCCGGAAGATCGCGCGGACCTAGCCGCTGTCCATCTGCGCTGGGCGCTTCACCCGGTCGCCGGGTCGCAGGTTCAGGATGGCCTCCGGGAACACGCGCGCCAGCCATCCCACCACGTCGTTCACGGTCACGACGCCGATGGGGCGGTGGTCCGCGTCCACGAGCGGCACGGTGCGGTAGCCGGCATTGTGCATGCGGTTGATGGCGAAGCAGATGCGGTCATCCGGGGTGAGGGCCTCGGGATCGACGGTCATCACCTCCGCGAGCCGGGTCCGGCCGAGCTCGCGCCCCTGGCGGACCACCCGAGTGAGCAGGTCGCGCTCGGTGAAGATCCCGACGAGCCGCCCAGCCGGGTCCACGATCACCACGCCGGCCCGGTGGCTGTCCACCATCCGCGTGACCGCCTCGGCGACGGAGGCATCCGGGGGCAGGCAGATCGGCTCGCTGGGGGCGAGCAGCCGCACCTCGTCGCTCAGCAGAGCGTCTTCGAGCTTGCGGAACTCCGTGTCCAGGGACTCGGAGTACTCATCGTGGAATTCGCTCATGGCTGCCACCTCGGGGGTGCAGCATGCTAGGCGCGCGGTGACCGTGGTGTCAAGACGGCCCGCCCCGTCGGCGAGGTGGGAAGGCGCTTGCCTATTCAGGGAGCGCGAGCGCCCAAGGTCGGTGCGGGGCTTCCTATCGCGCCACCCGGAGGCGCCCAGGCGCGTCGCTCAGTAGCTTCATGGTTGTCCGACGCGCTTGAGGCCCGATCTCCGGTAATCGAGCTTAAGTGTTTGATGCAACTGATGTCGGGTCGTACCCGGGACGCAGGACCTGGTGGGGACTGCTGGGGCGCTCCGCGTGCTTCTGGAACTGCCGGCGCCGCGGCGGGCTGGCACCGAGTTTGCCGAGTATCGACCGCCTTGAAAGTCATCTGTCCGCGGTGTCAGCAGGAAGGCAAGCCCTGCCTCCTGGTCACGATCGACATCCCGGGTGACGACCGCGAGGTCCACGGCCTGTGCTGGACGCACCGGCTCCGCCTGCTGGTCAAGTCCACCGACTCCCCACCCTCTCGCGAGCCTGGGAAGCGCTGACGATGCTGCTGAGCGGAAGGCTGCGCCGGATGTCGGTATGGCTCTGGCGCACCGCCCCGGCCCATCGGCTGCTCGTCATCGTCCGCCCCGAGCGTCCCGCGCTCGTGCCGAGGATCGAGCGGCTCTTCGCGGGCGAGCCCGGCACGGTGGACGTGGTGCTCGACCGGCGGCAGAGCGAGCGCCGCCGCGTGATCTCGGCGCGCCGGCCGGAGCGCCGCCGCCGTGAGCGGCGGCAGCCGCGCGGAGCGGCCGGGCGGGGTGGCGACGTCTCGGTGGTGATTCGGCGGGAATCGGCGCCCGGACTGGATTACACTCCCCACACTAGTTCTCTCAATACTCCCCTCAATCGTACGAAAGGAGAGGTTCGAATGATGAGTGTCGAGTCCAAGCAGACGCGCGACGGGGACGAGGTGCGGCGCTGGCTCGAGGCCGGGCAGACCCAGCTCGCCTCGCTCCTGGAGCTGCTGCACGAGCACGACCGCCTCCGCGAGCGCGCCGAGTCTTCCGAGCGGGAGAACGAGCGGCTCCGCGGGGTGACGTACGAGAACGAGCAGCTCCGTAACCGGCTCGAGACCTCCGAGCGCCAGGCCGAGCACCTCCGCCAGACGATGAGCGAGGTGCGCGCCGAGAACGAGCGGCACCAGAAGGAGCGCGAGGAGGCGGCCGAGCGCCTCAACCACCTCGTCAACGAGATCGCGCAACGCCTGCGCCCCAGCGCGGGAGCCTCGCGCGCCTGAGAACCGCGTCGCCAATTTTTGTCCGCTCCCGGGCGGCCGCGAGCCGCCGGGGAGCGGAGCGCGGGGCTTTTCGGGGATTTCCGGGCCGTCTCCGTTGGCACCCGGGATGCACCGACCGGGGTGTCGATCGTGCCGTGCAGAAACTTCTTTATGACCGATCCAGAGAGCGCGAAACCGCGGGTCTTGCTGGTGGACGACGAGGAGGGCGTGCGCATGAGCCTGCGCGCGCTGCTCGAGCGCGACTACCGGATCGCGAGCGTGCCGAGCGGGGAGGCGGCGGTGGAGGAGCTGCCGCGCTTCCGGCCCGACGTCGTGCTGCTCGACGTGCGCTTGCTGCCGAGCATGAGCGGGCTCGACGCGCTCGAGCGCATCAAGGCGTTCGACGAGCGTATCGAGGTCGTGATGATCACCGCCTTCGCCTCGCTCGCGACCCTCAACGAGGCGCTGCGCCGCGGCGCCTGCGGCTATCTCATCAAGCCGTTCCCCCGCCGAGACCTGGAGCTGATGGTGCGCGACGCGCTGGCGCGCCGCACCCCGCGGCTCAACTGACCGGCGCGATCGCGCCGTTGACAGGATTCGTTCCCACGGTCAGAATTCGTTGAGACACTCCATCCCAAGCGACGGGAGGGTATCGCCCATGAGCCTCACGAGTCAGGTCGAGAAGTGGGTGGATGAGGTCGCCGAGCTGACCGAGCCGGCGAAGGTCGCCTGGGCGGACGGCTCGAAGGCGGAGTACGAGCGCCTCATCGCCGACATGCTGCGGGACGGCACGCTCCTACCGCTCAACTCCCGGACGTACCCGAATTGCTACCTGCATCGCAGCCACCCCTCCGACGTGGCCCGGACCGAGCAGCTCACCTTCATCTGCACGCGCACGCGCGAGGAGGCGGGGCCGACCAACAACTGGATGGCCCCCGCGGAAGGCAAGGAGAAGCTGCGCGGGATCTTCCGCGGAAGCATGCGCGGGCGCCCGATGTGGGTGATCCCGTATCTGATGGGCCCGGCCGGCTCGCCCATGAGCCGGGTGGGCGTGATGGTCACGGACAGCGCCTACGTGGCGGCGAGCATGCACATCATGACCCGCGTGGGCGCGGTGGCGCTCGAGCACATGCGCGGCCCGGACGACTTCGTGCGCGGCCTGCACTCGCTCGGCGACCTCTCGCCGGACCGGCGTTTCATCCTGCACTTCCCCGAGGAGCGGCTGATCTGGAGCGTGGGGTCGGGCTACGGCGGCAACGCCCTGCTCGGCAAGAAGTGCCACGCCCTCCGCATCGCGTCGTCACAGGCGCGGACGGAGGGCTGGATGGCCGAGCACATGCTGATCCTCGGCCTGGAGGACCCGGAAGGGAGGATCACCTACCTGGCCGCCGCGATGCCGAGCGCGTCCGGCAAGACCAACCTCGCGATGGTGGTCTCGAGCCTGCCCGGCTACCGGGTGTGGACGGTCGGTGACGACATCGCGTGGATCCACGTGGACGCCAACGGCCAGCTCCGTGCCACGAATCCGGAGCGCGGCTTCTTCGGGGTGGCCCCGAACACCAGCGCCAAGACCAATCCGAACGGGGCGGCCATGGTGCGCTCCAACACCATCTTCACCAACGTGGCGCTGACCCCGTCGAACGAGCCGTGGTGGGAAGGCATGGGGCCGGAGGCCCCGGAGGGGATGCTCGACTGGCAGGGCAAGCCGTGGAAGCCGGGAGGCGGGCCGGCCGCGCACCCGAACTCGCGCTTCACGGTGCCCGCGCAGCAGTGCCCGTCCATCGCGCCCAACTGGGAGGACCCGGAGGGAGTGCCGCTCTCCGGCTTCATCTTCGGCTCGCGCCGCGCGCGCGTGGTTCCGCTCGTCTTCGAGGCGTTCGACTGGAATCACGGCGTGTTCCTGGGCTCGGCCATGGGAACCGAGACGACCGCCGCCATCACCGGACAGGTAGGCATCGTGCGCCGCGACCCGATGGCCATGATCCCGTTCTGCGGCTACAACATGGCCGACTACTTCACCCACTGGCTGTCCTTCGGGCCGCGCCTGCCGAACCCGCCGAAGATCTTCCGGGTGAACTGGTTCCGGCGCGATGCGGAGGGCCGCTTCCTGTGGCCGGGTTACGGAGAGAACGTGCGTATTCTCAAGTGGATCGTCGAGCGCATTCACGGAGGTGGCGGGGTCGGCGGCGGGGGCGGCGGCCGGGCGGTCGAGACTCCGATCGGGCACGTGCCGGCTCCCGGAGCGATCGATTGCGCGGGGCTGCAGATGCCCCCGGGCGCGCTCGAGGCGGCGCTGCACGTGGACCGCGAGGAGTGGCGGCAGGCGCTCGACGAGCTGCGCGAGTTCTACGAACAGTTCGGCGGCCGGATGCCGCCGGCGATCTGGAAGGCCCACGCGGAGACCGCGCGCCGGTTCGGCCTCTGAGCGGGCGAGGAGGTACCGCATGAGCGGCAAGATGGTGCGTGGGGCCGGGCTCGCGCTGATGATGCTGGTGGGGGTCGGCGGCTGCTCCCTCATAAGCCCCGACTCTGACTTTCCACCGCCCCAGCCGCCCGCGGCCGCGGTGCGCTTCAAGGTCACCCCGCCCGGCGAGTTCCCGGTCGACGTCTATCTCTCGGCGTGGGGCGAGGGATACGTGATCTACGCCGCCGGGCAGGCGCCCATCTACCTGATCTCGGACAAGAAGGGCGGCTTCGTCATCCAGCGTCCCGGGGAAGCCGCTTCGTTCGTGGCTCCGCGTCCTGACGGCAGCGGCTGGAACATCCTCTCCGCCAATGCACCGGCCACCTTCTTGCTCAAGCAGGAGGGGGGCTCCTGGATCCTCCAGCCGCCCGGCGAGCTGCCCACCCTGATCGTCCCGCAGTAGCCCGTTCGGGCCCCGAAACCCACTGTCACCATCGTGACAGTGGGCCTGTCATGGAGCGTCCATCAGGCGCTCGTCGCTCCGCACTGAATAAAACTTCCCCGTTGCAATCAGGTGGTTATCGGCAGGTCCCTCCTGGCAGGGACGTTGCGTACTCGTAGTTGTTCTCTAAGCCGCGAACCCGTCGAGGAGGCCACGCACGATGTTCGGACGCAACGGTGCCAAATCGCGTCCCGCCCGCAACACGCGGGCCGAGACCGCGTCCCGGGGTGCGCAGGCAGCCTCGGTCGAAGACATGCGCCAGGGCGCCCGGAAGTAGCGGTTGCGCATGTGGCCATGGAAACGGGGTGCCTCCGCCGGGAGCCGCAAGAAGCTCTCCGCCTTCCTCGACGAGGGCTCCGAGATCGAGGGCAAGTACACGTTCACCGGCACCGTCTTGCTGAACGGGAAATTCCAGGGTGAGATCGCCTCGCCCGACACCCTCATCATCGGCGAGCGCGGCGTGGTCAACGGCACCGTTCGCGCGGGCACGCTCCTGGTGAACGGGGAGCTGGTGGGCAACGTGCACGCGAGCGAGCGGGTGGAGCTCGCGGGCAAGGCCCGCGTCTTCGGCGACCTCGAGTCGCCGATCGTCGTGCTGGAAGAGGGCGTGATGTTCGAGGGCCACTGCCGGATGCCCAGGCCCGGGGCGTCCGAGCCCAACCGCGAGGCCGCCGTGGTGCCGCTCAAGCGCTCATGAGCGACCGGCGCGGCGGCGGCTTCACCCTGGTCCTGGTGCACGGCGGCGGCACCCGGATGCTGCACGTGGGCTGCCCGCGCTGGCTCCTGTGGGCCGGTCTGACCCTCCTGCTGATGAGCGGCACGCTGCTCGCGGGGACCTGGATGGACTACTTCGCGCTCAAGCGGGCCCACCTCCAGGCGGCCGCCCTCGAGCGCCGCGTCGAGGAGCAGCGGGCGCTGCTGGAGACCTTCGAGCAGAGGGTGGCCGAGGTAAACCGCGAGGTGGCGGGCTGGCAGGAGACGCACGTGCGCGTGTGGAGCGCGTTCGGCCCCGCCCCCGGCAACGCGGGGAAGGGCACCGGCATGGGCGGCGCGGTCGCGGTTTTGCCGCTGGTCTTCGCGAGCGAAGGGCCGGCCCTGCCGCACCAGCTCGCCTTCCTGGCCAGCACGGTGAGCGAGAGCGGCCAGAGCCTGCGCGCGCTGGGCCGCTTCGTGGAGCGCACCCGCTCGGTGCTGCTCGCGATGCCGTTCCGCTGGCCGGTCCGCGGGCCGCTGAACTCCCGCTTCGGTCAGCGCCAGTCTCCCTGGACGGGCGAGCTCGAATTCCATCGCGGCCTCGACATCAGCGCCGGCCGCGGCACCCCGGTGTACGCGCCGGCCACCGGCACCGTGTTCTTCGCGGGCCACGGCGGCGAGTACGGCAACATCGTCATCCTCGACCACGGGAACGATCTGCGCTCGCTGTACGGGCACCTTCAGGAGTCCCGCGTGAAGCACGGCGAGCGCGTGGAGCGCGGACAGCTCATTGCGCTCACCGGCAATACCGGCCGCACCTCCGGCCCGCATCTGCACTACGAGATCCAGGTGCGCGGCCAGGCCGTCGATCCCCGCCAGTTCCTCTGGGAGTAGTCGCGACGTAACCCCCGCAGTTGTGGTTTGATCTCCTCGCGGTTGACCCAATCCCGACGAGGAGGACTCGCCATGCCGGCCGTTTCCGTCAAGGACCTCACCACCGACCTGCTGATCCGCTACGGCTTTCAGATCCTGGGCGCGCTCGTCATCCTGGGCGTCGGCCTGCTCCTGGCCCGCTGGGTGGGCAATCTCATGGGGCAGTGGCTCGAGCGCCGCAACCTCGAGCCGCCGGTGCGGAGCCTGATGGTCAGGACCGTGCGGGTGGTGGTGCTGATCTTCACCCTGGTGGTGGCGCTCGACAAGTTCGGCTTCCAGGTGGCCCCGCTCGTGGCCGGCATCGGCGTGGCCGGCCTCGGCCTCGGCATCGCGCTGCAGGGCGTGCTGGGCAACGTGGTGGCCGGCCTCAGCATCATCCTGACCAAGCCGTTCCGGGTCGGGGAGTGGATCTCGATCGTGGGCGTCTACGGGCAGGTGAGCGGTATCGAGTTGTTCTCCACGACGCTGCTGCATCCCGACCAGTCTCGGGTGGTCATTCCCAACCGCAAGATCGTCGGCGAGATCCTGCACAACTACGGGACGGTCAGACAGCTCGATCTGACCGTCGGCGTCGGTTACGGGACCGATCTGGCCAAGGCCCTGGCCGCTGCCCGCGAGACCTTGCTGGCCAACCCGCGCGTGCTCAAGACGCCGGCACCCGTGGTGGGCATTGCGAGCCTCGGCGACTCGGCCATCACGCTCACGCTGGGCCCGTGGGTGGCGGTACCCGACTACGCGCCGGCCCAGGGCGAGATCTACGAGGCGGTGGTGGAACGCTTCCGGGCCGCCGGCATCGAGATCCCGTTCCCGCGGCGCGAGGTCCGGCTGATCGAAGCCGCCTGAGCGCGGCGCGCGAACCCCGCGGGCGCCCCGCCGGCCATGGCCCTCACGCGATTCGGCTTCATCGTGACCGGGGACGACTTCGTCCAGTGGACCGGGACCGAGCACTTCCGGATGAAGGTGGTCGGTGTTAAGAGCCCGGAGCAGGGGATCCAGGCCGCGCGGGAGATGGTGGCGGAGGGGATCCAGCTGATCGAGCTCTGCGGCGGGTTCAGCCCGGTCTGGGCGGGGAAGATCATCGAGGCGATCGACTACGCGGTACCGGTCGGGGTGGTGGCCTACGGTCCCGAGTCCATCGGCGGGATGTACCGGCTATTCCCGGAGCGAAGGGCCAAGGCGGGCGAAATGCGCGGCCGCCCGATAGCCGGCCGCACTCGAGACAGAACTTCGCCTCGGACGGGTTCTCCCGCTGACACGCTCGACAGCGCGCCGGGCCGCACGTTAGCGGCTGGGCGCGGCGCGGGTCAAAACTTGGTGGCGGTCTAGTCGGGCTGACTTCGAAAGGTCGCGACCTCGTCCCCGACCCGGACCCGGGCGTCCCAGCTGACCTCGATGGCCCCCTGCACGCTCTGGTGCGCCGGGCAGCCCTGCGGGTGCAGCGCCAGCGCCCGCTCGGTGGCCTCGCGGCTGTCCGCGGGCACCGCGAGCTCCTAGTGCACGTGGATGGACTTGATCCGGATGGTCTTGCCGACACCGACGATGCGGCCTTCCACGGTGGCCGCATAGCCGTCACGGTCGAACGCGATCTTGCGCCCTGCCAGGGCGCCGCGCAGCGTGCCGTACATTCAGCCGGCGACGGCCGCGACGATGTGGTCGAGGGTGGAGGCGACCGGCGGGCCCTCGGCGACGCCGTAGTACTCGCGCAGCTTGCCCTGTACCCCGTAGACCACCGGGGCGGGCACCTCGCCGAGATAAGCGTGACGGTAGCCGTGCCGGTACTCGAGGCGGGACTGGGAGACGTATTCGAAGTCGACGGGCATGGTGGCCTCCTTGGGTTGGTTGGACACGGCCAGGCCGGCGCGAGGTTCGCGGATGGACTGAATGTCCGCGAATGACCCGCGAATCCGGACGGGCCTCGCCCGTGTCCAAGGGACGTGCCCGCCGGATCGTAGGGCGCGGGCGGTCGGTTAGTCAACGCCATCAGCCCAAAGGAGAGTTGAGAGACGTGGCATGATGGCGCCATGGCGGGGGCGGAGCGGGCGGTGGGGCTGGCGATCATGGCCAAGGCCCCGCGGGTGGGGGCGGTGAAGACGCGGCTTTGCCCGCCCCTGCGCGCCCCGGAGGCGGCCGAGCTGGCGCGGTGTTTCCTCCTCGACACCGTCGAGCGGGTCCGGATGGTCGCCGGGGCCCGGCCGATCGTGGCCTACACGCCGGTCGAGGCCCAGGCCCAGTTCGAGGAGGCGGCGCCCGGCTTCGCGCTGATCCCTCAGCGCGGTGGCGACCTGGGCGAGCGCCAGCTGCGTCTGATCGAGGAGATCCTCGGGCTGGGTCTCCAGGCGGCGCTGGTGATCGGCACCGACTCTCCGACCCTGCCCCGCGAGTGCCTCGACGAGGCGGTGAGCCTCGTCATGGCCCCGGACGTGGACGTGGTCCTCGGCCCCACCGAGGACGGCGGCTACTACCTCATCGGGCTGCGCGCGCCATATCCCGCGCTGTTCGAGAACATGCCCTGGAGCACGCCCGCGGTCTTGAGCCGCATGCTCGAGCGGGCCCAGCGCCTGGGCCTCCGGGTGGCCTGCCTGCCCACGTGGTTCGACGTGGACACCGGGGCCGATCTCGAGCGCCTGCGCGTCGAGCTGGAGGCGACACCGGCTGCGTCGCCGCGCCACACCCGCGAGTTTCTGGAACGCCGAATCGTTTGCGCGGTCCCTGTTGCCAAACCCGTCAATCATGAACACCACACACCGGACGGCGGAGGAACAGCGGCCTCACGCGGCAGGTGATCACGGTGCCGGATCTCCACCGCTCCTTGCCGAGTTCGCCTCCGCTCTCGGCACGGTCGGCGAGTCCGCGGCGCCCGAGCGGCTCGATCGCCTCGCCGTCCTGCCGGTGCGGGGCGTACACTGGAACGACCTGGGGGACCCGGAGCGCGTGCTGGCCACGCGGCGCCGGTCCCAGGCGATACCGATGCGAGAGCCGACCCTGGAGCCGATCTCGGACTGAGCGCGCGACCGTGACGACGCCCGCGCTCGGTCTGGACCAGGCGCAGCTCGAGCGGCTGGCCGCCCGGGCTCTCGAGCATGTCCGCGACGGGGCGCTGGTCGGGCTGGGCTCGGGCCGCGCGGCGTCCGTGTTCGTGCGGGCGCTCGGGGCCCAGGTGGCGCAGGGGCTGCGCGTTCGGGGCGTGCCCACGTCGGAGGCAACGGCGCGGCTCGCACGTGAGGTAGGGGTGCCGCTGGTCGGCCTGGAGGAAGGGATTCTCGATATCACGGTGGATGGGGCGGACGAGGTGGATCCCCACCTCGACCTGATCAAGGGCTACGGCGGCGCGCTCGTGCGGGAGCGAATCGTGGCCACGGCTTCACGCCGCCGGGTCACCCTGGTCGGCGGCGAGAAGCTGGTGCCCGTGCTGGGCACCCGCGGCCGGCTGCCCGTCGAGGTGATCCCCTTCGCGTGGCCGCTCGTGATGCGCGAGCTGGCCGCTCTCGGGTGCCGGCCGACGCTCCGCATGGCCGGTGGCCTGCCGTTCGTGACCGACAATGGGAACCGGATCGCCGACTGCGCGGTGCGCCCCATCGAGGCTAAAGCGGCCTTCGGGCGCGACCTCCGGGCGATCCCCGGCGTCGTGGACACCGGGCTCTTCCTGGGCATCACCGATCTGGTCCTGGTCGCCGAGGGCGGAGGCATCCGGGAGATGAGGCGAGGAGCGACGAGCGCGTGACCGGGTTCCCGTCGTGGTGAGGACGATTCGTCGGCTGCCCGACCCGGAGGCGGTGAGCCGGGCGGCGGCACACGATCTGGTGGAGCTGGCGCGAGCGGCCATCGCCGAGCGCGGGCGCTTTTGCGTGGCCCTGTCCGGCGGCTCGACGCCCCGCCGCATGTACGAGATCCTGGCCGAGGCGCCGCGGTGGGCGCAGCTCGACTGGCGGCGCGTCGAGGTCTTCTGGGGCGACGAGCGCGCGGTCGGTCCGGAGCATCCCGAGTCCAACTACGGGGTGGCGGCCTCCGTGCTGCTGGGCAAGCTGGGCGTGATGCCGGATCGTATCCATCGCATTCAGGGCGAGCTGCCGG
>DASQAL010000085.1:0-16416 GCA_035635775.1 Candidatus Acidiferrum sp.
CCAGACCCGAGATGAGGTGCAGGGCGTAGAGGCCAAGCCCGGTCGGCTGCTGGCCGACGATGGCGGCGTTGATGGCGATGGTGCCGTCGATGGCCACAGCCGTGATTATACGGTGCCCCGCACAGTGATACCGGCCCGGCCGAGCTCCACCGGCCTCGGTCAGACGTCTACGCGGCCAGCTTCACCTTGTCGCCCACGACGCGCGCCAGGCGCAGCACCATGAGCACGCGGATCACCACCCACGAGGGATCGAACTCGAAGCGGCCCATGCTGAACTTGGGGCTCGAGGGATACGCGTGGTGGTTGTTGTGCAGGCTCTCGCCGCCGGTGAGCCAGGCGAGCACGCGCAGGTTGGTGGCCGAGTTGTTGCCGAAGTTCCTCCGGCCCCACCAGTGGCCGAGGCCGTTGATGGACGGGGCCAGCACGAAGACGTAGAGCACGAAGTGGCTCCCCGCCAGGAGCAGCCCCCAGGTGGGGCCCAGGATCAGCATGGCCGCCGCGATGCCGACCACCCCGCCCAGCGTGCCCTTGTTGAAAAGGACGCGGTCCCACACGTCGTCCCGGATGTCCTTGGCCCAGCGGGCGAGGGTCTCGGGGTTGCGGGCCTCGCGGATGTAGTAGTAGACGTTCCAGAGCTGGATCTTCCAGAAGCCGTGCACGAGGGGGCTGTGCGGATCGCGCTCGGTATCGGTGAAGGCGTGGTGCTTGCGGTGCACCGCCACCCACTCCCGCCGGTTCTGGCCGGTGGTAAACCAGAGGATGAACCGGAAGACCCAGTCGGCGAACGGATGCAGATTGAGCGCGCGATGCGCGAGCCCGCGGTGCAGGTACACCGACGTGGCGATGACGGCGGCCTGCGTTACCAGGAGCGTGCCGATGACGTACAGAAACGGTCGAAGCACGGATGGGTCTCCTTGGCCTTTGCTTCTGCCCTAGTTTTTGAAGTCGTTGGCTCGCGGGAACGCCGGCCCAACACCGTCTACCCTGAGAACCGGCACCGACCCCAGGCTAGCACACTCCCACGACTTCAAGGGGGACAAACATGTTACGCCACCGTCTTGGGATCGAGGAGGTCCCGCAGCCCGTCGCCCAGGAGGTTCAGCCCCAGGACGGTCACCGCGATGGCGCCGCCGGGGAAGATCGCATACCACGGGTTGAGGCTGAGGAAGGCCTGCGCCTCCCGCAGCATGAGGCCCCACGATGGATGGGGGGGCTGGGTGCCGAGGCCCAGGTAGGACAGGCCCGCCTCGGCCAGGATGGCCACCGGGAAGCTGATGGTGGCCTGGACGATGAGCGGGGGCAGCGTGTTGGGCATGATGTGCCGGCCGATGACGGCGCCGTCCCCGGCCCCGAGGGCGCGGGCCGCCACCACGAAGTCGCGGTCGCGGAACTCGAGGAAGCTCGCGCGGGTCAGGCGCGCGAACACGGGCAGGAAGGCGACGCCGATCGCGATCATGGAGATGGTGAGCGTGGGCCGGAACACCGCGGCGAGCAGGAGCGCGGAGAGGATGGCCGGGAAGCCCTGGATGGCGTCCACCAGCCGCATGAAGCCCTCGTCCAGCCAGCCGCCGAAGTAGCCCGAGAGCATGCCGAAGGCCACGCCCACCAGCATGCCGATGCCCACCGCGATGACGCCGACCAGGATCGACGTGATCGCGCCCCGCATCACCCGCGAGAGCAGATCGCGCCCGAACTGATCCGTGCCCAGCGGGTGCGCCGGGGTCGGGCCCTGCAGGCGGCTCGAGATGGACATCTCCAGCGGGTCGCGGGGCGTGTAGACCAGGCTCACCGCGGCGGTGGCGACCAGGGCCAGGGTGATGACGAGGCCGATCACGAACGTGACGTGCCGGCCGGGGCGTCTACGCATCAGCGCCCCTCACCCTGCCCTCTCCCCAGAGGGGAGAGGGTTGTGGAATATCCCCCTCGCCCCCGAAGGGGGAGAGGGCCGGGGTGAGGGGGAGCGCCGAGCGCGGTCAACCATAGCGGATCCGCGGATCGAGGATTCCGTAGAGAATATCCACCGCCGCGTTGACCATCACGATCATCGAGGCCACGAAGAGCACGACCCCCTGCACCACCGGCAGATCGCGGGCGCTGATGGCGGCCAGGGTGAGCCGGCCGAGCCCGGGCAGGTAGAACACGGACTCGAGGATGATGCTGCCGGCCAGGAGCTGGCCGAGCTGCACCCCGGCCACCGTGACGATCGGAATCAACGCGTTGCGTAGCGCGTGGCGGAACAGGACACGCCGCTCGGCCAGGCCCTTCGCGCGCGCCGTCTTCACGTACTCCTCGCGCAGCACTTCCAGCACCGCCGACCGGGTGGTGCGGGCCAGCACCGCGAACTGGAAAAGGCCCAGCGCCGCCGCGGGCATCAGCAGCGAGCGCAGCGCGGGCCAGACCCCCTGCCCCCAGCCGTCGAAGCCGCCGGCCTGGACCCAGCCGAGGTGAACCGAAAAGAACAGGATCAGGAGCAGGCCCGCCCAGAAGCCGGGCACCGCGACCCCGAGCTGGGACAGGGTCATCGTCAGGTAGTCGCCCCAGCGGCGGTGCCGGGTGGCCGCGAAGACGCCGAGCGGAATGGCCGCCCCGATCATGAGCCCGGCGGCCAGCAGGGTGAGCGGCAGGGTCACGGTGAGGCGGGTGAGGATCAGGGTCGAGACCGGCAGGTCGTACTGGATCGAGCGGCCCAGGTCGCCGCGGAGCGCCCGGCCCACCCACTGCGCGTACTGGACCGGCATGGGACGGTCGAGCCCGAGCTCCTGCCGCACCCGCGCGACCGAGTCTGGGTTGGCCTCGAGGCCCAGGATGATGAGGGCCGAATCGCCCGGCAGCACGCGGACCACCGCGAAGACGAGGAGCGAGACGAACACGAGGGTGGCGGCGAGCGCGGCGACGCGGCGGACAATGTAGCGCTGCAACCGCGCCCCCTCACCCTGCCCTCTCCCCCAAGACGGGGGAGAGGGAACACGGAGATCCTGCCCTCTCCCCCGAGACGGGGGAGAGGGAACACGGCGATCCTGCCCTCTCCCCCGAGGCGGGGGAGAGGGAACACGGCGATCCTACCCTCTCCCCGCTGGGGAGAGGGTAGGGTGAGGGGTGCACGGTGAGGGGGGCGTCACTTCTGCCAGGCCACCTCGGACAGGTCGAGCACGGGCAGCGGCAGGTCCTTCCAGATGCCGGTGACGCCCTTCTTGGTGACCAGGAGCCGCGGGTGCACGTAGAGCCAGACTGCGGGCGCCTCGTCGGCCAGCATCTCCTGCATCTTCACGTAGAGGTCGCGCCGCTTCTTGTCGTCCACCGTGACCTGCGAGTCCTGGTAGAGCTTCTGGAACGCGGCGCTGTCCCAGCGGAAGTAGTACTTGGGGTTGGCGAAGTTGCCGATGTCCCAGGCCTCGGCGTGGCCGATGATCGACATGTCGTAGTCCGGGTTCTGGCACGGGGCCAGGCAGAAGACCGTCGCGAGCCACTGACCCCACTCGATCTGCTGGATGCTGGCGCGGATGCCCACCTTGGCGAGCTGGCTCGCGATGACCTCGGCCGAGCGCACCGTGTAGTAGTACTGCGGCGCCACCTTGAACACCGCGTCGAAGCCGTTCGGGTAGCCGGCCTCGGCCAGGAGCCTCTTGGCCTTGGCGGGATCGTAGGTCACGCGCTTGGAGACGTCCACGAAGTAGGGGTTGGTCGGATCCACGTTGGAGCCGAGGATCTTCCCGTGGCCGAACATCACCGCCTTGAGCACCTCGTCCTTGTTGATCGCATGCGTGATGGCCAGGCGCACGCGCTGGTCCGAGTAGGGCTTCTTGCTGTTGTTCATCGAGAGCGTCACGTCGTTGGTGGTGTCGCCCACGATCACCTGGAAGCGCGCGTCCTTCTTCAGCTCGTCCACGCTCTCGGGCCCGATGCCGAAGGCAGAGACGTCGATGTCCCCCGCCTTGAGCGCGGCGAGCACGGCGTTGGAATCCGGGATGAACCGGTAGACCACGCGGTCCAGCTTGGGCAGCCCCTTCACCCAGTAGTCCTTGTTCTTCAAGAGCACGATGCGGTCGCCCCGCACCCACTCGGCCACCGTGAACGGCCCGGTGCCCATCGGCTGGCTCTTGAGCGTGTCCACCGCTTCTCTTGGATAGATCACCGAGCCCTGGCGCGCCATCGTATAGAGGAAGGTGGCGTCCACCCGCTTGAGCGCCACCGTCACCGTGAAGTCGTCCTTGACGATCACGTCCTGGATGGCGTCGTACTGGGTGCGGTAGGGATGCTTGGTCTCCGGGTTCACCGCCCGGTCCAGCGCGAACTTCACGTCGGCCGCCTTCAGCTCGCGCCCGTTGTGGAAGCGCACGCCTTTTCTGAGGAAGAAGGTGTAGTTCTTGCTGTCGGTCGTGTACCAGCGCTCGGCCAGCCACGGCACCATCGTGCCGGTGCGGTCGATCTTGATCAGCCCCTCCTGCACGTTGTCGAAGACGACGCCGGCGATGGCGGATGCCGGATTGCTGGTGAGATCGAGCCCGGGCGGCTCGGTGGAGACCTGGACCACCAGGCTGCTCGGAGTCTGAGCGGGGGCGACGACGGGAGCCGCAACCGCCGCCGCGCAGAGCGCGGCGATCACCGTGGCAACGACGAAACGCTTCATCCGACTTTCCTCCCCGTGAAGAACTCGACCGTGCGCCTCAGGCCTTCGTCGAACTCCACCACCGGCTCGTAGCCGAGATCGCGCTTGGCCGCGCTCACGTCGGCCAGGGTGTGCGGGACGTCGCCGGCGCGGGTCGGCGAGTGCTTGCGCGCGAGCGGCCGTCCCAGCATCCGCTCCAGCTTGCCGATGATCTCGAGCAGGCTCGTCCGGCTGCCGCAGCCCACGTTGTAGCTCTTCCCGGAGGCGCGGCTGCCCTCCGCGCGGGCGGCGAGCAGGTTGGCCGAGACCACGTTGTCGATGTACGTGAAGTCGCGCGACTGGGTGCCGTCGCCGTGGACCTGCAGCGGCTTACCGGTCTGTCCCCACAGGATGAAGCGCGGGATCACCGCCGCGTACTCGCTCTGGGGGTCCTGGCGGGGGCCGAACACGTTGAAGTAGCGGAGGCCCACCGTCTCGACCCCCATGAGGCGGCTCCAGACCGAGGCGTACAGCTCGCCGGCCACCTTGGTGGCCGCGTAGGGCGAGATGGGGGCGGTCGGCTGGTCCTCACGCTTGGGCAGGTCGGGGCGCTCCCCGTACACCGACGACGACGAGGCGTAGACCACGCGCGGCTTCTTCTTCTGGCGGGCGGCCGCGTGCAGCACGTGCAGTGTGCCGGTGACGTTCGAGGCATTGGCGCCCAGCGGATCGGCGATCGAGCGGGGCACCGAGCGCATCGCGGCCTGATGGAAGACCGCGGTCACGCCCTTGACCGCCCGCTCCACCGTCTTGAGGTTGGCCAGCTCGCCGCGGATGATCTCGAGCCGCCGATTGCCTCGGGCGAAGTCGAGATTGGCCCGGCTCCCGGTCGAGAAATTGTCGAGCACCCGCACCCGGTGCCCCTCGCCCAGAAGGCGCTCGACGATATGCGAGCCGATGAAGCCGGCGCCGCCGGTGACGAGGAAGAGAGATGAGGGAGCCATACGTGTGCGTGAACAGCGAAGTAATTATGGCGGTGGGGGCGGGATAAAGTCAATGAACAGAACCGCCGGCCGCGCGCGCCGCCCAGGCGGAGGACGTGAGCACGTGGTAGGTCGCCTGGACGCCCTTGTACTCGCGGAGCCCGTGCCGCTCGAAGCCGAGCTTGTCCAGCACCCGCTGGGAGGCCTGGTTCGCCGGATAGGTCACCGCCACCACGCGGGGCAGCGCGAGCGGGCCCAGCGCGTGGGCCACCAGGGCGCCCGCCGCCTCGGTGGCGATCCCCTGGCCCCACGCGCTCCGCGCCAGCCGGTACGCGACTTCTACATCTACATCTGCATCGCCGGGGCCTTCGCGGTTACCGGCAGGCATCCGGATTAGCGCGCCGACGCCGTGGAACGCGCGGTCAGCCCGCCCCTCGATCCGCCAGAAGCCCAGGGGCTCGTAGTCGCCGCGCTGGGTCTCGCGGATGCGCAGGCGCGCGCGCGCCGCCGTCTCGGCCGGGCTCTTGACCCCGGCCGGGCTGCCCACGTACCGCATCACCTCCGGGTCACTGTCGAGCGCGATCAGGTCGGCCTCGTCGGAGGAGGCCAACGGGCGCAGGCGCAGGCGGGGCGTCTCAAGCGTGGGGGTCATGGCGTGCCTCCTCTCTTAGCACAGCGCCGGGGGCGCGGACGCCTTGACTGCTCGGGGCCGCGCGGCTATTGTTCCTGCACCAGATGCTCGGTTCCCACCCTGCGCCATCCGTCGCGCTTCACCGCAAGGAGGCTCTCATGCGCCGTATTCTCGCCGTCAGCTTCGCCCTGCTCTTCGCGGTCGGCCTCGGGCTCGTCCCGCCGGCCTCCGCCCAGACGAGGGAAGAGACCCTCATCTACTCGCTCCAGTCCGACATCGATAACTGGGACCCGCCCAACTCGGTGCTCCGCGAGGCGATCATCCTCGGCTACCACGTCTTCGACCACCTGGCGGTGCGGGATCTCAAGACCCGCAAGGTCGGGCCCAACCTGGCGACCTCGTGGAAGTCGATCGACGACACCACCTGGGAGGTGAAGCTCCGCCAGGGGGTCAAGTTCCACGACGGCACGCCCTTCACCGCCAAGGACGTCAAGGCCACCTTCGACCGCGTGCTGGACCCGACCAAGAAGATGACCGCGCGCGGCAACCACGCCAAGATCAAGACCGTGGAGATCGTGGACGACCACACGGTCCGGTTCAAGACGGACGGGCCCTACCCGCTCTTCGTGGAGCGGCTGACCGCCCAGGTCATGCAGTCCGACAAGGTGATCCGCGAGAAGGGCCACGAGTTCATGCAGGAGAACCCGATCGGCACCGGCCCCTACAAGTTCGTGAAGTGGAGCCGGAAGCAGGAGCACATGCTGGTGCGCAACGACGACTACTGGGGGCCCAAGCCGGCCTTCAAGTACGTGCGCGTCCGCATCATTCCCGAGAAGGCGACCGAGATCGCCGAGCTGCTCTCGGGCGGCGTGGACATCATCAAGGCGATACCGCCCGACCAGATGGACGTCATCAACAAGTCGGGATCGGCCCGCACCGCGACCTCGCCGATCCTGCGCACCGCCATGCTCCAGCTCGACCAGGCGGCGCGCAGCGGCCCCAACCCCTTCACCGACAAGCGGGTGCGCCAGGCGGCCAACCTGGCGGTGGATTCCGACGCGATCATCAAGCACGTGCTCAACGGGCTCGGTGACCGGGTGGCCACCGGCGTCAACCCGATGGCCTTCGGCTGGGATTCGAACCTCAAGCCCTACAAGCAAGATCTCGCCCAGGCCAAGAAGCTGCTGGCCGAGGCCGGCTTCCCGAACGGGGTGGACATCGTGTTCAACGAGGGCCCGCCCATCGTCGAGCCCGCGATCCAGCAGACCAACGACGCCATCGTGGCCGACATGACCAAGGCCGGCTTCCGGGTGAAGCGCAACTTCATCGGCGACAACACGGTGCTGGTGGCGCGAATCAAGGACGGCAAGGCCGGGTCGATGTTCAACTGGTCGTGGGGCTACTACTCCGTCTTCGACGCCGACGCGATCCTGCACGACGTGTTCAAGTGCGGCGAGAACTACAGCTACTACTGCAACCCGGCCCTCGACGACCTGATCTTCCAGGGCCGCTCCACGCTCGATGCCAAGAAGCGGGCGGAGACCTACGTCAAGGCCCAGCAGCTGCTCTTCGACGAGGCGGCCTACCTCTACAAGTGGGGGCTGCGCGGGGTGTGGGGTATCTCCAACCGGGTCGAGTACCAGGCCCCCGCCGACGAAGTGGACCGGATGTTCACCGTGACCCCGCGGAAGAAGTAGACAGCCGGAATACCCCCCTCACCCTGCCCTCTCCCCAGAGGGGAGAGGGATCATCGAGCCCCCTCTCCCCCTCGGGGGGAGAGGGTAGGGTGAGGGGGGTGCCGTCATGAAGCGCTACGCCCTCCGCCAGCTCGTCCAGCTCGCGGTCGTCATCGTCGGGATCTCCATGCTGGCCTTCGCGATCCTGCACGTGATCGGCGACCCGGTCACCCTGCTCCTGCCCCAGAACGCGGGCAAGGAGGAGTACGCGCGCTACTACAAGCTGCTCGGGCTCGACCAGCCGGTCTACGTGCAGTACTGGAAGTTCGCGAGCCGCGCGGTGCGGGGCGACTTCGGCAAGTCCTGGTACACCGACACCCCCGCCTTCAAGCTCGTGATGGAGCGCATGCCGCCGACGCTGTACCTTACCTTCGCGGGCCTGGGCATGGCGCTCCTGATCTCCCTGCCCCTGGGAATCCTGGCCGCGCTGAAGCGGCACTCGCTGGTGGACAACTTGTGCACGGTGGTCGCGGTGGCGGGCCAGGCGATGCCCCTCTTCTGGCTCGGCATCATGCTCATCATCATCTTCGCGGTGCGGCTCAAGATGCTGCCCGCCTCCGGCTACGGGACCTGGCAGCACTTCCTCATGCCCGCGTTCACGCTGGGGGCCTTCCTGGCCCCGATCACCATGCGGCTCGTCCGCTCCGGCGTGATCGAGGTCATGAGCACGGACTACATCAAGACCGCGCGCGCCAAGGGCGTGGCGGAGTGGATGGTGGTGGCCAAGCACGCCTTCCGCAACGCGTGCATCCCGGTGATCACCGTGCTCGGGCTGCAGTTCGGCCAGCTCCTGGGCGGCGCCGTCGTCACCGAGACCGTCTTCGCCTGGCCCGGAGTGGCCACGCTGACGGTGGACTCGATCCGCAACCAGGACTTCCCGGTGGTACAGTGCGCGGTGGTGCTCCTGGCCCTGATCATCGTGGCCATCAACTTCGCGGTGGACATGGTGGTCGGCTACATCGACCCCCGCATCCGGGTGGGCACGTGAGCGCGGTGCGGGCCGGCGACGTCGCGCTGGAGCGCGCGAACGCGCCGATCACGGGCCCGACCGCGGGCCGCCGATCGCTGCGCCGACTCTGGCGGCTCAAGTGGGGCCTGGCCGCCGCGCTGGTCCTGCTCCTGATCGTCCTCGTCACCCTCGCCGCGCCGTGGCTCGCGCCCTACAGCCCGGTGGAGGTGGACATCCAGCACCGGCTCGGGCCGCCCGCGTGGATGGAGGGCGGCAAGACCGACCACTGGCTCGGCACCGATCAGATCGGGCGCGATCTCCTCTCGCGCATGATCTACGGGGGCCGCGTCTCGCTCCTGATCGGGGTGACCGCGGTGGCGATCTCCTCGACCATCGGAGTGCTGCTGGGGCTCGCGGCGGGCTACTTCGGGTCGAAGATCGACTGGATCATCATGACGCTCATCAACGTCATGCTGACGTTCCCGTTCGTGCTGCTGGCCCTGGCGGTGATCGCCGTGCTCGGCCCCAGCCTGCTCAACATGATCTTCGTCCTGGGGGTCGCCGGGTGGCCGATCTACGCGCGGGTGATCCGGGCCGAGACCATGGCCCTCCGCGAGCGCGAGTTCGTGGTCGCCGGTCGAGCGCTCGGCATGAGCCACGCGCGCATCATCTTCGGACAGATCCTCCCCAACCTGGTCTCGGCGATCACCGTGGTCGCCACCCTGCAGATCGCGCAGGTCATCATCCTCGAGTCGTTCCTGTCCTTCCTCGGCCTGGGCGTGCAGCCCCCGACCCCGGCGTGGGGCAACATGCTCGGGGAAGGCCGGGTCTACATGCTCAACTCGTGGTGGATCGCCGCCTTCCCGGGCGCCGCGATCTTCGTCACCACGCTCGTCATCAACCTCATGGGCAACGCGCTCCGCGACTGGCTCGACCCCCACATGAAGCTATGAGGGGAGATTCTCTCCCCTCTCCCCTCTGGGGAGAGGGGCAGGGTGAGGGGCAGCCCCCGACACCGGGAACCCTCACCCCAACCCTCTCCCTGAAAGGGAGAGGGAGACGACTACTTGTAGCCGGACCCGGCCTTCTTGTACTCCTCTCGCGGCGGGGAAAAGATATCGAGGACCACCGCCCGCTTGTCGGTGGCGCGGCCGCCGTGCGGCACGTGGGGCGGCGTCTGCCAGAAGTCGCCCGCCTTGACGGGATGCTCGACGCCGTCCTGGATCCGGATCCACTCGCCCTCGAGGCACACCCCCCACTGCTCGTTGGCGTGCGAGTGTACCGGCGACACCGAGCCGGGCTGGATCTCCACCACCGAGAGCATGAGGTGCTCGCCGGGGAACACGCGGGCGCTCAACCCCTCCGCGAGCTGCCGCGGGATGCCGCCCTCCTTCAGGTTGTGAAAGCACGACGCATCGGCCATAGCTTGCTCCTTTCCTCTGGGGCGCCATTCTACCGGAGAGCCGCGTGAGAATCTTCCTGGCGATGCTGTCGCACGAGACCAATACGTTCAGCAATGTCCCCACCGACCGCGCGCAGTTCGAGGCGCACGACCTGCGCTACGGGGGCGAGATCGTCGAGACCTTCCGCGGCACCGGGACGTGCCTGGGCGGCATGATCGCGGCGGCGGACCGCCTGGGCGCCACCCTCGTCCCCTCGGTGGCGGCGTCCGCCTCGCCGGCGGGTCGCGTCACCCGCGACATCTACGAGCACGTCAAGCAGCGCCTGCTCGCCGATCTCACGATCGCGGGCCGGCTCGACGGGGTGCTCCTCGACCTGCACGGGGCGATGGTGCCGGAGGGGGTGGACGACGGCGAGGGCGACGTCATCGCGGCGGTGCGCCAGGTGGTGGGCTCCGACGTACCGATCGTGGTGACCCTCGACTTCCACGGCAACCTGGGCCAGGACATGATCGGCAAGGCCGACCTGCTGCACGGCTACAAGACCTACCCGCACGTGGACATGGCCGAGCGCGGGGTGGAAGCGATGGAGCGCCTCGCGCAGCTGATCGGCCGGCGCATCCGGCCGACCGCGGCCTGGCGCAAGCCGCCGTTGCTGCCGCCGCTGGGCAACCAGGGGACCGCGCGCGGGCCGATGCGGCGGCTCTACGATCTGGCCGACGAGATGGAGAAGGACCCGAAGGTCATCTCGATCTCCGTCTTCGCCGGCTTCCCGCTCGCCGACATTCCCGACGCGGGCCTCGGCGTCTACGTCGTCACCGACAACGACCAGGTGCTGGCCGAGCGGCTGGCCGCCCGGCTCGCGCGGGTCGCCTGGGATCACCGGCGCGAGTTCATCCACACCGCGCTGCCGGTGAAGGACGCGGTGGCCCGAGCGCTCGCCGCCGACGGCCGGCCCATCCTGCTCACCGACATGGCCGACAATATGGGCGGCGGCGCGGCGGGCGACGGCACCGAGATCCTGCGCGAGCTGCTGCGGGTGGGCGCGCGCAACACGACGGTGGCCTGCCTCTGGGACGGAGCGGCGGTGCAGCAGTGCGTGAAGGCGGGGGTGGGCGCCCGCATCACGCTCGACGTCGGGGGCAAGGTGGACCACCGCCACGGCGCGCCGCTCTCGGTGACCGGCACGGTGCGCACGCTCTCCGACGGACGCTTCACCTACCGCGGGCCCATGATGAACGGGCTGGCCGGCCGGCTCGGGCCCACCGCGGTGCTGGACGTCGACGACGTGAAAGTGATACTCATCACTAACCGGCGGCAAACCCTCGACCCGGAGATGATCCGATTCGTCGGGATCGACCCCCTCATGGAGAAGATTCTGGTCGTGAAGTCCACCATCCACTACCGCGCGGCCTTCGAGCCGATCGCGAAGGAGATCATCGAGGTGGACGCGCCGGGGCTATCGTCGTCCAACCTCGCGCGTTTCGAGTACCGGCGCGTCCGGCGCCCCATCTTCCCGCTCGATCCCGACACCGTGTACGAGCCGGAGTAGAAGGAGGCCCAGCATGTCGTTCAGCGGCTTCACGCCGTCCGACTTCAAGGTGTTCGATATTCCCGGTTTCAAGCCCCGCATGGAGGCGATCAAGGCCCGCATCCGCCCCAAGCTGGAGGCGGTGGGGCGGGAGCTGCTGCCCGACGTGGCGCGCATCGGCGGCGCCGCGGCCTTCGCGCACGTGGCCAAGCACGCGCGGCGGACCGTGAGCCCGCCCGACGACACCTGGGTGGCCTTCGCCCTCGACCGGCGCGGCTACAAGAAGCACTGCCACTTCAAGGTCGCGGTCTCGCGGACCGGGGTGCGCTTCCTGTTCGAGGCCGGCCCCGAGCACGCGCAGAAGAAGCGCTGGATCGGCGCCTGGAAGCGGCACACGCGCCAGCTCGTCCCCGTGCTCCGCCGGGCCAAGGGCCTGGGCTGGTTCAAGGACGAGCACGACGAGGCCCCGTCGGCCATCCTCACCGACCTGCCCGCCGACGCGGTGGCGCGGCTCGGCGACGAGCTCCTGCGCACGCGCGATGGCCAGTTCGTCCTCGGCCGCTGCATCGCCGCGGAGGAAGCCGCCAAGTGGAAGCCGCGCGAGTACGCGCGGGCGGCGCGGGAGACGTTTCACCTGCTCGCGCCGCTGTACCGCTTGAAGTGATCGAGGCTTCTCAAACGGTTGTCCGCCGACTGGGGGAGTGCGGGGGCCATGTCTGGGCCCCCGCATTTAATAGAGGGGCGGATCCGACTGTCCGCCCCCAGCGGGTCGCCTCGGGAAGTTCTGATCGGTGACCACTAGCGCGATCTTCGATATGGATGGGGTGCTGATCGACAGTGGGGCGCACCATCGGCATGCGTGGCGCGCGCTGCTCGCCGAGCTGGGTACCGAGCCCGCCGATCCCGAGCACTGGCGACTGACGATCGGCCGTCCGAGCGAGGAGGCCATCCCGCTGCTGCTGGGCCGTCGCATGAGCGGGGCGGAGGCCCGCCGCCTGGCCCGGCGCAAGCGCGACCTCTACCAGGAGCGGGCGCAGGCCGGGCTCGAGCCGGTGCCGGGCGTGCCTCAGTTCCTCGAGTCGCTGGCCCGCCTCGGCGTCCCGCGGGCCGTCGGCACCTCCGCCTCGCGCTGGGATGCCGAGCGCCTGCTCGACGACCTGGGGCTCCTGCGTTACTTCGACGTCGTGGTGACCTCCGACGACGTCATGCTGGGCAAGCCCGATCCGGAGGTGTGGACGCAGGCGGCCCGCCGGCTCCGTGCCGCGCCGGCGGCCTGCGTGGTGTTCGAGGACGCGCTCGTCGGCGTGCAGGCGGCGCGGAGCGCGGGCATGCGGGTCATCGGCGTCACCACCGCGCACACCGACGCCGAGCTGGTCGCCGCCGGCGCCGAGCGGACCATCCCCGACTTCCAGGGACTCGAGTGGAGCCGCATCGCCCAGCCGTGAGCACGGCCGGCTTCTGGGACGGCCTCTACGCGGGCGGCCAGGACGGCTGGGACCTCGGCGGGCCCGCGCCGGCTTTGGAGGACTGGCTGGCTTCTGGGCGGTTTAGTTCTGCTCGGGCTCGCGTTGCGGTTCCTGGCGCTGGGCGTGGTCATGATGCGCGGCTCTTGGCCGGCCGCGGGTACCGGGTCACCGCATTCGATTTTGCCGATGCCGCGGTGGTTGAGGCGCGGCGGTTGGCGGCTCGCGATGGGGTCGACGTGGTGGTGGAGCAGCGTGACGTGTTCACGCTGGGTCAAGACTACGCGGGGGCGTTCGACGGGGTGTGGGAGTACACGTGCTTCTGCGCCATCGATCCCGCCCGCCGGGAGGAGTACGTCCGCGTGCTCCACACGATCCTGCGGCCGGGCGGGCTCCTGCTCGCCTGCTTCTTCCCGCTCCGCGAGGGTGGCGACGGCCCGCCGTTTCCCATCTCGCGCGGCGACATCGACCGGGCCCTCGGGGGCCGCTTCACCGTGCTGCGGGCCGGGCCACCGGACCGCTCCGCCGAGCGCCGGCGGGAGCTCGAGTGGCTCGTCGAGGCCCGCCGGGCCTGATCGCGTTGACCGGCCGTGCGGGGGCGTGCTAGGGTTGAGCACTTTTCTCTCGCCGTCCGAGAACTCGAGCCTTAATGAGGAGGCATCCATGAAGTTCCCCCGCATCCAATCAGTCTTGACCGCGATCGCCGCGATCGCGCTGCTCGCGGTATCCGCGGCGCCGGTGGCGGCCCAGGCCCAGACCATCAAGATCGGCACCCTCTACGACCACTCCGGCCCCTTCTCCGCCGCCGGCTCGCTCAACTGCTGGCGCGGCGCGAAGATGATGATCGACTACATCAACGAGAAGGGCGGCGTGCTCGGCAAGTACAAGATCGTCCAGGTGGACGGCGACAGCCAGTCCAAGGCCGACGTGGCCATCAACGAGGCCGAGCGGCTGCTGAACGTCGAGAAGGTGGACATCCTGGCCGGCGTCTACTCGAGCGCCCACGCGGTCCCGATCGCAGAGCGGGTGGACAAGCAGAAGAAGTTCCTGTGGATCACCACCGCCATCGCGGACGCGGTGCTGAAGGATCGCAACCTCCAGTACACCTTCCGCCCCCAGCCCAACGGCAGCCTCTTCGGCGTCGGCAGCGTGGACTACATCGCGGCCTACTCGGCGGACAAGCTGAAGAAGCCGGCCAAGGACGTGCGCATCGCGATCATCTACGAGGACGGGCCCTACGGCGCGGGCGTCGCCGCCGCGAATGAGTCCCAGGGCAAGAAGCAGGGCATGCAGATCGTGCTGAAGGAAGGTTACTCCGCGCAGGCCGCCGACCTCTCCTCGCTCGTGACCAAGCTGCGGGCGGCGCGGCCGGACGTGCTGTTCCACACCGGCTACAACCCCGACATCAACCTGTTCCTCCGGCAGGCCAAGGAGCAGGGCCTGCGCGTGAAGGCCTACATGGGCCACGGAGCCGGGCACAGCCAGCTCGACAAGCTGAAGGAGGCCTTCGGCAACGAGATCGAGGGCTTCCACACCGCGGACCCGCCCGCTTCCCAGCTCATCGACGCCAAGAGCCTGAAGCCGGGTGTGGCCGACCTGACCCAGGAGATGGTGAAGCGCTACAAGGCCTTCGAGCCGAACATCCCGGTCAACAACATCGCGCCGCACGTCTCCATGGGCTTCAACAACATGTGGGTCCTGCTCAACGACGTGCTACCCCGCGCCATCCAGAAGCATGGCGGCTTCTCCCCCGAGGCTCTCGCCAAGGCCGCCCGGGAGACGGACATCCCCGAGGGCGGCACCATGCAGGGCTACGGCGTGAAGTTCCTCGGCGAGGGCAACCCGATGCGCGGCCAGAACGAGCGCGCGATCGCCGCGGTCTACCAGGTGGTCGACGGCCAGTTCCGTCACGTGTGGCCCAAGGTCATCGCCACGCCCAACGCGCCCGTCGTGCTGCCCGCCTCGTCCCCCTGGGCGGCACGCTAGCCTGATCTCAGGCGGCGAGGCGGGGGCCGTCGCCCCCGCCTCGCCGGCTCCCCTCGTGCTCACCATCAGCCGGCTCACCAAGCAGTTCGGCGGCTTCATCGCGCTGAACGCCGTCTCCTTCGAGGTGAAGCAGGGCGAGATCCTGGGCCTCATCGGGCCCAACGGCTCCGGCAAGACCACCTGCTTCAACTGCATCTCGGGCGCGCTGCTGCCGACGTCGGGCTCCATCCGCTTCAAGGACCACGACATCGCCGGCCTCACGCCCGACGCGGTCTGCCACCGCGGGCTCGCGCGCACGTTTCAGATCCCCCGTCCCTTCCGCAAGCTCACAATCTTGGAAAATGTGGCGGTGGCCGCCCACTTCGGCGCCGCCCAGCGCAACACGGAAGCCGAGGCGCGCGACCATGCACAGGACATCCTTACCCTGGTAGGCCTGCCCACCGATCCGGACGCCACCACCGCGACGCTGGGCGCGGGCGGGCTCAAGAAGCTCGAGCTGGCGCGGGCGCTCGCCACGAGCCCGAGGCTCTTGCTGGCCGACGAGAGCCTCGGCGGCCTCGACTCCACGGAGATGGCCACCGCCGCCGAGATGCTCAAGCGGATCAGGGGCGAGCTCGGCATCACGATCGTCTGGGTCGAGCACATCATGGCGACGCTCATGCGCGTCGTGGACCGCGTCGTGGTGCTCGACCACGGGGAGAAGATCGCCGAGGGGACACCGCTCGACGTCGCCGAGGATCCGCGCGTGGTCGAGGCCTACCTCGGCGAGAAGATCGTGCTCGCATGAGAGTCGTCCCGTGAGCATGCTCGAGCTCCGGCGGGTCACGGCGGGCTACGGTCACTTCACCGCTCTCTGGGACGTCACGCTCCGGGTCGAGGCGGGCGAGGCCGTCGCCGTGGTGGGGCCGAACGGAAGCGGCAAGACCACGCTCATGCGCGTGATCTCGGGGCTCGTCGCCGCGCGCACGGGCGAGCTCGTCTTCGAGCGCGACTCGCTGGCCGGACGGAAGGCGCACGAGATCGTGAGCCACGGCATCGCCCACGTTCCGGAGGGCCGCCGCATCTTCCCGCTGCTCACCGTGGCGGACAACCTCAAGATGGGCGCATTCCAGCCGCGCGCGCGCAAGGCGTTCACCGAGAGCCTCGAGCGCG
>DASQAL010000086.1:0-14016 GCA_035635775.1 Candidatus Acidiferrum sp.
GATCTGGCCGGCCTCGACGTGGGCTGGCGGATCCGCAAGGGCAAGGGCGTGAAGTCGGCGGTGGCGGATCGCATCTGCGAGCTGGGCCGCTTCGGCCAGAAGACCGGCGCGGGCTACTTCCGCTACGAGAAGGGTGACCGCACCCCGATTCCCGACTCGGACGTGGAGAAGATCATCGTCGAGGTGGCGAGCGAGATGGGCATCAGCCGGCGCAAGATCGCAGACGACGAGATCCTCGCGCGGCTCCTCTATCCGATGGTGAACGAGGGGGCCAAGATCCTCGAGGAGAAGATCGCGATCCGCGCGAGCGACATCGACGTGATCTGGGTCTACGGCTACGGCTGGCCGGTCTACCGGGGCGGCCCGATGTTCTGGGCGGACCAGGTCGGGCTCAAGACCGTCCGCGACCGGATGCAGGAGTGGCAGAAGACGCAGGGCGACGTCTGGAAGCCGGCTCCCCTCTTGAACCGGCTCGCCACCGAAGGCAAGACGTTCACGGGGGCCTGAGCCCGTGCGCGCGCTGGTCACGGGAGCGGCGAGCGGGATCGGCCGGGCCACGTGTCTGCGCCTGGCGCGCGACGCGCAGGCGGCGGGACGCAAGGCGCAGATCGCGGCGGTGGATCTCGGGCCCTCGCCCGCGCTCGACTCGCTGGTGAAGGAGCTGAGCAATCTCGGGGCGGCGGCCCTGCCGCTCTCCGGCGACATGGCGACGGCGGATGCGCCGATGCGCATGGTCGGGGAGGCGATCGCGCGCTTCGGCGGGCTCGACGGCGTGGTCAGCAATGCGGGCGTCAACCGGCCGGGCCCGCTCGCGCAGTACGCGGTCGAGGACTGGGACCGGATGTTCGCGGTGAACACGCGCGCGACGTGGCTCCTCGCCAAGGCGGCCCACGACGCGCTCGCCGCCTCGCGCGGAGCGATCGTGGCGGTGGCGTCCATGTCCGGCCGCAACGCGCACGCGAACCTGGGTCCCTACGGGCCGAGCAAGGCCGCGCTCATCATGCTCGTTCAGGTGCTCGCCCAGGAGTTCGGGCGCGATGGTATCCGCGTCAACAGCCTCTCGCCCGGCATGGTGCGCACGGGAATGACGGAGAAGGTGTACCAGGATCAGTCCGTCGCCGCCGCGCGCGACGCGCTGGTGCCGCTCGGGCGCGTGGCCACGCCGGAGGACATGGCCGACGTCATCGCGTTCCTGCTCGGGCCCGACGCGCGCTACGTCAACGGCCACGATCTCGTCGTCGACGGCGGGGTCGCCGGCAACTTTCTGGGCCGCTTGCCGGGGATCTCCCAGATCACGAAAAGTTAGCACTGTCAGCGGGGTGACTGGGGCGTCTGACAGGTGGCCCCAGGGGCGCTGTGGTACCCCGACCACACCCCTCAAGTAGTCGGAAACAAAGGCCAAAGGCCCCTCCCTCCTTGGCACCCCCCTCGCATACCTCTTGACCATCTGGAGGTGTGCGAATGGTCACCATGCTGACTAGGACTTGGAGCCGATATTTCGACGCGGATCGCCGCCAGCTTCCGCTCTTTCCGGAGTGGGAGCGCATGCGGTGGCTCGCGCCGCTGCCTTCGTTGGGTGCCGCGCTCGCGCTCGCCGTGCTGTTCGCGGTGGGAACACCGTGGACGCTGTCGGACGTGATCGAGCGCACCGCCTCGCTGACCCTGCCCGCCGCCGAGCGCGACGAGCCGGCGCCGCCCCAGTACGATCTCGCGGCCATCCCCGACCACATCAAGGCGGCCGCGCAGCGCCACCGCCTGTCCGAAGAGCTCATCACCGCGGTGATCTCGGTGGAGTCCAACTTCGATCACGCCGCGGTCTCCCAGAAGGGAGCCCGGGGCCTCATGCAGCTCATGCCCGCGACCGCCTCCCTCATCGGCGTCCGGGATCCCCACGACCCCGACGAGAACATCGACGCAGGCGCCAGCCACCTGCGCGCCATGCTCGACACCTTCAAGGGTGACCTGCCGCTCGCGCTGGCCGCCTACAACGCGGGCGAGCAGCACGTCGTGCGCCATCGCGGCATCCCACCCTTCCCGGAGACGCGCCGCTTCGTGGCGCGCGTGCTCCGCAAGATGGGCGACAAGAACGGCGCGGAGGCGGTCCTGGCCAAGCCGATCCCGGCCCCGCAGTGGGTCTCGCGCACCCCGCGCCCGCTGCCGAAGGCCTACATGGTGAGCCCGTCGTCCGCGCGCCCGACCCCCGCGCGCCCGACCATGGTCTCGGTGTCCGCCTCCCGGGCGTGGGAGCGGCCATCCCAGCTCGTGCTGCACGACCTGGAGCAGCGGCCGAGCGGGCGCACCTGGTCGCCCATGCCGGCGGCCATGCATACGCTGGACGCGCCGCCGCCCATGCCCGACCCGACCGCGCCTACCGGCCAGGCTCCATAGCCCCGTAGCCGTCCCCGCGTTCTTCCCCTCTCCTGCCCGCTTCCTGCGCTACGATGGCGGCGCCCCGGCGCCGCCACGTCGGCGCGAAAGGAGCGAGCATGCGATTCGGCGTCTTCTACGAGCACCAGCTACCGCGCCCCTGGGAGGACGGCAGCGAGCAGCGTCTCTTCCAGGACGCGCTCGCGCAGGTCGAGCTGGCCGACCGGCTCGGCATCGACTACGCCTGGGAAGTCGAGCACCACTTCCTCGAGGAGTACTCGCACTCCTCGGCGCCCGAGGTGTTCCTGGCCGCCGCGTCGCAGCGCACGCGGCGGATCCGCCTCGGGCACGGCATCGTCCTGATGCCCCCCGGCTACAATCACCCGGCGCGCGTCGCGGAGCGGCTGGCCACCCTCGACCTCGTCTCCAACGGCCGGGTGGAGTGGGGCACCGGGGAGTCGGCGTCGCGCGCCGAGCTGGAGGGCTTCGGGGTCACCCCCGCCGAGCGCCGCGCCATGTGGCGCGAGACCACCGAGCAGGTGGCGAACATGCTCGCGCTGGATCCCTACCCGGGCTACCAGGGCAAGTACTTCTCGATGCCGGTCCGCAACGTGGTCCCCAAGCCGGTGCAGAAGCCGCACCCGCCGCTCTGGGTGGCGTGCTCGAACCGGGAGACCATCCACCTGGCCGCCCAGCTCGGCATGGGCGCGCTCACCTTCGCCTTCATCGACCCGGCCGAGGCGAAGCACTGGGTCGACGACTACTATGAAACATTCAAGCGCGAGTGCGTGCCCATCGGCCACGCGGTGAATCCCAACATCGCAATGGTCACTGGTTTTTCATGCCATCCGGATGGGGAAGAAGCCCGGCGGCGCGGCACCGACGGGTTCCGCTTCTTCCAGTTCGCCCTCGGGCACCACTACGTCTTCGGCACGCACCGGCCGGGCCGCACCGACATCTGGGCCAAGTACGAGGCGGTCCGCGCGGAGCTGGACCTGGGAATCCTCGGCGGCGGCACCGGGTGCATCGGCACCCCCGAGGAGCTCAGTGGAGCCCTGCGGGCCTTCGAGGACTACGGGGTGGACCAGACCATCTTCATCCAGCAGGGCGGCAAGAACCGCCACGAGCACATCTGCGAGTCGCTCGAGCTATTCGCGGCCTCCGTGATGCCGGAGTTCAAGGAGCGCGAGGCCGCGCGCGCGGCCCGCAAGGCGGAAGCGCTCGCCCCCCACGTGGCGGCGGCCTTCGAGCGGAAGCGGGCGACCGCGGGCCTGGCCGAGGGCGACATCCCCACCTACGAGGCCTACGGCCTCACGGTGACGCAGCCGGTGGATCTCGAGAACATGCCGGAGGCGAACCGGCGGCGTATCCTGACCTTCAGACGGATGCGGGAGATCATGGAGGGCCGCTAGGCGGCATGGCGTCGGACGCCCTGGAGTCGCCCCCGAATCTCGCCGGCCGGCTGCGGCGGGTCGGCGAGATGCTCATCGGGCTATCGGGCTCACCCGTCCCGACCCACCTCTTCCAGACGCTCGCGGAGCAGGCGCAGGCCGTGGTCCCGCACGACTACCTGGCCGTCTGCCTGGAAGACGCCGAGCAGCAGGGCTACCTGGTGCACTCGCTCTCCGGCCTCTCGGGCGAGGCGGTGGCGGGCCGGGTCTTCGGCAAGGACGAGGGGCTCCCGGGGCGGACCATCCGCACCGGACGCGCCTACCTGGTGGCGGAGCTCGACACGATCCCGGACGCCGCGCCCGATCTCGACGGCGTGCTGGTCCGGGCGGGGCTACGGGCCGCGCTCACCGTGCCGGTGCGCCGCGGCCTCCAGGTCCTGGGCGCGCTGCTCTTCGCCCGCCGCTCCGCGCCCTACACCTTCGACGATCTCCAGATCGGCACGCTCGTGGCGGCCGGCCTCTCGGGTGGGCTCGAGACCTGTCGCGCCTACCAGGCCCTGGCCGACGAGCGCGGCACGCTGGCCGCGGTGCTGACCAGCACCGCCGACGCGGTGGTCATGGTCGGCCAGGACGGCGTCGTGCTCCTCGCCAATCCGGCGGTGCGCGCCATGCTGGGCGCGGCCCCGGAGACCATGACCGGCCGCCCGTTCGCGGAGGCGGTCCCCCACGAGCCGCTCCGCCGGCTCCTCGAGGCCGGACGGCCGGGCATCGCGGAGCTGCCGCTGCCCGACGGGCGCACCGCCCAGGCCAGCCTCATCGTCGTGACCACCGAGTACGGCGAGCCGGTCGGCCTGGCCGCGATCCTCCGGGACATCACGCTGCTGAAAGAGCTCGAGCAGATGAAGACCGATTTCGTCAACACCGTCTCGCACGATCTGAAGAGCCCGATCATGGCGATCGCCATGACCGCGGAGCTGCTGATGAAGGCGATGCCCGCGCCGGGCGGCGAGCAGGCCTACCGCGAGCGGTGCGAGCGCATCTTGCGCAGCGCGAAGAACATGACGGAGCTCGTGACCGACCTCCTGGACCTCGGCAAGATCGAGGCCGGCCTCGAGGGGGCCGGCGAGCCCGTCGACCTGGTGCCTCTGATCGCGGACGTGGTGAAGGCGCTCGCCACGCCGGCGGAAGGCAAGCACATCGCGGTCGGGGTCGAGGGGCCGCCCGCGGCGGCGGTCCGCGGGGTGCGCGCCCGCCTGCAGCAGGTGCTGACGAACCTGATCGGCAACGCGATCAAGTACACCCGCGACGGCGGCCGCGTACGCGTCACGGTGGAGACGCCGGAAGCCACCGAGGGCCCGGTGCGGATCCGCCCGGTGCGCATCCGGGTAATCGACAACGGCATCGGCATCCCCGCCCGGGACCTGCCGCACGTCTTCGACAAGTTCTACCGGGTGGCGAACGACGCCACCAAGGGCATCTCGGGCACCGGGCTCGGCCTGGCCATCACCCGGAGCATCGTGGAGGCCCACGCCGGCCGCATCGGCGTGGAGAGCACGGAAGGCGCCGGCAGCACGTTCTGGGTGGAGCTGCCGGGCGTGGCCCCGGGCTGACCCTCAGCCCTCGGTCTTGACCTCCGCGAACACCTCGCGCGCCGCGATCATGGCCTCGCGGATGATGGGCACGCCCACGTAGCCAGACAGGTGGATCAGGGTCTCGATCAGCTCGGTCTCGGTCCAGCCCTGGCGCAGCGCCATGCGGAGGTGGATGCGCAGCTCGGGCTCGCGGCCGGTGGCGGCGTCGGAGACCACGCACACGAGCGTGCGCGTCTTGAGATCGAGGCCCGGCCGCGTCCAGAGCGCGCCGAAGACGTTCTCGGTGGCCACGTCGATGAACGTGCGCATGATCGGGTCCTGGTAGGTGGTCGCGTTCACGCGCTCCACGTACTTGTCGCCCAGCAGCTTGCGGCGGATCTCGCTTCCCTTCCGGTGCAGCTCGCTCTCTGCCATGTTCGTCTCCTGGTGGATGGTGGGAAGACTGCGTCCGCATAGCCCCCGTTCGAGCGCCGGCTTGGCCGGCGCAATCGGTTCCGGGGAGGCTCGGAGGGGGCCTTCAAGGCCCCCTTCGACCAAAAAACCCGCCCTTGGGCCGGCCGTGGGCGTGGTAGTGGTCGGGGATGTTCCGCATGTGGTCGTCGATGTAGCACTCGCCGAGCTGCCGGGTCGCGATCTCGCGCAGGCGCGCGTGCATGTGGGTGAGATGCTCGGCGGGCGGCTCGGTGCCGTGGTAGCGCCAGACCACCATGGGCACCGCGCAGATCTCACACTCGGCGATCCAGCAGATGTCGTCTTCGTGGAACCACGGGGTGATGCGCGCGGCGCGACAGAGATCGCAGCCGGCGACCCGGGTGAAGGCGGGCTCCATGGGGACGGACGGGACCGGCCGGCTACCCCCAGAGCGCCCGCATCACGTGCATCGCCACGCGCCGGTTGTAGTCGCGCACGAGCCCGCGGATGCGGAAGAAGTCCAGCACCCACCACGCCGCGAGCCCCCCGAGGGTGAGCCAGAACAGGACCTGGAGGCCGCGCTTGCGCAGGTAGAGGTAGTGCCAGCCGAGGGGCAGGAACGCGAGCGCGACGAGCTGCGACTTCGCCTGGGCCCGGTAGCGCCACAGGAAGGCGCGCTGCTGATCCGGCGTGAGATACGCGAGCTGCTCGCGCACCGTGCGCGACAGGGACGAGGCCACCCGCACGGGGATCACGAGCGCCCGATCGCCCCGCGCCTCGGGCCCGCGCCGCTGGGTGACGCGGTCGCGCGGCGGCGCGGTCGGCTTGCGGAACACCGACGATTCTTGCCCCGTCTGTACCGTCATTGCACTCGGTCCCCCGGACCGAGATGCAGCAAGAACAGCGCCAGCCGGGCGGGTGAGGCGGGGCTTGGACTTAGCGGGGGGTCGCCGATGAACGATTCTCACGTGTCACTCCGGTCGTCCACAGGAGGACGCTTGCTGGGTGTCAATTTTTGACGTCCGGCCAGACCACCATGCCGGTACCCGACCGCCAGGCCACCGCGGGCATGTAGGCGAGCACCTCGGCGGGCCCGCTCGTGAACGCGAGCGCGAGGATCCAGGCGAGCAGCTCCGCGGTGCCGCCGGAGCCGGCGGCCTCCATGCGCTCGAGCGTGCACTCGCGCAGGAGGGCCGCGTGATCGCCCTCCTTCAGCAGGCCGAGAAACCACCGGTCGAACTCCTCGTCCACCCAGAAGTAGCGGGGGCCGCCCGGCTCGTGCGAGAGCCCGCCGGTGGCGACCACCGCGACGCGCTCGGCACCGGGATAGTCGCGGAGCATCTCCCGGAGCGTTGTGCCGACCTCGTAGGCGCGCGCGGGCGTCGGGATGGGCGGGACCGTGCAGTTCATCGTCACCGGCACCAATGAGACATCGCCCTCGGGATTGAGATAGTGCATCGGCACCGACACGCCGTCGTCGAACTGCATGTCCCGCAGGTACGCGAAGGCGAGCCGCCGCCGCGCCCCCTCGTTGACCAGGTAGCGGGCGAGCGCGGGATGGCCGGGGATCCGGTACTTCGCGAGCGCGAGCCACTCGTCGTACCAGTCGGCGGGCCCCACGTGCTCGGGGCCGATCCCCACCGCGTACTCCGGCGTGTTGTTGATCGGCCAGTTGAGCAGGTGATCGTTGCTGAATAACAGAATTACGTCCGGCCGGGCGGCCCGCAGCCGCTCCCGCATCTCGTCGAGGGCGCGCCGGGCCTCGATCTGCTGGTCCTCGGGGGCCCGGTCGAACCAGCCGGTGAGCCCGGGCGAGTGCGTCATCGCCATCGCGGCCACGATGCGCGCCATCCTCTCAGCCCTCCCCTCGGCCCTCCCGCCGCGCCGGCCGGGCGAGGAGCCGCTCCGCGGCGGCGGTCTCGTCCGGGTAGGCCCGCCGGTAGGCTTCGAGCGCCGGGTGGCTATTGCTGTTGGCGGAGGCCCCGTAGAAGAGCCGGAGGATCTGGGGGATGTAGTACTGGTGCACCCCCATCTCGTTGAGCCGCCGCACGTCCTTGTCGCGCACCGCCTCGTACTCCTCGCGGCTCAGGCCGAACTCGCGGGCGAGCCCTTCGAGGTCGCTGAGCCAGCGGGCGCGGAGCACGGCGTCCCGCCGGACGTAGAAGATCATCTCGTTCAGCGGCAGGGTCTTGTCGCAGCGCTCGACGTTACCCATCGGCCTTCGCGGTGAGGACCTTGGGGTTGACCTTGAGGAACATGATGACGCAGCGCTCGGGGCCCAGGTTCCGGACGTCGTGCATGACGCTCCGGGGGAACTTCACGATGGAGCCCGCCTCCACCACCACGTCCTCGCCGTCGATGCTCATGTGGGCGGTCCCCTCCAGCACGAAGATCGCCTCCTCCTCCTTCGGGTGGGTGTGCATCACGGTGGACTGGCCCGGCTCGTAGCAGGCGATCTCCGACCAGAGCTGGTCGGTCTTGAAGAGCATCTTGCGGACGCGCTTGTCGGGGGCAAAGGCCTTCAGCGCGTGCAGATCGAAGACTTGCGCCACACCAGTCACACGCGCGGTCACCGTCTCGTCCATGCGCCCGGATCATAGCGCGCTCGCGAGGCGTCCGCCACCGCCCGCCGCGGAGCGGCGGAACTTCGTCGTTGACATCCCCGGACTCGTTCAGTAGAACAAGCCGACGGCCGTGCCACAGCCTCCCGCCTCGTCCCTCTCGGTCGCTCGGCGCTTCGCGCGATTCGTGTCCGGCTTCTCGCTCGACGCGGTGACGCCCGCCGTCTCCGCGCAGGCGACCCTGCTGGCGCTGGATACGCTCGGGAGCTGCCTGGCGTCTTCTCGACAGGCGTTCGGCCGGGCGGTCACCGAGGCGGCGGGCCGGCTCGGGGGCGCGCCGGAGAGCGTGGTGATCGGCAGCAAGGCCCGGGTCGGCGCCGCCGCCGCCGCGCTCGCCAACGGCACGCTGGCCCACGGGCTCGATTTCGACGACACGCGCGAGGACGCCATCGTCCACACCGGCTGCGTGGCGGTGACCACCGCCCTGGCGGTGGGCGAGGCGGTGGAGGCCTCCGGCCGCGCCGCGCTCGAGGCGATGATCGTGGGGGTGGAGGTGATGTGCCGGATAGGCCTCGCGGTGCCCGGCCGCTTCCACGCGCGGCACTACCACCCCACCGCGCTCACCGGCAGCTTCGCGGCCGCCGCCGCGGCGGGCCGGCTCTATGGATTGACCGAGGACCAGCTCGTCCACGCCCTCGGCATCTGCGGCAGCCAGGCCTCCGGCATCATCGAGTACCTGGCCGACGGCTCGTGGACCAAGCGCCTGCATCCCGGCTGGGCCGCCCACGCGGGCGTGACCGCCACCCTGCTCGCCCGCGCCGGCTTCACCGGGCCGGAGACGGTCTTCGAGGGAGCGCACGGGTTCTACGCGGCCTTCGCGGGCGGCCACGAGGCGGCCCGGCTGGAGGCGCTGCTCGAGAGCCTGGGGCGGGCGTGGGAGATCTCCAACCTCACCTTCAAGCCCTACCCCTGCGGCTCCATCGCGCATCCCTACATGGACTGCGCACTGCGGCTGCGGGAGCGCCACCGGCCACGCCCCGAGGAGATCGCCGAGGTGCGCTGCCGCACCGCGGAGGGCCCGATCCCGCGCCTGTGGGAGCCGCTCGCGGCCAAGCACCGGCCCCAGAACGGCTACGCGGCCAAGTTCAGCCTGCCGTACCTGCTCGCCTCGATCCTCGTCAACGGCCGGGCCACCCTCGCCGACTTCACCGACGAGGCGGTCCGGGACGAGACGCTCCGGCGCGTGGCCGGGAAGGTCTACTACGACATCGACCCGACCATCGACTACCCGCGCCACTTCATCGGCCACGTGGCGGTACGCCTGACCGACGGGCGCGTGCTGGAAGAGCGGCAGGATCACCCGCGCGGCGGGCCCGATGCCCCGATGACGCGCGCGGAGCTCACCGCCAAGTTCCGCGCCAACGCGGCGGAGGCCGTCCCGGACGCGCAGGCCGCGCGCGTGGTCGCGCACGTGGACGCGCTCGCCGCGCAGCCGCGGCTCACCGGCCTGATGGACGCCCTCACCGCCTAGAGGAGTCGTGATGAGATATTCCCCGTCCCAGACGCGCTCCGGTTGCCGCCTCGCGCTCGTCCTGCTCGTCTCGGCCCTGATCGTCTCCGCCGCCCCCGCGGCCGCGGCCGACCCGCGGCTCGAGGCCGCGCGCAAGGAAGGCAAGGTCGTCTGGTACACCTCGCTCGCCCTGACGAGCTCGGAGAAGGTGGCCAAGCTCTTCGAGACCGCGTATCCGGGCGTGAAGGTCGAGGTGCACCGCACCGGCTCGCAGCGGATCCTGCAGCGGATGATGCAGGAGCTCCAGGCCAATATCAAAAATGTGGACGTGGTCCACACCTCCGACGCCGGCCACTACGTGCTGCTGAAGGAGAAGCAGCTGCTGATGCGCTACACCCCGGCGGGGGTGGACCGCTTCGCGCCCGGCTTCAAGGACCGCGATGGCTTCCACTACGGCCTGCGCGCCACCGTCAACGTGATCGCCTACAACTCGCAGAAGATCACCGCCGCGGAGGCGCCGCGCACCTGGAAAGACGTGCTCGATCCCAAGTGGCGCGGCCGGCTCGTCACCGCCCATCCCGGCTACAGCGGGGTGATCGCCACCCACGTCCTGGCCCTCGTGCACCTGCACGGCTGGGACTACTTCAAGGCCCTGGCCCAGAACAAGCCGATGCTGGTGCAGTCGGCGGTGGATCCCGCCGGCATCGTGGCCTCCGGCGAGCGGCCGGTCGCGGTCAACGGCGGCGACTACAACTTCTACCAGGTCAAGAAGAAGGGCAATCCGGTGGAGATCGTCTTCCCCAGGGAGGGCGTGCCCCTGGTGGTCTCCCCGAGCGCGATCACCAGCTTCGCGCCACATCCCAACGCGGCCCGGCTCTTCACCGACTTCATCTTCAGCCGCGAGATCCAGCAGGTCCTGGCCGACACCGAGGGCCTCTACACCGGGCACCCGGAGGTGAAGTACCCCGCGGACCGGCCGAAGCTCGGGGACCTCAAGCTCCTGCAGGTGGATCCGGAGGAGCTCGAGAAGCGGAACGAGGAGATCAAGACGCGCTTCGTGGAGTTCTTCGGCGCCTAGCGCGCCCCGTCATGGCCGGGACCGCCGCATCGGTCGGGCTGAGGCGCCTCGAAGGGCTCGACCGCGCCGCGCCAATCTGGCTGCTCGCGGCGGCGGCGCTGGTCATGCTGATCCTGCTGCCGATGGGCTGGCTCGCCTACATCAGCGTGAGCGGCCCGCAGGGCCTGACCCTCGCCCACTACGCGCGCGTGCTCGGAGATCCGCCGCTGCAGAAGGCGCTCTGGAACACGGTGGTGCTCGCCTTCTGGTCCGGCATCGTCGCCCTCGCGATCGGCGCGCCCATGGCCTGGCTCTCCGCCCGCACCGACCTGCCCGGGCGCCGGATCATCCAGAACCTGATCATGGCGTCGTTCGTGACGCCGCCCTTCCTGGGGGCCTTCGCGTGGGTGATGCTCGCCGGCCCCAACGCGGGCTATCTCAACCAGCTCTACCGCGGCCTCACCGGCGCGGAGGCCCCGCTGCTGAACATCTTCTCGATGCCGGGGCTGATCTTCGTGGTGGCGATCTACACGTTCCCGTACGTGTACATCATGATCGCCAACACGCTCGGCCTGATCGCCTCCGATCTCGAGGACGCGGCCGCCATCCTGGGCGCGGGCCGCCTGCAGGTGGCGCGCACGATCACGCTGCCGATGGTGCTGCCCGCCATCCTGAGCGGCTTCATCCTGGCCGTGCTGCAGGCCCTGGCCCTCTTCGGCTCGCCGGCCATCCTGGCGCTGCCCGCCGGCTTCCACACCGTGACCACCCAGATGTGGTCGTTCTTCCAGTACCCGCCCCGCGCCGAGCTCGCCGCCGCGTTCTCGATCCCCCTGCTGCTGGCCACCGCGCTCTTGCTGCTCGTCCAGAAGAAGCTGCTGGGGCGGCGCGGCTACGCCGCGGTGGGCGGCAAGGGCGGGCAGCGGCGGCCGATCCGGCTCGGAGCCTGGCGCTATCCCGCGCTCGCGGGCTGCCTGGCGGTGCTGGCCTGCGCGGTGTTCCTGCCCTACGGCATCCTGCTGAAGACCGCGTTCGCCCGCGCCTGGGCCCAGCCGCTCACCCGCGGGAACTTCACGCTCGAGAACTGGTCGTTCACCTTCCTGCACGGCGCGACCCAGTCCGCGATCGTCAACACCCTCGAGCTGGGCGTGCTCACCGCCTGCGTGGGCGCGGGCCTCGCCACCCTGCTCGCCTACGTCACCAACCGGCGACTGATCGTGGGCCACCAGGTGCTGGGCTTCCTCGCGCTGGCCCCGGTGGTCATCCCGGGCGTGGTGCTGGCGGTGGCCCTCTTCGTCGCCTACACCCGGCCGCCCTTCCTCCTCTACGGCACGCTGTGGATCCTCTTCATCGCCTATCTGACCAAGGAGATGCCGGTCGGCTACTCGCAGGCCGACGCCACCCTGCGGGGCATTCATCCCGAGCTGGAGGAGGCGGGCCGCATCCTGGGCGCGGGGCGGCTGCGGGTGCTGCGCGAGATCACCGCGCCGCTCGCCAAGAGCGGCATCATCGCCACCTGGTGCTTCGTCTTCATCGGCGTCATCCGCGAGCTGTCGGCCTCCATCATCCTGTTCACCCCGAACACCAAGGTCATGTCGGTGGTGATCTTCGACCTGAAGGAGGAAGGCCAGTTCGGGGCCATCGCGGTGCTGGGCGTGTTCATGCTCGTGATGACCTTCGCCACCGTGGGGCTCGTGCAGGCCCTACTCGGCCGCGACGTCCTGGGCGCGCGGCCTTCGGGCGGCTCGGGCTGAACCCATGCCCGGGATCACCATCACCGGCCTCACCAAGCGATTCGGGGACGTCGCGGCGGTGGCCGGGCTCGACCTCGCGGTGCGGCCCGGCGAGCTGGTCGCCCTGCTCGGCCCCTCCGGCTGCGGCAAGACGACGACGCTGCGGCTGGTGGCGGGCTTCATGGCGCCGGACGCGGGGGAGATCCGCGTCGGCGAGCGCGTGCTCTCCTCCCCGGGCACCGTGATCCCGCCCGAGCGGCGGCGCATGGCGATGATCTTCCAGAGCTACGCGCTCTGGCCACACATGACGGTGGCCCAGAACGTGGCCTACGGGCTCCGCTTCGCCAAGACTCCCCGCGCCCAGCGCAACGATAGGGTAGACGAGATGCTCCGCGCGGTGCAGCTCGCGGGCTACGGCGCGCGCTATCCCGGCGAGCTGTCGGGCGGCCAGCAGCAGCGGGTGGCGGTGGCGCGCGCCCTGGTGGTGGAGCCCGAGATCCTGCTGCTGGACGAGCCGCTCTCCAACCTCGATGCGAGCCTCCGCGAGGAGATGCGCTTCGAGATCCGCCGGCTGCACGAGCGCTTCGGCATCACCACCCTCTACGTCACCCACGATCAGGCGGAGGCGATGGTGATCTCGGACCGGGCCGCGGTGATCCGCAATGGGCGGGTGGTCCAGATCGGCGCGCCGCAGGAGCTCTTCGAGCGGCCGCGTACCCGCTTCGTCGCCGAGTTCATCGGCAAGACCAACCTGATCGACGCGGTGGCCGACGGCGCGGGCAGCGTCGCGCGGGGCCGCCTGCGGCTGCGGGTGGCCGCCGACGGCCTCACCCCCGGCACGCCGGCGGTGGTGTCGATCCGGCCCCACCTGATCGCGCTCGGGCCGCGGGCCGACGCGCGGACGGCGCCGACCGGCGCGAACACCCTCGCGGGCACCGTGGTGCGGGCGAGCTACCTCGGCGACACGGTGGACTACCAGATCGGGCTGGAGGAGAGCGACGTCGTCCTGCGAGTCGCCGGCCCCACCCCGGCGCGCGCCCGCGCGGGCGACCCGGTCACGGTGGCGGTGCCGGCCGAGGCCTGCGTCCTGCTACCCGCGGAAGACTGACCCGCCCCCTCACCCTGCCCTCTGCCCCCTCGCGGGGGAGAGGGTCGGGGTGAGGGTGGGGCGCCGGTTCGTGAGCTAGAGCCCGCCCCAGACCTCCTGGGCCAGCTCGACGCAGAGCGCGAGCTTCGCCTTCTGGTCCTCGACGGCGACCTCGTTGCCCTCGAGCGTCGAGGAGAAGCCGCACTGCGGGCTCACGCAGAGCTGGTCGAGCGCGATGTACTTCGAGGCCTCGTCGAGGCGGCGCCGGAGGTCGGCCTTCGGCTCGAGCGCGCCCACCTTGGTGGTCACG
>DASQAL010000087.1:0-11385 GCA_035635775.1 Candidatus Acidiferrum sp.
TCCAGGACTCGGCGAGGCCGGGAACGACCTGCGTGCTCTCGTCGGGGAAGGTGACGAGCGTCTCGACCACGCGCCGGCCCACGCGATTCGAGTTGAGATCGGTGACCTGGGCCGGGTCGAGGGCCACCGGCTCCGCCACCAGGCCCACTACTAGAGTGTTGGTGGGCTGACTATGAGACGGGCCTGCGCCCGCGACCAGCAGGAGGAGGACCGCCACCGTCAAACCCGACCACCGCCGTCCGAGTCTCATACGCCGTTTCCTCCTGAGCATGGGAGCCGCCGAGCCCGCCGAGTATAGCATCGGGCGCGGCGGCCTTGACATCGCGGGCGCCCCCACCTAGGGTGTTGCCCGGCGAGCGAGCGAAAAGGAGACCTCATGGCCAGGCTCAAGTTCGGGGCGTGGATTCCCACTTACGCGTGGAGCGGCAAGAAGACGGATCCGAAGAACATGCGGCGGATCCGCGAGTCGATCGTGAAGTGCGAGAAGTACGGCATCGACGTGTGGGTGATCGACCACCTGCTGTCCGCCCCCGGCCTCTACGGCAACGCCTGGCTCGAGCCGCTCTCCTCGCTCGCCTACGCGGCGGCCCTGACCTCGAAGGTCGACATCGCCACCGGCATCCTGGTGCTGCCGGTGCGCCATCCGGTGCTGCTGGCCAAGGAGATCTCGACGCTCAGCCACCTCTCGAACAATCGCTACGTGTTCGGGGTGGGCCCCGGCTGGTACGCCCGCGAGTACGAGGTGACCGGCTCCCGCATCCAGGAGCGCGGCAAGCGGACCGACGAGATCATCGAGGCGGTGACCCTGCTGCTCACCAAGCCGAACGCGAGCTACCACGGGAAGTTCTACCACTTCGACGACGTCACCATCGACCCGCGGCCCCCGCAGATGCCGAAGATCTGGGTCTCCGGCGGCTCTCGGGTGCCGGACCCCGGCGAGCACGACGTGCCGGTCATCGCCACCACCGTGATGGACCGCATCGTGAAGGCGGGCCACTGGCTCTCGCGCTGCTCGGGCACCCAGGACTGGGTGAAGCGCGACTGGGGGCTGTTGCAGCAGCACGCGAAGAGCCTCGGGCGGGATCCGAAGAAGCTCACCTTCGGGCACTGCAACTTCATCCACCTGGTGGACACTCCGAGCCACGCCAAGGCGGTGGCCGCGTCGAAGGCGCCCTTCATCAAGACCATGGGCACCCACCGCACCTACGAGCACCTGCAGGAGTCCTACATGATCGGGTCGATCGATCACATCAACGCGCGGATCGACGACCTCGTGAAGGCGGGGCTCAAGTACCTCGTGCTGGGACCGGTGACCGACGATCCGGCCCAGATCGACCTCCTGGCCAAGAAGGTGATGACGCACTTCAAGTAGGCGCGCCGCCCTCGTGCGATTCGGCTTCTACCTGCCCACCCGAGGCGCCACCGCCGCGCCCGAGGCGCTCGAGACGCTGGTCGAGCGCGGGGAGTCGCTCGGCTTCTCCTCGGTGGTGATCGCCGATCACATCGTGTTCCCGGTCACGATCCAGTCGAAGTATCCCTACACGGTGAGCGGGGCCTTCCCCGGCCAGGGCGACGCCCTCGAGCAGCTCTCGCTCATGGCCTTCGTCGCAGGCAAGTCGCGGGGGCTGCGCCTGATCAGCAGCGTGATGATCCTGCCGCACCGCAACCCGGTGGTGACCGCCAAGATGCTCGCCACCATCGACGTGCTCTCGCGCGGGCGCGTCACGGTGGGCGTCGGAGTGGGCTGGCTGCGCGAGGAGTTCGAAGCGCTCGGGGCTCAGTCTTTCGACCGGCGCGGCGCGGTGAGCGACGAGTACCTGCGTATCTTCAAGACCCTGTGGACCCAGGACCCGGCCTCGTTCCGCGGCGAGTTCTACCGCTTCGAGTCGGTGCGCTGCCTGCCCCATCCGGTGCAGAAGCCGCATCCGCCGATCTGGGTGGGCGGCCACAGCAAGGTCGCGCTCCGCCGGGTGGCGCGGCTCGGCGATGGCTGGCATCCGGTGGGCGCGAACCCGGCCGTCCCGCTACGGCCGGCCGAGCTGCGCGCCTCGCTCGACGAGCTGTACCGTCTCACCGAGGCGGAGAAGCGGGATCCGTCGAAGCTCACCATCTCCTACAAGGCGCCGCTCTACGACACGGGCCAGGGGGTGGACGGCGGCGCCGAGCGGCGGCCGTTCTCGGGCAGCCAGCAGGAGATCACCGACGACATCGCCACCTACGCCCGGCTCGGGGTGAGCGAGCTGATCTTCGACTTCCGCAGCGAGAGCCTGCCCGAGAGCCTCGAGCGCATGGAGCGCTTCGCCCCCCTCATGCGCGCTTGATCCCTCTCCCCTCGGGGCAGAGGGCAGGGTGAGGGGCGAGGGGGGCTAGCCGAGCCGCGGATCGAGGAGATCCCGCAGCCCGTCGCCCAGCAGATTGGCCCCCAGGACGACGAGCGAGATCGTCATCCCGGGCGCGGTCGCGAGCCACCACGCGTTCGAGAGATAGTCGCGGCCCTCCGCGAGCATGAGCCCCCACGACGGCCGCGGCGCCTGGATCCCCATCCCGAGAAAGCTCAGCCCCGACTCGAGCAGGACCATCGTGGCGAACTGGCTCGAGCCGATCACGAGGATCGGGGCCAGCGTATTGGGCAGGATGTGCCGGGTGATGATCCGGAGGTCGCTGGCGCCGAGGGTGTACGCGGCCTCGACGTATTCGAGGCGGCGGATCGTGAGCACGTTGGCGCGGACCGTCCGCGCGTAGAGCACCCACCCGCTCAGCGCGAGCACGCCTACCAGCGCGGCCGGGCTCGTGCCCACCACCGCGACGATCGCGATCGCGAGCATGATGACGGGCAGCGCGAGCTGGACGTCGGCCAGGCGCATGAACAGTCCGTCGACGCGCTCGCCTCCGGAGCCTGCCACGAGGCCCACCACGATGCCCACCGCGGCGGCGATGAGGACCGAGACCGCGGCGAGGGCGAGCGAGATCCGGCCGCCGTGCAGCAGGCGCGCGAGGATGTCCCGGCCGAGGTTGTCGGTGCCCAGGACGTGCGCCGGCGTGCCCCCGAGCCCCCACGGCGGGGCGAGCCGCCGGCTGAACTGCGGCTTCACCGGGTCGGCGGGGGAGAGCACCGGGGCGAGCACGCTCGCGAGAACGGTGAGTGCGAGCAGGAGCCCGCCGATCATCGCGGTCGCGTTCAGGGGGCGATGGTGAGACGTCGAGGGCGCGGCTTCGAGTGCGCGGTCCGTCACGAGTAGCGGATCCGGGGATCGATCACGGTGTAGAGCAGGTCCACCAGCAGGTTGATCAGCACGAAGATGGTGGCCGAGAAGATCAGCACGGTCTGCACCACCGGGAAATCGCGAAAGAAGATCGCGTCCACCACCAGCTTGCCCATGCCCGGCCACGCGAACACCGATTCGGTGATGACCGCGCCGCCGAGCAGGGTGCCGATCTGCAGCCCGAGCACGGTGAGCACCGGGATCGCCGCGTTGCGGAGCGCGTGCCGGAGCACCACCGCGCGCTCGGCCAGGCCCTTGGCGCGACCGGTGCGGATGTAGTCGCGACCGAGGATCTCGAGCATGCTGGAGCGGGTGAGACGGGCCACGAGCGCGGTGGGGAAGGCGGCCAGGGTCACCGCGGGCAGGATGAGATGCCGCCAGCTCTCGAAGCCGGAGGTGGGCAGCCAGCGGAGCGCGACCCCGAAGAGCAGGATCAGCATGATGCCGAGCCAGAAGTTCGGCAGCGACTGGCCGAGCACCGCGAAGAGCGTGCTCGCGAAGTCGTAACGGGTGCCCCGCCGTACCGCGGCCACGATGCCGAGCGAGACGCCGACCGCTCCCGTGAGGAACATGGCGACCAGCGCGAGCTGGACGGTGGCGGCGAGCCGCTCGGTGACGACCCGGAGGGCGGGCGCCCGGTACTGGAAGGACTGGCCGAAGTCGCCGCGGACCACGCTCCGGATGAAGATCGCGTACTGGACGTGGAGCGGCTCGCGCAGGCCGAGATGCCGGTTCAGCTCGTCGACCGCGGACTGGGGCGCGCCCTCGGGGAGCAGCATCTTGGCGGGGTCACCGGGCAGGACCCGGAGCACGACGAACACGAGGACCGAGACGCCGAGGAGCGTCAGGGCCGCCTGGCCGAGCCGGCGGAGGGCGTACGCTCTCATTTCGAGGGGTCCCGGGCCGCACCCGGTTGCCCGCCCGCCCGCGCGGGGCCCGGCCCCGGGCTACACGATCGCGACGTCACTCAGCAGGACGTAGTAGTCCCGGCGCGGCTCGAAGTTGCGCAGGCGATCGCTGACCCCGTAGATCGCGACGCTGTAGTAGGGCCAGATCTCGGGCTCCTCGTCCCACAGGATACGCTCCAGCTCCTCGTACTTGGCCTGGCGCACCTTGGGATCGGGCACGCGCCCCTCCGCGATGAGCTGCTCCACGCGCGGGTTGTTGTAGCGGGTGAGCTTCTCGGAGCCCGCCCGGGTGAACCACTGGCCGAAGTACCAGTCCGGATCGTGCGGCATGTGGGCCCAGCCCGAGAAGAACATGTCGTACGTCCCCGCGCTCCGGTGCTCCCGGGCCGTCGCGATCTCGAGATTCTTGATGTTGACCTTGATCCCCACCTCGCCCAGCATCGCCGCCACCGCCTGGGTGATCTCGAGCTGCTTCGGGTAGAGGTCCTTCATGAGCACGAAGTCGAGCGTCACGTTGGTGTAGCCGGCCTGCTTGAGGATCTGGCGCGCCTTCTCGGGATCGTAGGGCTTGGCGGGCAGGCTGGTGTGGCCGATCAGGCCGGGCGGAACGGGGCTGTCCACCGGCCGCCCGTAGCCCAGCAGCAGATCCTTGATGATCACGTTCCGGTCGATGGCGAGCGAGATCGCCTGCCGGAGCCGCTGGTCCTTCACCGGCTCCTTGGCGAGCTGGAAGATCCAGCGCTGGGCCTCGATCGCGGGCACGTCGAACACCTTCACGCCGCGGCTGTTCTTGAGCGTCTCGACCAGGTCGGGGGTGATGCGGTCGACCACGTGGATCTCGCCCGCGCGCAGGCCCGCCGCCCGCGTGGACAGCTCGGGGATGAAGCGGAACGTGACCTTCTCGACCCGGGGCTGGGCGGGCTTCCAGTAGCTCGGGTTGGCCGAGAGCACGATGTGATCGCCGTGCGTCCACGACACGAAGCGGAACGGCCCGGTGCCGATCGGCTTCTGGAAGAACGCGTCCTCGTTCTTCCCCGCGTGGGACGGCAGCATGCCGAGCATGGTGAGATGCGCGGGCAGCGACCCGAACGGCCGCTTGGAGGTCACCATCACCGCGAAATCACCGTCTTTCTCGACCGATTCAATATCCTGGTAGACGAAGGACTTGATGAGCTTGGTGTTGTCCTTCACGCGCCGGAGCGTGAAGAGCACACTGTCCGCGTTGAACGGAGTGCCGTCGTGGAAGGTGACGTTTTTCCTGAGATTGAATCGCCACGTGAGGTTGTTGACCGCGCGCCAGGACTCGGCCAGGGCGGGCACGAACTTCGAGTCGTTGGTGACGTCCACCAGCGGATCGAACATGTGCCGGTGCACCGAGGTGGAGGAGATCGAGTAGTGGTTGGCGGGATCGAGAGTCAGCATGCGCTCGGACAGCCCGGCCACCAGCTCGCCACTGCGCCTGCCCTGCGCGCGGGCGGCGCGCGGGAGGCCGGCGGTGGCCAGTCCCGCTGCGCTCAGGGTCAGGAACTGCCGTCGGCCGACCGGGTGGGATGCTGCCGCGCTCTTGCGCATGGGGTCACTCCTCCTGTGGGCCTGGGTGTAAGTCATCGGCCGCCTCGCTGTCAAGGCCGGTCCGGCCGGATCGGTTGCTCTCGCGCTCGGAGCCGTCTACTCTATGGCCCGTCGCCGACAAGGAGATCTCCCATGCCCGAGCAGCCCCCTGACGTCACGCTGGACGAGGTGAAGGAGCGCGCGCGCCTCGCCGGCCTTTCGATCCCCGAGGCGCGCCTCTCCCTGGTCCGCAGCTTCCTGCTCAACGCGCTGCGGCCCATCCGCGCCCTGGACAGCCGGACGGTGCGGACGGTGGAGCCGGCCGTGATCTTCGATCCCAAGGGCGGGAGCGGCTCATGAGCGCCGACGAGCTCTGCTACGCGGGCATTCGGGAGCTGGGCGGCCTCTTCCGCCGCCGCGAGCTCTCCCCGGTGGACTACACCACCGATCTGCTGCGCCGCATCGAGACGCTCGACAAGAGTCTCAACGCCTACGTGACGGTCACTGCCGAGCGCGCGCTCGCCGACGCGCGCGCCGCGGAGGCCGCGCTCAAGCGGGGCGACGCGGGGCCGCTCACCGGCATCCCGATCGCCTACAAGGATCTCTACGCGACCAAGGGGATCCTCACCACCGCGGGCTCCGCGGTGCTGGGTGACTGGGTGCCCGACTTCGACTGCACGTGCGTGGCGCGCCTGCAGCAGGCCGGGATGGTCATGCTCGGCAAGCTGATCACCCACGAGTTCGCCTTCGGCATCCAGTTCCCGGGCCACCGCTTCCCGCCCGCGCGCAACCCGTGGAACCTCGATCACATCCCGGGCGGGTCGAGCAGCGGCTCCGGCGCGGCGCTGGCCGCCGGCCTGACGGTGGGCTCGCTCGGCTCCGACACCGGCGGGTCCATCCGGGGCCCGGCCGCCTTCTGCGGCATCGCCGGGCTCAAGCCGACCTACGGGCGCGTGAGCCGCGCGGGCGTGGTGACGCTGTCGTGGACCCTCGATCACACCGGTCCCATGGCGCGCTCGGCGGAAGACTGCGCTTTCATGCTGCAGGCGTTGGCCGGCCACGATCCGGCCGATCCGGCCTCCGCCCGCGAGCCGGTCGCGGACTACCTGGCCAACCTCGAGGGCGGCGTCAAGGGCCTCCGGGTCGGGGTGGTACGCGACTACTTCTTCGAGCAGGTGGAGCCGGAGACGGTGGCCGCCTTCGAGCGCGCGATGGGCGAGCTGGGGCGGCTCGGCGCCACCGTGCGGGACGTGGCCATCCCGAGCATCCACGCCACGCCGTCCTTCATGGTGATCATGCTCACCGAGGCCTTCGCCTACCACGAGCGCGATCTGCGCACACGGCCGGAGCTCTACGGCGACGTGCTGCGCGAGAAGCTGATGGCGGGCGGGCTCTTCCGGGCGGACGAGTACGTGCAGGCCCAGCGCCTGCGCTCCCAGATCCGCGAGGACACCGCGCGCGCCTTGCTGTCGGTGGACGTGCTGGTCACGCCCACCGCGCTCGGCCCGGCTCCTGCGTTCAAGGTCGTCCTCGATCCCGACTTCCCGTTCGCCAAGAGCAATATGGGCCCATTCAACATCACCGGGCTGCCCACCCTGGCGCTGCCGACCGGCTTCTCCTCCACCGGGCTGCCGCTGTCCTTCCAGATCTCGGGCCGGCCCTTCGACGAGGCCACCGTGCTGCGCGCCGGCCACGCCTATCAGCGGGCGACGGACTGGCACCGCCGCCGCCCGCCGGTGCGCGCATGACAACCGTCGGGGCACCGGGCACCGTCACGCTCGACGACCTGAAGGCGCACGTCGGCCGGCGCGAGAGCGCCAGCGACGTGATCACCGCGGCGCCCGCCAACCTGCTGCGCCTGACCTTCGGCCGGGACGAGCCCGAGCTCCGGCCCGGCGACCCGCTGCCGCCGGGCTGGCAGTCGCTCTACTTCCTCCCGCGCTTTGCGCCGGAGGCGCTCCGGCCCGACGGCAGCCCGCGCGACACCGGGGTGATCCCGCCGATGCCGTTGCCCCGCCGCATGTTCGCGGGCGAGCGCTTCCGCTTCCACCGTCCGCTGCGCATCGGCGACACCGTGCGCCGGGAGACCGAGTTGGCCGACATCTCGGTCAAGACGGGCGGCACCGGCACCCTGGTCTTCGCCACCGTGACCCAGCGCATCTTCACCGGGGAGACGCTGGCCATCGAGGAGGAGCGCCGCACCGTGTTCCGCGAGGAGGTCCGAGCGGGCGAGCGCAACCAGGCGCCGCGCCGCGAGCTCGCGCCCGACGACGCCCCGTGGCGGCGGCGGATCGCGCCGGACCCGGTGCTGCTGTTTCGCTTCTCCGCGCTGACCTTCAACAGCCACCGTATCCACTACGACCGGCCCTGGGCGACGGAACGCGAAGGATACACCGGTTTGGTAGTCCACGGCCCGCTCACCTCCACGCTCCTGCTCGACTTCGCGCGCGACCAGAACCCGGGGCGCGTGTTCCTGACCTACGAGACCCTGGCCCGCGCCCCGCTCTTCGATACCGCGCCCTTCGAGCTGCGCGGTCGCCCCACCGCGGACGGCCGCGGCGCCGAGCTCTGGGCCGTGACCCCCGAGGGCACGGTGGCCATGAGCGCGCGGGCCGAGCTCGCGTGACGGACTTTTCGATGAAAGAGAGGACTATCGACGATGGCCGATGAGCTCGAGCTCCGCATGGATGCCACTACCCTCTATCGCGAGGAGACCTACACCGACCGCCGCATCGGCATCATCCGCGTGATGACGCCGGTGAAGACGGACGGCTCGATCGACCTCGGCCGCAAGGTCCTCTACGTGGGCGAGGCCCAGCTCCTGTCCCCGGTGGGCGCCCTGCCGATCACCTTCGAGATCGACGCGACCTCGCTCGGCGACGCGGCCGAGAAGTTCGCGGAGGGCGCCAAGGTGGGGGTCGAGCGCGCGATTCGCGAGCTGCAGGAGCTGCGCCGGGAGCAGTCCTCCAACATCGTCATCCCCGACCGCATGCCGCCCGACATGGGCGGCCGCGGCGGCCCGCGGGGCCCGGGCCGCATCCAGCTCTGATCGCGCCGCGATGAACCTGCTGAGCCCGATCGACCGGTACCTCACCGTCCACGGTCTGCGCTTCCACGTGCTCGACTGGGGCGGGGAGGGCCGCACCCCGCTGCTCCTCCTGCACGGCTTCACCGGGCACGCGCACGCCTGGGACACGCTCGCCATCGCGCTGCAGCCGCACTTCCACGTCTACGCGCTCGATCAGCGCGGCCACGGCGACAGCGATCCGGCGGACGTCTACGGGCCTTCGCCCGCGTTCGAGGATCTCGGGGGCGTGATCGACCAGCTCGGGCTGGCCCCGCTCGTGATCGTGGGCCTGTCCATGGGTGGGCGGAACGCGATGTACTTCACCTCGAAGCGGCCCGAGGCGGTGCGGCAGCTCGTGATCGTGGACATCGGGCCCGAGATCAGCGCGCGGGCGTCCCAGGCCCCGGCCGGCCCGTCCGAGCCCGAATTCTGGGACAGCATCGAGCAGGCGGCCCAGCATCTCTTCCGCGGCAACCCGTATCCCGGCATCCACTACTACCGCTGGGTGGCGGCCCAGAGCCTGCGCCAGCGGCCGGACGGGCGCATCGTGTGGGCCTGGCACCCGAGCGTGAAGACGCGGCGCTCCACCGTGGACGTGGACTGGTGGGCGGTGCTGCGGGCGATCCCGGTGCCGACCCTGGTGCTGCGCGGCGAGGAGAGCCCGATCCTCGACCGCGAGGTGGCCGAGCGCATGGCCAAGGAGCTGCCGAAGGGCCGCTTCGTCGAGATCCCCCGCGCGGTGCACACGCTGCACGAGGACAATCCGGACGCGGTCCTCGCCGCGCTCAAGCCGTTCCTCGGCTTCTAGATCGGAGGCTCACGCGATGGGAGTCGTCAGGCTGGAGATCACCCGGCGCGAGCCGGTGCTGGGCGGCGCTCCCTTCAAGCGTGTGGACGGGGCCGGGAGCACCTACGAGAAGCTCGAGGGGGTGCTGCACTTCTCGGCGGATCCGGTGGCCCGCGCGAACGAGCCGATCGCGGACCTGGGCCTCGCGCCCCGCAACGCGCGCGGGCTCGTGGAGTACTCCGCCGACTTCTATCTCCTGCGGCCGCTCGACGGCGGGCGCGGCCGGCTGCTCCTCGACGTGCCGAACCGCGGGCGCAAGATCGCGCTCGGCATGTTCAACAGCACCCCGCGCTCGAACGATCCGGCTTCCCGGGAAGATTTCGGCAATCAATTCCTGATGCGCCACGGCTACACGGTGGCCTGGATCGGCTGGCAGCCCGACGTGCCGCGCCGCGACGGCATGATGGCGATGACGGTGCCCCGCGTGGCCTCCGTCTCCGAGCGCGTGCGCTGCGAGTTCCGGCCGAACGCGCGGGTGGACGTGCTGCCGCTGGCCGACCGCTACCACATCCCGCATCCGGTGGCCCGGCTCGACGACCCGGAGGCGGAGCTGCACGTGCGCGAGCACGCCGACGCGCCCGCGGCCACGGTGCCGCGCTCGGCCTGGCGCTTCCCGGACGCCGCGTCGGTCGCGCTCGACGGCGGCTTCCAGCCGGGCCGCATCTACGACTGTTACTACCGCGCGCAGGACCCGCCCGTGGTCGGGCTCGGCTTCACCGCGGTGCGTGACACCGCAAGCTTCCTGCGCTGGGGCACCGCCGCCGAGGGGAATCCCTGCGCGGGGACCATCGAGCGGTCCTACGTGTTCGGCGTCTCGCAGAGCGGCCGCTTCCTGCGGCACCTGCTCTACCTGGGCCTCGACGAGGACGAGGCGGGCCGCTTCGTCTGGGACGCGGTGATCCCGCACGTGGCGGGGGCCCGGCGCGGCGAGTTCAACTGCCGCTTCGGCCAGCCCTCGCTCAACGCGGTCCACGCGGTGGGCAGCCTGTTTCCGTTCACCGACGGTGAGCAGGACGATCCGGTGACCGGTCAGCGCGACGCGCTGCTCCGGCGCCTGGCGGGGCGCGCGAAGCCGCCGCGCATCTTCACCATCAACACCTCCGCCGAGTACTGGCGCGGCGACGGCTCGCTCGTGCACACCGACGTCGGCGGCACGCGCGACGTGGCCCCGCCGGCTTACGTGCGCCAGTACCTCTTCGCGGGGACCCAGCACACGCCGGGCACGCTCCCGCCGCCGGCTGCCGATCCCAATACCGGGGGCCGGGGCTTCCACTCGTTCAGCGTGGTGGACTACTCGCCGCTCCTGCGGGCGGCGCTGATCAACCTCGACCGCTGGGTGAGCGATGGGGTCGAGCCGCCGCCCAGCGCGGTCCCGCGCCTGGCCGACGGCACCGCGGTGGCCGCCGAGACGACCCGGAGCGTCTACGCGGCGATTCCGGGCGCGCGCTTCCCCGATCACGTGCAGCGGCCGCAGCGGCTCGACTTCGGTCCGGCCGTCGAGCGCGGGATCGCCACCCTGCCGCCCAAGCTCGGCGCGCCCTTCGTGACGTTCGTCTCCGCGGTGGACGGCGACGGCAACGAGCGCGCGGGCATCCGCCCGCCTGAGCTGCGGGTGCCGCTGGCGACCTATACCGGCTGGAATCCGCGCCATCCGGAGCAGGGCGCCCCGGGCGACATCATGGCCATGATGGGCTCGACGCTACCCTTCGCGCGCACCGCGGCCGAGCGGGCGCGGACCGGCGATCCGCG
>DASQAL010000088.1:0-16512 GCA_035635775.1 Candidatus Acidiferrum sp.
GCTCGCGGTCGGGCTCATGGCAAAGAGAAAGTTCAGCCGCGCGATCATGTAGACGCCGGCGGTCACCATGGTGGCGGCGTGGATGAGGGCCGAGACCGGGGTGGGCCCCTCCATCGCGTCGGGCAACCAGACGTGGAACGGGAACTGGGCCGACTTGCCGGCGGCGCCGAGGTAGATGAAGAACGTGACCAGGCTCAGGCCGGCCAGCGCCTCCCCGCCGCTCTGGGCCAGCTCGAAGAGCTCGGAGAAGTCGAAGGTGCCGGTGCGGCTCCAGAGCATCACGATGCCGATCAGGAAGAACACGTCGCCCGCCTTGGTGATCCAGAAGGCCTTCACCGCCGCGCGCGCCGCCTCGGGCCGCTGGTACCAATAGCCGATCAGGAGGTAGGAGCAGAGGCCCACCAGCTCCCAGCAGATGAAGAGCTGGACGAAGTTGGGGGCGAGCACCAGCCCCATCATCGAGAACGTGAACAGCGACTGGTAGGTGTAGTAGCGGCCGAGGGAGGCCGGCGGCTCGTCGGCGAGATACCCGAGCGAGTAGACCTGGACCAGGAAGGACACGAGGGCCACCAGGATCAGCATGAGGGTGGCGTCGGCGTCCACGAGCACGCCCACCGAGGTGAGCACGCCGTCCTCCACCGGGATCCACTCCCAGAGCATCCGGCGCGCCATGTCCGGCGCCGTCGCCCGCCACGCCATCACCGCGCCCACCAGAGCCCCCAGGGAGAACACGATCGAGAGCCACGCGGCCGGCTTCCCGGAGCGGCGAAGCGGGATGACGAGGCTCAGGAGCAGGAAGGCGAGGCCGGGCGCCAGCCAGGCCCAGAGCGCGAGGAAGCCGGAAACGGCCATGAGTCGGGCGCTATCCCTTCAGCAGGTCCAGGTGGTCCGCCACCGCGGTGCGGCGGACCCGGAAGATCAGGATGACCAGGGCCAGGCCCAGCGCCACTTCCGCCACCGTGATGCAGATGGTGAAGACGGTGAAGACCATGCCGGAGACGTCGCCGAGGAAGCGGGCGAAGGCCACCAGGTTGATGTTCACCGCGTTCAGCATCAGCTCGATGCCGAGCAGGATGCCGATGGTGTTGCGCCGGGTGATGACGCCGAAGAGACCGATGCAGAAGAGCATGGCGGCCAGCGTGAGATAGGCCTGGAGCGTCATCTAGTCGTCCGGCCGCGCGAAGTAGAGCGCCCCGACCAGGGCGGCGAGGAACAGCACACCCAGCAGCTCGAAGGGCAGCACGTAGCTCGTGAGCAGGCTCTGCCCGATCGCGCGCGTGAGGTCGCCGGTCACCGCGGGCCGCGGCACCGTGAGCGGGCCCCGGCGGAAGACCACCAGCAGGGCCACCAGCAGCGCGCCCGAGAGGATGAAGCCGGTCAGGATCTGGCGGCTCGTCTGGGTGATGCGGTCGCCCACCAGCCGCTCCGTCACCACGATGGCGAAGACCGCGATGGTGACCACGCCGCCCGCGTAGAGCAGCAGCTGGATGGCGGCCAGGAACTCCGCGTCGAGCGACAGGAACACCCCGGCGGTGGCGGTCAGCGACAAGGCCAGGTAGAGCACCGAGTGGAACAGGTTCCGGGTCAGCACCACCGCCAGGGACGAGGCCAGCAGGACCACCGCGAGGCCCCAGAACGCGACCGGCTCGAGGCTCACTCGGCCGGGCCTCCGGCGGCGGCCGGCTTGGCGTGCTCGGCCGCCTCCGCCTTGGGCGCCTTGGGCGGCGTCTGCATGTCGCGCAGCAGGTTGCCGGTCGCCCACGAGGGCTCGAACTGGAGCCCGATGTGATGGAGCCGGTCCTTGTCGAGCAGGAGCTCCCGCCGATCGGCGGTCGACATGTCGAAGGACTTCATCATGATGATGGCGTCGGTGGGGCACACCTGCACGCACAGCTCGCAGAACTCGCAGGCGTACAGCTCGAGCGTGAAGACCTTGGCGAAGTTGCGCTTTTCCGCCTTGAGCATCTCCACCTTGATGACCTGGGGCGGGCAGATGTACTCGCAGAGCCGGCAGCCGATGCAGTTCTCCTCGCCGGTTTCCTTGTCGTAGGTCAGGGCGAGCAGGCCGCGGTAGCGGTCCGGGTAGTCGCGGGTCTGGTCCGGGTAGTGCACGGTCACCGGCCGGCGGAACAGGTTGAACAGGGTGACCTTCATCGCCCGCGGCACCGCGACGCACAGGCGGAAGAAGTCGCCCCAGAAGCTCTCGCCGAGCCGCTTAGCCACCGCCGCCCCCCTGCAGCGCGACCACCACCGCGGTCGCCATCAGGAGGAGGAGGCTCGCGGGCATCAGGACCTTCCAGGAGATGGCGAGGATCTGGTCGGCCCGGATGCGCACGAAGCTCCAGCGGATCCAGGTCACCACGAGGAAGACGAGCATCGCCTTGAGCGTGAACCACAGGGCCCCCACCCACGGCGAGCCGTCCGATCCCGGCCCGTCCCACGCGCCCAGGAAGAGGAGCGCGCCGAGGAACGAGGTGGCGATCACGTGGGCGTACTCGCCGAGCTGGATCAGCGCGAACTTCATGCCCGAGTACTCCACGCGGAAGCCCGCGATCAGCTCGGACTCGGCCTCGAGGATGTCGAAGGGCACGCGGTTCTCGGCGGCCAGCGTGGTCACGATGTAGAAGAGAAACGCGATCGTGCCCAGTGGGAACCACGCCACGTACCAGAGGCCCGCCTGCGCCGCCGCGATGTCGGAGAGACGCAGCGACCCGGCATGCAGTACGGGCACCAGCGCCACGAAGATGAAGGGCAGATCGTAGGAGATGATCTGGTTCACCGCCCGCATCGCCGAGAGTAGCGCGTACTTGTTGTTGGAGCCCCAGCCGCCCATGAAGAGCCCGACGATCTCCATGGCGGAGATCGCCAGGAAGAAGAGGATGCCGATGTTCAGGTCCGCGATCCCCAATCCCGGCGCGAAGGGCAGGGTGGCGAAGATGAGCATGCAGGGTACGAGGAAGACGATCGGCGCGAGGTTGTAGACGGACCGGTCGGCGGCCCGCGGCACCACGTCCTCCTTCATCATGAGCTTGACCGCGTCCGCGATGGGCTGGAGGAGGCCGTGCGGGCCCACCCGGTAGGGGCCGATGCGCGACTGCATGCGGGCCGCGAACTTGCGCTCGAGGAGCGTAACGTAGGTGACCATGCCGATGATGACGTTCAGCACGATGAACCCGGTGATGAACGCGTTGACCGTCTCCATGATCATGCTCCCTCTCCCTTCCAGGGAGAGGGGCGGGGTGAGGGGCGGGTGAAGCCGGCCGCCCCCTCACCCTGCCCTCTCCCCCTCGCGGGGGAGAGGGTGCTCGGGCCGCTCAACGGTCGACCTCGCCGAAGACGGGGTCGACGGAGCCCATGATCGCGACCACGTCGGCCACCCGGCAGCCGATCAGGATGTGCGGGAGCACCGAGAGGTTGGAGAAGGAGGCCCCGCGCCACTTCATGCGGTAGGGCTTGGCTCCCCCGTCGGAGATGAGGTAGCAGCCCACCTCCCCGCGCGGGCCTTCCACGCGCGCGTAGCCCTCGCCCTTGGCGATGCGCACCTGGCCCACCGACTTGACGCCGGGGCGGGAGGACACCGGCCCCTCCGGCAGCCCGTCGAGCGCCTGCCGCACGATGTTGACCGACTCGCGGAATTCGACCATCCGCACCCGGTAGCGGGCGTAACAGTCGCCCGCCGTCTCCACCGGCACCTTGAAGTCGAAGTCCTCGTAGGAGGAATAGGGCTCGAGGCGCCGGATGTCGTAGCTCACCCCGGAGCCGCGGATCAGCGGGCCGGAGATGCCGACGGTCTGGGCCAGCTCGCGCGAGATCGTGCCCACGCCCTGGGTGCGCGCCTGGAAGAAGGCGTTCCGCTCGAGCATGTCCTCGTACTCGTTCAGACGCCGCTCGATCACCGCGACGGTTTCGCGGCACTTCTGGGCCCAGCCGGCCGGGATGTCGTAGCGGGTGCCGCCCACCTGATGGAACCCGTAGAGCAGCCGCGCCCCGACCAGCGCCTCGAAGAGATCGAGCACCCACTCGCGCTCCCGGATGCAGTAGAGGAACACGGTGGCGCCGCCGCCCAGCGCGCCGCCCATGTCGAGGCACCAGGTGCCGAGCCAGAGGCAGTGCGACGCGATGCGCTGCAGCTCGGCCACGATCACCCGCAGGTACTGGGCGCGCCGCGGCACCTCGACCTTCCCGACCATCTCGGCCGCGCGCACGTAGGCCAGCTCGCTCGTCATGGCGGCCACGTAGTCGGTCTTGGACGCGATCGAGGGGTACTGCGTGTAGGTGAGCGACTCGCCGAGCTTCTCGTGACAGCGGTGGAGATAGCCGATCACCGCGTCCACCCCCACCACCGTCTCGCCCTCGAGGGTGAGGATCGCGCGGAAGACGCCGTGGGCGGACGGGTGCTGCGGCCCCATGTTCATCGTGAGGCGCTCGCTGCCCCCGTAACCCAGCTCGATGACTTTCCTTGCTTCTGGGTCCATGTCTTACGTTCGATCCTGTCTCTGAGGTTCGATCCTGTCCGTTTCTGTAGTTGCTGGCGGCCTCTATTTGATTTTACGGTCGTCGCAAGCGACGACCTCGCTAGGGTGGGGCGCTCGCGCGCCCGTTTTTTCCGAGCGGGCTGTTGTCTAGCGCATAGGAGAGAACGGGGCGGGGTTGAGGACGATGGCTTGCATGTTGGCCAGGAGGGAGGTGGACTTGCCCAGGAAGGCCTGCCACTCGGGCTCCGGCGCCATCTTGGCCCGGGCCGCCGCGCGATCGTTCAGGTCGCGATAGACCCACATGTGCACGACCTCGTTGAGCTGGGCCACTTCCGTCTGCCAGAGGCCGACGCGGCGAGTGAACTTGTCCCGGAACGGCAGGATGTCCTTGAAGAGGCCGAGCCACTCGCCCGCCTTGCCCACGTGCGCGCGGTACCAGCGCAGCTCGTAGACGTTGCCGGTGTCCGCGGGCGGCGTCATCGGGACCACCGCGGAGAGGATCTTGTTCTCCTGGGCCAGCATCATCGGCCGGATCTTCGGGATGTACTCCTTGGTCCACGCCTCGTCTTTCGCGAGCGCCGCCCGCAGCCGCTCGCGCTCGTTGAGGTCGGCGTAGCTCCAGAGGTGCACGAGCTGGTTGAGGGTGCCGAACTCGGTGGACCAGTAGCCCTCGAGCTTGCCGTACTTGTCCCCGCGGATCTTGCGGCCGATCTCCCCGTTCAGCTTCAGGTACTCGCCCTGCTTGCCCGGGAGGAGCGTGTACGTGCGTAGCTCGTAGATCATGATCAGGCTCCGGTCAGCGGTACGGCGGGTGAGGAGTATCCACGGCGTAGGACTTCAGCAGCGGGTGGCCCTCCCAATCTTGGGGCAGCAGGATGCGCCGCAGGTCCGGGTGCCCCTCGAAGCGGATGCCGAACATGTCGAAGCACTCGCGCTCCATCCACTCGGCGCCGCGGTACACCGGCACGAGGGAGGCGCAGGCGGACTGACCCGCCCCGAGCCGGCTCTTCATCATGAGGGCGAGCCCCACGTCGAGGTTCTCGACGCGCGTCACCACCTCGAGCCCCTGCTCCTTCCAGTCCACCGCGCTCAGGAAGTTGAAGTAGAGGCAGCCGAGGGTTTCCTTGGCGAAGCGCGCCAGCTCCGCCCAACGCTCGGGCGGGACCGACACCACGAGGAGGGGCCCGTCCCCCTCGGCGGCCACCCCGAAGCGCTCCTGTATCCTCGCTCGTGCCTGGTCGTGGATCACGCGCTCAGTCGATCTTGGCGGTGGGCGCGGCGCGCTTGCCCGTCTTGTGGAAGTGCGCGATCTGGTCCTGCAGCAGGAGCAGCCCGTTCAGCAACGACTCCGGCGGGGGCGGGCAGCCCGGAACGTAGACGTCCACCGGGATCACCCGATCCACACCCTTGACCACGTGGTAGCCGTGCCGGAAGGGGCCGCCCGAGTTCGCGCACGAGCCCATCGAGACCGCCCACTTCGGATCGGGCATCTGATCGTAGATGCGCTTGAGCATCGGCGCCATCTTGATGGTGACGGTGCCGGAGACGATCATGAGGTCCGAGTGCCGCGGGGACGCCCACGGCACCATCCCGAGGCGCTCCACGTCGAACCGTGAGGCGAAGGTGGCCATCATCTCGATGGCGCAGCAGGCCAGCCCGAAGGTCACCGGCCACACCGAGGACTTGCGCGCCCAGTTGAAGAAGGCGTCGGCGACGGTGGTGACGAGGAAGCCCCCCGGGAAGTGCTGGATCCCCTCGGTCACGCTCTCGAAGAGGGCGGAGTGCTTGTCGCCCTCCGGCCGCTCCTGGCGGTACTTCTCCATCTCCTGGAGGTCCTTGAACTCCGTCCAGACCGCGGGCGGGATCTGCGGGGTCGGCGCCTTTATTTCCATTCGAGTATCCCCTCCCTATAGGCATACACCCAGCCCAGCGAGAGGATGCCTATGAAGAGCGCCATGGTCCCCACCGCCCAGAGCCCGAAGCCGCGGAGCACGAGGGCCCAGGGGAAGAGGAACACGGCGAGCGCGTCGAACACGATGAAGATGAGCGCCACGAGGTAGAACGCCACCGGGAACTGGACCCACGCCTCGCCGATCGGCTCGGCGCCGCACTCGTAGTTCTCGAGCTTGCTGGCATAGGGCCGGGCCGGGCGCAGCACCGCGGCCATCCCGAGGGACACCACCGCGAACGCGACGATCAGGCCCAGGAACATGACGACAGGAAGATACCCGGCCACGTCTACCTCCCCCGGAATGACTACAAACCCCCGGAGTATAACACATGCTGGCCGCTCGGCCCGCGGGCGGCCGGCGGCCTCGTCACATCGTCACGTGTTTGGTCTTCTCACGCCCGGTCTGTCCACCTTCCTTCAATCCGTCAGCCCGATTACGCAAAATTGACACCTGAGCCCGATCGGTACCCGCCCTCTGGCTCGGAAGAGCGCGATTCAGCATAGCTTCCGGCCGCGCAACTCTGGCACTTCGGTTGCTTGCCCTTAGCACGCCAAGCTGAACCCCTTTCACGCGATGGGAGACAAGTGAGCGGCGACGATCTGAACCGGGAAATCGCTTTCGCGGGACAGCGGGTCAAGCAGAAGGTCATCTTCGCCCTCACCCTCGCGTCGGTCATCCCCCTCCTGATCCTGACCTACGCCTTCCAGGCGCCCGTCCGGCAGATACTCGGGCCGATCAGCCAGTACACCGAGGCCTTCACGATGCCGGCGCTGCTCGTCTTCACCGGCCTGCTCATGGCGGGGGGCGGCTTCGTGGTCTGGGACGTGGCCTCCGCCATCTCGCGGGCCGCGCACCTGGCCACCGCCACCAGGGTCGCGGACCTGCCCACGGTGCCGGCGCGCAAGGACGAGATCGGCACGCTCATGACCTCGTTCGCCAAGATGCTGGCCACCATCGAGCAGCAGACGGACGAGATCAACCAGTTCCCGCGCCGGCTCGACCAGCTCGCCCGCCAGGCCTTCCGCGACTCGCTCACCAGCCTGCCCAATCGCTCGCTGTTCATGGACCGCCTCGCGCACGCGCTGACCCGCACCGAGCGGCGCGGCGAGCAGCTCGCGATCCTCTTCCTCGATCTCGATCGGTTCAAGGTCGTCAACGACAGCCTGGGCCACGGCGTCGGCGATCAGCTCCTGATCGGGGTCAGCCAGCGGCTGGCCTCCTGCCTGCGCCCCGAGGACACGATCGCCCGGCTGGGCGGCGACGAGTTCGCGATCCTGATCGAGGACGTCAAGGACGACAAGGCCCCCGCGTCGGTGGCGGACCGGCTCACCAGCGAGCTGCAGCAGCCGTTCACCGTCGAGGGCCGTGAGGTGGTCATCACGGTGAGCATCGGCATCGCGATGAGCACCGCCAAGCGGATGACCCCCGAGGACATCCTGCGCGACGCCGATCTGGCGATGTACCACGCCAAGGGCAAGGGCAAGGCGCGCTACGAGATCTTCGACAAGAGCATGAACGCCCCCGCGCAGGAGCGCATGGACCTTGAACTCGACTTGCGAAACGCAGTCGCTCGCGGGGAGTTCATCCTGCACTACCAGCCGATCCTCGAGCTGCCCACCGGGCGGATCGTCGAGATGGAGGCGCTGGTCCGCTGGAAACATCCGCAGCGGGGCCTGCTCTTCCCGGGCGACTTCGTGGGCCTCTCCGAGGAGACCGGCCTCATCGTGCCCCTCGGGCGCTGGGTGCTCCACGAGGCCTGCCGTCAGACGCGCCAGTGGCAGCTCGCCACGCCGGGCTCGAACCTGGCGATCAGCGTCAACCTCTCCGCGCGGCAGCTCCAGCAGCCCGGCCTCGTGGAGGAGATCGCGGCGGTCCTGCGCGAGACGCGCCTCGATCCGGGCGCGCTGCGCCTGGAGATCACCGAGACGGTGGTCATGCACGACGCGCCGACCACCCTGGCCAAGCTGGAGGCGTTGAAGGCGCTCGGCGTGCAGCTCGCCATCGACGATTTCGGGACCGGCTACTCCTCGCTCGGCTACCTCAAGCGCTTCCCGGTGGACACGCTCAAGATCGACCGGTCATTCGTGAAGGGCATCGGCCAGAACGTGGAGGACAGCGCGATCGTGCGCGCGGTCATCACGGTGGCCAAGAGCCTCGGCCTCTCGGTGACCGCCGAGGGGATCGAGAGCGCCGACCAGCTCGAGCAGCTCCGCTCGCTCGGCTGCGACCACGGCCAGGGCTACTACTTCGCGAAGCCCATGCCGAGTGATCGCGTGCCCGCCCTGCTGCTGACCACCGCCCCCTGGGCTGGGCAGCGCGCGTCCAGCCCCGTGCTGGTCAACGGCAAGCCCACCTCCAACGGCCACTAGGTCATCGGCCACTAACCCGGGGTCAGGTCTTACATTCCGACAATGTCGGAATGTAAGACCTGACCCCGATCGCGGTTACGGGCGGCCGACGGTGCGGATGGCGGCGGGGCCGCCGTTGGTCTTGATACGCTGACCGGTGTCCTGCAGGGTCGACCCGTCCCACCGCAGCACCTGGATCTCCTTCTCCACCATGTTCTGCACCAGGATCGTCCGGCTGTCCGCCGAGAAGGCGACGCCCTGCGACCAGCGCCCGATCCACGCCGCCGCCGCGGGCACGAGCCGCGTGCCGTCGACCCGGTAGAGCAGCAGCTTGCCGTTGGCATTGTAGAAGGGCGACTCGCGCGGCTTGTTGCTGCCGTTCATCACCACGACCGCGCAGAGCTTCCCGTCCGGCGACAGCACGATGCCCTCGGGCGTCTGGCCGACCACCACCGTCTCCACCACCCGGAACGGCTGCGCCTGCAGGTCGATGACGCTCACCGTGTCGTTGTCGCCCTGGCCGCGCCCGATGTTCGCCACCACCGCGATCGAGCCGTCGGCGCTGACGTCGAGTCCGTACGGGCGCATGCCCGCGCTCAGGTCGCGCTTGCTGTGCTCCACCTTCGTGCCGTCCACCGAGAGCACCGAGATGAAGCTGTCCCCGTCGCGCGTCACGAGCGCGGCCCGGCCGTCCCGGGTGAAGGCGGGCTGGCTCGGGCCCGACTTGTCGTCCCCTAGGCGCACCACGCTCGAGGGCGCGACGGTCTTGCCCTGGATCGTGAACACCGACACGCTGCCCTCGGCGCGGTTGGCCACGAGCGCGAGCGTGCCCTGCCGGTTGATCGACACGCCGGCCGCGCCCTTGCCGGCCTCCAGCGTCGCGATCACCGCCGGCGGCGTGGCCCGGAGATCCACGACGGTGAGGCGGTTGTCCGGAACGGTCTTGGTGGCGTCGGCCGGATCTTTCTTGGTCGAGGAGGTCACGAGCGCCAGCCCCTGATCCGGCGTGATCGCCACGCTCATCGGCGGGCCCACCACGCTGCCGGGCACCGGGATCTCCGCGACGACCTTCGGCGGGTTCGCGCCGAGATCGATGATGGTCACGGTGTCGGGCGCGGCGTTGGGCACGATCTTGACCACCCCGTTGTCGAGCATGACCTTGTTGTCATTCGACGAGACCGCCCATTGGGCCAGCGCGCCGGGCGGCAGCGCGAGCCCGAACAGGAGCAGCAGCAGGAGCGAGGTCCGGAGCACACGGCGTCGTGTCATGGGTCCCTCCGCTAAGTTGTTGGCCGGCCCGTCGTCGACTCGGGAGGACCATACTACGGCGGCCGCGGCCCCGCTAGCGCGTCGTCGCGCGCGCGCCCAGGCCCATCACCCGGCCCACCTGGGGCGGCCGCGGCAGCCGGTCGTGCGCGCGCTGGATGCGGCCCAGGCGCTCGAGGATCTCGGGGGCCATGGGCGCACCCCGGCGCGTCTGCTGGCTCACGTGCAGCGACATCAGCTCGTTGGTGGCGGCGAGATACCCGGCGTCGCCCTGAGACATCTCGTGGATGTAGTGGATGCGCTTGGCGTCGTAGGCCAGGAGCCGCGTGGTGAAGCGGAGCGGATCCCCCTCCCGGACCTCGCGATGATAGGTCACGTGGGCCTCGAGGCAGAACGTGGTCACGTCCTGCGCCCGGCGATGCGCCGCGTCCAGGCCGATGAGCCGCATCCACTCGTCGGTGGCGAGGTCGAAGACCACCACGTAGTAGCCCATGTTCATGTGCCCGTTGTTGTCGATCCATTCCGGGCGGACGACACACGTGAAGTTCGATGCGATGCCGTCGGTCGCCTCGTCGATGGCTCCCTCCCCGGGTATGCGGTCGGAATCGGGCCTGCCTGCCGTCGCAGGATAGCCGCATCCGCGGCGGGGTCAAGGGGCCCCCGGGTGCGGGGTCCCTGTGGGGATTTCCCGATAAATTCCACGCCTCTATGCTTGAGGCCTGGAGGTGACGCCGGTATGACCAACTACGAAGCCCACGAACTTGCCCTGGTGTTCCCGCCCATGAGCGAGCCCGAGTTCGCCGCCTTCAAGGAGGACATCCGCGAGCAGGGGCAGCAGGAGTCGATCGTCCTGTACGAGGGCAAGATCCTCGATGGACTGCACCGCTACCGCGCCTGCCGGGAGCTCGGCCGGGAGCCCCACGTGGTGCGGTTCGAGGGCAATCCGCGCGCGGCGGCGCAGCTGGTCCTGGGGCGGAACTTCCATCGGCGGCATCTCACGACCTCACAGCGGGCCCTCATCGCGGCCGAGATGTGCAAGCTGCGCCCGCGGGGAAATACGGGGACTTCCCCCTATTTGACCGCGGCCCAGGCGTCCACCCTGATGGGCGTGGGACAGGACCTGGTCAAGGATGCCAAACATCTGCTGAGGAGTGGCGACCAGGACCTCCTCCGCTCGGTCCGTGATGGGGTCCAGTCCGTGTCCGCCGCCGTCCAGGAGAAGAAAAAGAAGAGGAAGGCCACGTTCACCTTCCTCGAGCAGTTCGCGCAGCGCCTCGATCGCGCGCTCCAGGACCACAACGACCGGGACGCCCAGGTGATCTACGGCGCCAAGCCCCTCCTGCAGTACATCACCCTGCGCCTCCAGGACTATCTCGACCCGCGGACGGCCGAGCCCCTGAGCGGCGAGGACGGCTCCGTCCTGTGGGACCCGGCCGAGCTCAAGGTCCCGGACTGGCTCTACACGGAACGGGGCGAGGCGATCGCGGGGGAGCGACGCGCTCGGCTGGCCGCCGTCCTGCCGAAGGCGAAAGCAGCCGCCATCGGGTTCCCCGGGGAGCGCTGCCCGGGATGCGGGCTGCCGCTGCTGACGACCGTCCGCACGACCGAGCCCTCCTACTGCGCCGTCTGCAAGGGCAACGTGCTCTGGGAATGGTCCTGGATGCGTGAGCAGGTGGAGGTCGCGTTCAGCAGCGCCCTCCGCTCCGTCGGACCACCCGCCTAGGCTCGAGGGCGGGGGCCGCGCCGGCCGCCCCCGCCCTCACCCGATCGTCGGGCGCTAGAGCAGCGCCTGGAAGAAGCCGAGCGTCCGCTGGCGGGCCAGCTCGGCGCTGGGCTTGTGGAAGCTGCCGCGCTCGTCGCAGCTGAAACCGTGGCCGGCCGGGTAGGTGTGCAGTGGCACCTCCGGATGCGCGGCGCGGATGCGGGCCCAGTGCTCGGCGGGAATCCCCTGGTCGGTCTCGCCGAAGTGCAGCAGCACCGGGCAGCGCGGCGTCTCGCTCGCGGTCTCCGCGATCCCGCCCCCGTAGTAGCCCACCGCCGCCTTGACGCCGTCGATGCGCGTGCACGCCAGCCACGCGAGCGTGCCGCCCAGGCAGTAGCCCACCACGCCCACGCTCTGTCCTTCGGCCTTGAGCGCCGCCACCGCGGCCCGCACGTCGCGGACCATGTCCGCGATGTCCACCTTGCCGCGGATCGAGCGGCCCTGCTCGATGTCGTCGGCGATGTAGCCGAGGTTGATGCCGGGCTCCACGCGGTCGAAGATCGCGGGCGCCAGCGCCACGTAGCCGTCGGCCGCGAAGCGGTCGCACAGGCTCTGGATGTGGTGGTTGACCCCGAAGATCTCCTGCACGACCACGAGGCCGCCCTTGGGCGTGCCGCTCGGGGCCGCGCGGTAGGCCGACAGCCGGTGTCCGTCTTCAGCGGTGAGGGTCGTCATGGTGCCCATCGTCACGCTCCTTCTCGGGGTTGAACGGCGATCACAGCAGCGGCCGCGCCAGGACGACCAGGCGCGGCAGGTCGGGCTCGGGGCCTTTCAGCAGCACCGTCGCGGCGGCGGTGACGCGGGCGCCCGCGCGCTCCAGCAGCCGGCAGGCCGCGCGGGCGGTGCCGCCGGTGGCGATCACGTCGTCCACCAGCAGCACGCGGCGGCCCTCCAGCAGCGGCCAGTCCAGCGGATCGAGCACCAGCGCCTGCGCGCCCGCGGTGGTGATGCTGGAGGCTTCCTCCACCAGTGGCTCGCGCGGATGGCGCGGCATGTAGTTCTTGACGCCTTTTCTCAACACCACGTAGCGGTCCTGCCCGAAGCATTCCACCACCACCTGCACCATGCCGACCGCCTTCGATTCCGAGCAGACCACCACGTCGAAGACCTCGCCGAGCGCCACGCCGTCGTCCATGAGCCCGCGATAGAGCAGGTCGCCGCACGCCTGGTTGAGCCGCGCCTGCCCGAGCAGGTTGAAGGAGGCGATGTAGCGCCGGGAGCCGTGCAGCCGGGTGATCGGCCGGTCGGTGGTGAGGGCGCCGCTGCCGATACGCACCTCGTACCAGCCGATCACGTCGCCGGGCTCGCTCTGCCCCGCGGGCGACGGGGCGCTGTCGGCCCGCTCCCACCCTTCGGCCTCCGCGAGCGCGGTGGCCAGCCGCCGGGCCGCGAGCAGATCACCGCCGTCGAGGGTGCTGAGGCACTCGACCTGTGCCTGACGCAGGCGCACGCGCGCCTCGTCGTCGACCGCCGCGCGCGGCAGGACGGCGGCACGCCGCTTGCCGCCCGCGGGCGCGAGCGCGGCGATCGCGGCGGCGGCATCCTCGTACGCTCCGACGATGACGGCGGTCACCGTCCGCTCAGAGCTCGTCGACCGCGCGGAGCGCGTCGGCGGCGTGGCCGTCCACCTTCACGTTGTCCCAGCGACGGACCACCGTGCCGTCGGGGCCGATGAGGTAGGTCATCCGGGCCACCCCCATGTAGGTGCGGCCGTAGAGGCTCTTCTTCTGCCACGCCCCGTAGCGGTCGGCCAGCTCGTGCTCGGGATCGGCCAGCAGCGGGAAGTTGAGCTTGTGCTTGCGGGCGAACTTGGCCTTGCTCGCGGTATCCAGCACGCTCACCCCGAGGACGGCCGCCTTGCCCTTCTTGAAGTCGGGCAGCGCGTCGCGGAAGGCGCAGGCCTCCTTGGTACAGCCCGGGGTATCGTCCTTCGGGTAGAAGTACAGGATCAGCGGGCGGCCCGCGTAGTCCTTCAGCCGGTGCGTCCGGCCGTCCTGATCTGGCAGCGAGAACGCGGGCGCCTTGCGTCCCGGCTCGACGAGCGGCATCGGAGACCTCCTGGTCGGCGGCGGTGCGTGGCGCCGGCGCCCGACCGCGCGCCGGCCGCTAATCCTACTACCCGGCGGGCGGCCGCGCTACCGGCCCGAGAGCCGCCGCCCGATGCGCTTCTCCACCACGTGGGTGACCGCCGAGAAGTCCTCGCGGCCCCAGCCGCTGTCCACCGCCTCGTCGTACGTGCGCTTGGTCTCCTCCAGCATCGGCGCGGGCACCTGCACCGATCTGGCCAGGGCCAGCGCGAGCATCGCGTCCTTCCGCATCAGCTCGAGCATGAAGGTCGGCGAGAACTCGCCGTCGAGGATACGCTTGGCGCGCCGGTCGAAGTAGGTGCCGTAGGCCATGCCCCCGCCGTTGCGCACCACGTCGTAGAACGTGCTGGGATCCACGCCGGACTGCACGCAGACCGCGAGCGCCTCCGCCACCGCCACCGAGGTGACCGCGGCGAGGCCGTTGTGGATGAGCTTGACGCGATTGGCCATGCTCGGGCCGCCCACGTACATGTGCATCTTGCCCATGAGCTCGAGATAGGGCGCGATCGTCGCGAGCCGCGCCTTCTCGCCGCCCACGATGAAGAAGATCTGCCCTTCCACCGCCTGCGGCTGCGAGCCCAGCATGGGTGTGTCCATGTGATCTACGCCGCGGCCCTCGAGCGCGGCGTGCACCGCGGTCGTCACCTCGGGGCTCACCGTCGAGCAATCGCAGGTGATCAGGCCCGCGCGCGCGGCGGAGGCGATGCCGCCCGGCCCCAGGTAGACCTCGCGCACGATCGTGTCGTTGGGCAGACAGGTGAAGATCACCGCCGCCTGCGCCGCCACCTCCGCGACCGAACCCGCCGCGATGGCCCCCGGGAGCTTCGCGGCGGCGGTCAGCGCGGCCGGGCTCGCATCGTGCACCACCAGCGACACGGCGCCCTTGGCCAGGTTGGTCGCCATCGGCATGCCCATCGTACCCAGCCCGATGAATCCGACTCGGTCAGCCATGGTCAGTCCTCGACCCCGCGCCGCGCTCCCATCAGGGCCGTGGGCCGTAGTGAGGCAGGGGCTGGCCGAGCTCGCAGCAGCCGAGATCCGGCGCCTTGCCAGAGAAGCCGTCGTTGAAGTTGGGTAGCACGACGCCGGCGTCCACGGCTCGCGAGGCCGGGTCGAGGCTCAGGTCAATCTTGTCTCCGGCGAAGCGGGTGCGCGGGTTCCCGGGCGGGCCGAGTCCGCTGGCGAAGTTGCCGCGAGCGTTGAGCAGTACCGCACCATGCCGGCGGTAGAGAGCGCCCGAGCGCCGCGCGGCGTCGGGTGTGGAATACGTCCGTTCGTTCCATTCCGCGAAAACGCTGAAGATCCCGGACAGGGGGCCGCCCGCCGCACCGTAGCCGTCGCTATCGAAGTCGCAGCGGACCATGTCGCCCGTCGACCGGAGGGCCGGCCCGCTGGTGCCGACAAAGAGATTGTTGCGCGTCACCACGTCGTTCACCGTCTCACCGCCCGGCTCGATGTGCCATGGGATGCCGTCCAAGACTGACGTGTTGTGGATGATCACCACGCCGGAGGTATCGTTATGGAGCTTGAACGGGGAGTAGAGCACGTTGTAGATCGCATTGCGGAATACGTAGAGGGGCCCCCCATTGACGGGCTGGGCGCTGATGCCGGAGAACGCGTTGGTGATGCGGTTCCGGAAGATCCGGACGTTGGTGTCCGCGTTGTCAGCCTCGATTCCGTCGTCGGTGGAGGCTTCGATGTCGTTATTGTAGATGTCGCTGGCCGAGAGGCGGCCGTGGCTGGTCCCGTGGATCCCGTCACCGAGGTTGCTCATCCGGTTGTAGGCCACCACGTGCCCCGCCCCCGTGACGGACACCCCGTTGATGTCCTCGATGCCCTGGCTACGAGGCCACTTGGTGGGCCCTTCGATCACGTTGTCGGTGATGACGAAGCCACGTGATTCGGCATAGCCTCCGTTGATCGCGGTGATGCCGGTTACCAGCACCTCGAGACGGCACCGGCGGATGACGAAGTGCGAGCCGGAATGCCCCACGAAGAGGTACCGGGCGCGGCGGAGGGTGAGGCGCTCCAGCCACACGTGCCGGATGCCGGTGGCGCTCACGAGTCGCTCGCGCCCGCCCCCGTCGAGGATCGTCTCCCCGTCGCCGGCTCCCCGGTAGATGATCGGCCGCCCGGGCGTGCCGTGGCGGTCGATGGTCCAGGTGCCCTCCGCATAGGCCCCCGCATGCACGAGGAACAAGTCGCCCGGCATCGCCGTGCCCTGCGCGTTTCGGAGGCCGCGGAAGGGGTCGCTCACCGTGCCCGTTCCCGGGCCCCGGTCGGTGGCGCCCGACGGCACCACGTGCCGCACGCGCATACCGGCCGGCTCGCGGGGCTCGGCACCGGTCTTCATGTAGAGCGTTCGCTGCACGCTGCCGCCGTCCGGATCGGTCAGCGCAAGTGCCACCTCGTACTCCGTGTCGGGAGCGAGATCCACGATGCTTCCCGCGAAGAGCCATCCGCCGGCGACCCGATTGTCGTCCGAGACGGACTCGGGATCGGTCCGGAAGAGCGGCAGCGCCTCCCGCCACGTCGTCTCGCCGTGGCGCCGATAGCGCACCCCGATCACCACGTCGGAATTGGCGTCACCCCGCACCGCCCAGCGAACGCCTAGCGAGTGGA
>DASQAL010000089.1:0-12228 GCA_035635775.1 Candidatus Acidiferrum sp.
ACCGCCAACGGCTACTTCATGGTGTTCCACCTCCCCTTCTTCCACGGCGGCCACTGAGCCTTCTCCCTCTCCCCTCTGGGGAGAGGGCAGGGTGAGGGGTTACCGCCGGAAGTCGGCGCGGGTCGGCAGCAGCCGGTCCGCGATGAGATTGCGCATCATCTCCACGGTGCCCCCGCCGATGGCGAACATGCGGGCATCGCGCACCATGCGCTCGAGCGGGAGCCCCCGCCCGTAGCCGGCGGCGCCGTGGATCTGGAGCGCCTGGCCGGTCACCTCCTGCGCCATCTCGGCCGCGAAGGTCTTGGCCTTGGCCGCCTCCAGCGCGTCCGGGAAACTGGGGCCCGCATTGGCGGCGGCGCGATGGATGAGCAGGCGCGCCGCGTCGAGCTTGATCGCCATGTCGGCCAGCTTCCAGCGGATGCCCTGGAAGTCCCCGATGGCCCGGCCGAACTGCCGCCGGGTGCCCGCGTAGGCCAGGGCCAGCTCGTACGCGCCCTGCGCCAGCCCGAGGGCGACCGTCGCGGCGCCGAGCCGCTGGCCGTTGTAGGCCTCCATCAGCTTCTTGAAGCCGTCGGGCGGGCCGACCAGCACGTGGTCCCGGGGCACGCGGCAGCCGTCGAAGTGCAGGCGGCCTTCCGGGATGCCGCGCAGCCCCATCGTGCGATCGCGCTCGCCGATGCGGAAGTCCGGCGTCTCGCGCTCGACGAAGATGCCGCCGATCCCGGCCGCCCCCGACACGCCGCTCATGCGGCAATAGACGAGGTAGAGCCGCGATGTCCCCGCGCCGGTGATCCAGCGCTTCTCGCCGTGGAGCGCGTAGCCCTCGGGCGCCTCGTCGGCGCGGGTCACGAGATCGGTGGCCGCCGAGCCCGCCTCGGGCTCGGTGATCGCGATCGCGGGCTTCTCGCCCTCGAGCACCCACGGGAAGTAGCGCCGCTTCTGGGCCTCGGTGCCGTAGGCGGTGAGCGCCCCGACCACGCCCAGGCTCCCCTCGACCACGATCCGCGCGGTGACCCCGCAGGCGCGCGCGATCTCCTCGACGACCAGCAGGACGTCCAGGATCGACGCTCCCGCCCCACCGTACGCCTCTGGAATGGTGAGACCCATGAAGCCGGCCTGCACCAGGTCCTTCACGTTGTCCCAGGGGTACTCTTCGGCGGCGTCCCAGCGGGCCGCGCGTTCGCGGAAGACGGTGTCGGCCAGGTGGCGAGCGCGGGCTCTGAGGGCTTCCTGCTCGGCGGTGAGCCTGAACTCCATGTCGGCGGGTCCCCTCACCCTGCCCTCTCCCCGAAGGGGAGAGGGAGGTCAGTCATCAGATGTGGATCGGGTGGCCGAGCGCGGCCAGGGTGGCCTCGAACGCGGCCTCGGACAAGGTGGGATGGGCGTGCATGGTGTGGATGATCTCGTCCAGCGTGGCCTCGAGGGTCCGGCCCACCGCGAACTCGTGGATCAGCTCGGTGGCCTCGGGCCCGACGATGTGCGCGCCGAGGATCTCGCCGGTGGCCTTGTCCGCCACCACCTTGACGAAGCCCTCGGTCTCGCCCTGCGCGACCGCCTTGCCGCTGGCCGTGAACGGGAACTTGCCCACCGCGATCTCGCGCCCGCCCGCGCGCGCCGCCGCCTCGGTGAGCCCGATGGACGCAACTTGAGGATGGCAATAGGTGCAGGACGGCACGTTGCCGTAGTCGACCGGCCGCGGGGACTGGCCCGCGATCGCCTCCGCGGCCACGACCCCCTCCGCCATCGCCTTGTGGGCGAGGAGCTGGTGGCCCGCCATGTCCCCGATCGAGTAGACGCCCTTCACCGAGGTCTCCATGGTCGCCGACACCGTCACGAAGCCGCGCTCGGTGGCGACCCCGAGCGCCTCGAGCCCGAGCCCGCGCGTGCGCGCGGCCCGCCCCACCGCCATCAGCACCTGGTCGGCCTTGAGCGTCTCGATCTTGCCTTCGGCCTCCACCTCGACCGAGACCCCTTCGCTGCCCGGCGTCACGCTCTTGACCTTCACGCCGGTGCGGATCGCGATGTCACGCCGGGAGAACAGACGCGCGATCTGGGTGGAGACCTCCTCGTCCTCGATGGGCAGCACCCGCGGGAGGGCCTCCAGCACGGTCACCGCGACGCCGTAGGCCGCGTAAACGTCGGCGAACTCGATGCCCACCGCGCCCGCGCCGATGACGATCAGCGAACCAGGCCGGCCCTCGTTGGTGACCGCGCCGGTGGAGGAGACAACCCGCTTCTCGTCGATGGTGACGCCGGGGAGCGACTTGGGCTCGGACCCGGTGGCGAGGATGACCGCCCGCTTGGCCTCGAGGGTGGTGGCGCCGTCCTTGCCCGCCACCTCCACCACGCGGGCGCTCTTGAGCGTGCCCCGGCCAAGCAAGAGCGTGATCTTGTTTTTCCGGAAGAGGAACTCGACGCCCTTGGCCATGCGGTCGGCCACCCGGCGGGAGCGCTGCACCGCCTGGGCGTAGTCGGCCTTCCACTCCCCCACCGTGATGCCGAACTCCTTCGCCCGGTTGAAGAGGCCGACGACCTCCGCGTTGCGGAGGAGCGCCTTGGTCGGGATGCACCCCCAGTTGAGGCAGACGCCGCCCGGCCGGTCGTCCTCGACGGTGGCCACCGAGAGCCCGAGCTGGGCGCAGCGGATGGCGGCCACGTAGCCGCCGGGGCCGGTGCCCACCACCACCACGTCGAATGGCTGGGTGGCCATGGGCTAGACCAGGAGCCGCAGGGGCTCTTCGAGCAGCCGCTTCACGTCCTGCAGGAACCGTGCGCCCATCGCCCCGTCCATCACCCGGTGATCGCACGAGATCGTCATCTTCATGCGGCGCCCCACCCGGAGCTCGCCGTCCTCCGCCACCGGCTTCTGCAGCACCGAGCCCACCGCCAGGATCGCGCCCTCCGGGGGGTTGATGATGGCCGAGAACTCCTCGACGTCGTACATGCCCAGGTTCGAGATCGAGAAGGTGGCCCCGGACATTTCCTGCGCGCGCAGTTTGCCCCCACGCGCGCGGTCGGCGAGATCCCGCGACTCGACCGCGATGCGGGCGAGCGGCTTCGCGTCGCAGTCGCGCAGGACCGGGGTGATCAGGCCCTGATCCAGCGCCACCGCGATGCCGATGTGGGCCCGGTGGTACACCCGGATGACCTGGCCGTTGAGCTGGGCGTTGATGCCCGGGTTCTTGATCAAGGCCAGCGACACCGCCTTGATGACCATGTCGGTCACCGAGATCTTGGGCTGGCCATCCAGGGAATTCAGCTGCTCACGGAGGGCCCAGGCTTCGTCCATCGCGACTTCCGAGGTGACGTAGAAGTGTGGGACCGGCGCCTTCGACATCGGCATGCGCTTGGCGATGGCCGCGCGCATCGGCGACATCGCCACATCCTCGAACTCGGCCTCGGGCCGCGGCGGGATCACGAACTGCGGCTGCGCGGGGACCGCGGTCGGGCGCGGGGCGCCCGCCGGCGGGGGCGCGCCCGCGGGCACGGCGGCGGGACGCGGCGTCGCCTGGGCGGCCTCGACGTCGCGGCGGATGATGCGGCCGCCGGGGCCGGTGCCCTGGATCAGCCGCAGGTCCACGCCGGTCTGGCCCGCGATCTTGCGGGCGAGCGGCGAGGCCTTCACCCGGCCGCCCACGGGGGCGGACGCCGCGAAGGCGGGAGCCGGGGCTGCCGCCGCGGCGGGGGCCAGCGGCACCACCGCGGTGGTGGCGGGCACGGACTGGTAGCTCTCCATCGCGGGAAGCGGCCCGCTCGCGGCGGCCGGAGCCGCGGCGGAGGCCGGTGCGGGCTTGGCCGCGGGCGCCGGGGCGCCAGCCGCGGGCGCGGAAGTCGCGGGCTTCGCGGCCGCCATGCTCGAGATGTCCTCGGTCGGGTCCGCGATGACGCCGATCATCTCGCCCACCGGCACCGTCCCGCCCTCGCCCACCACGATCTTGCGGAGGATGCCGGCGCCGAAGGCCTCGATCTCCACGTTCGCCTTGTCGGTCTCGACCTCCACGAGGAGGTCACCGCCCTTGACCGCGTCGCCTTCCTTCTTCAGCCACTTGATGACCTTGCCGGTCTCCATGGCGTCCGACAGCTTGGGCATGAACACCTTGGTGATCATGCGCTGCACACCTGGCGGATCGCCGCCGCGATCTTGGCCTTCGACGGCGTCTTGAGCAGCTCCAGGTTCTTCGCGTAGGGCATCGGGGCGTTCTCGCCGGTGACCCGCAGGACCGGCGCGTCGAGATCGTCGAAGGCGGTCTCGGTGATCTGGGCCGCGATCTCGGAGCCCATGCCCGCAAAGCCCGCGCCCGCCTCGAGCACGACCGCGCGATGGGTCTTCCGGACCGACCCGATGATGGTCTCGGTGTCCATCGGCCGGAGGGTCCGCGGATCCACGATCTCCACCGAGATCCCGTCTCGGGCCAGCTCCTCCGCGACCTCGAGGGCGCGGTACATCATGCCCATGTAGGCCACCACCGTGACGTCGGTGCCCTCGCGGCGGATCACCGCCTTGCCGAGCGGGATCAGGAAGTCCGGATCCTCCGGCACCTCGCCCTTGACCGCGTAGAGCGTCTCGGCTTCGATGAAGATCACGGGATTGTCGTCGCGGATGGCCGACTTCAGCAGCCCCTTGGCGTCGGCGGGCGTCGAGGGGCGCACCACCTTCAGCCCGGGCACGTGGTAGAAGTACGTCTCCATGGACTGGGAGTGCTGCGCGGCGAGCTGGGACGCGGGACCGCCCGGGCCGCGGATCACGAGCGGAATATTGTACTGGCCCCCGGACATGTAGCACATCTTGGCCGCCGAGTTGACGATCTGGTCGAGCGCCAGGATCGAGAAGTTGAACGTCATCATCTCGACCACGGGCCGGAGCCCCAGCATCGCCGACCCGACGCCCACCCCGGTGAAGCCCGATTCGCAGATGGGCGTGTCGATGATGCGCTTGTCGCCGAACTCCTTGAGCAGCCCCTGGGTCACCTTGTAGGCGCCGTCGTAGAGACCGACCTCCTCGCCCATCACGAAGACGCGCGGGTCCCGCCGCATCTCCTCGCGGAGGGCCAGGTTGAGCGCCTCCCGGTAGGTCATAACCGCCATGGCGTCAGTCCTTGTACACGTCGGTGAACAGCTCGCCCGGCGGCGGCTCGGGCGAGGCCTCCGCGAAGGCCACCGCCTCGTCCGCGAGGTCGTTCACCGCCTTCTCGATGTTCCGGATGTCGGCCTCGGTGAGCACGCCCTCCTTCAGGCAGCGGTCGCTGAACAGCGCGATGGGGTCCCGCAGCTTCTCGCGCTCGACCTCTTCCTTGGTCCGGTACACCGAGCCGGCCGGATCGCGCATGGAGTGGCCGCGGAAGCGGTAGGTACGGGCCTCGATGAGGGCCGGCGTCTTGTCCCGCCGCGCCCGCTCGACCGCGCGCGCCACCACGTCGCGCACCGCGAGCACGTCCATGCCGTCCACCGCCTCGCCGGGGATGCCGTAGGTCTCGGCGAAGCGCCAGATGTCGGTCTGAGCGAGCGCGCGATGGATCGCGGTGCCCATCGCGTAGCGGTTGTTCTCGCAGATGAAGATCACCGGGAGCTTCCACAGCGCGGCCAGGTTCATGGACTCGTGAAACTCCCCCTCCGGCACCGCCCCGTCGCCGAAGTAGCACAGCACGACCTGGTCGCCACCCTGGTACTTGATCGCGAAGGCCGCCCCCGCGGCCAGTGGCAAGTGCGCGCCCACGATGCCGTGGCCGCCCAGGAAATTCACGCTCTTGTCGAACAGGTGCATGGAGCCGCCCTTGCCCTTGCTCAACCCGTCGATCCGGCCGAAGAGCTCGGCCATGATCCGGCGCGGGTCGGACCCCTTGGCCAGGCAGTGGCCGTGCTCGCGATAGGACGACACCGCGTAGTCGTCGAGGCGCACCGTCGAGGTGGCGCCCACCGCGACCGCTTCCTGCCCGATATAGAGGTGGAGAAAGCCCCCGATCTTGCCCAGGGCGTACATCTCGGCCGCCTTCTCCTCGAAGCGCCGGATGAGCGCCATCTGCGTCAGCAGCCGCCGCGCCAGCTCCGCGTCGAGCCGAGTCTGGGCCACTGCGGTCTTGGTCTGCGCCATTCGGTTTCTCCTGTTGCTAGCCGCGTAGGGTGCTGAGCTCGTCCACCGAGAGGCGGCGGCGGAGCCGGAAGATCGTCACGATGATCGCGAGGCCCACCGCGACCTCGGCGGCGGCCACGCACAGGACGAAGAAGACCAGGGCCTGCCCCTCGATCGTCCCGTGCCGCTGCCCGAAGGCCACCAGCGCCAGGTTCGCCGCGTTCAGCATGAGCTCGATCGACATGAAAATCACGAGCGGGTTGCGCCGGATCAGGACCCCGAGCACGCCCATGGTGAACAGGACCGCGGACAGCGCGACGTAGTAGGACTCGGGGACCATCCTACGCCCTGCGCTTGGTCAGCGCCATGACTCCCACGATGGCGGCGAGCAGCAGCACCGAGGTGACCTCGAACGGGAACAGGTAGTCGGTGAAGAGCACGCGCCCCACCGCGTCCGTCCCGCCCGGCAGCGGCGGCTTGGGCGGGCCCGCGAGCACCGCCGAGCGGAGCACCAGCGCGACCAGGATCAGGAACACCGCGACCACCGGCACCGCCAGCCAGCGCTGCCGGCGCAGCGGATCGGGCCCCGTCTCCTCCTTGCCCGGGATCAGCACCATGATCGCGAAGACGAAGAGGACCGCGATGGCGCCCGCGTAGATGATGATCTGCACCGCGGCCAGGAACTCCGCGCGCATGGTCAGGAACAGCGCGGCCACCGTGCTCAGGTTGATCGCGAGGAAGAGCGCCCCGTGGATCGGGTTCCTCCGCAGCAGCATGCCGGCCGCGGAGCCGACCGCGAGCAGGGCCAGCACCGCGAACGTGAAGAGGCTCACCGGGGCCTCCGGGAAGGCGGGATCGGCACCGGGGAGGTCGGCACCCCGTTGGGGCCCGCCGCCTCGAGCGCGAGCAGGGTGTCCTTGGTGTAGATCATGCTCTGGCGGTCGTAGGCCGAGAACTCGAGGATGCCGGTGTCCATGCGGATGGCGTCCTCGGGACAGGCCTCGACGCAGTAGCCGCAGAACACGCACTTGCCCAGGTCGATGTCGAACCGCTCGGGCACTTTCTCGATCTCGGGATTGGGATGCTCGGTGGCCACGATGTAGATGCAGTGGGCCGGGCACACCGTCTCGCACATCATGCACGCCACGCAGCGCGGGGAGCCGTCCTCCCGGCGCACCAGCCGGTGCAGGCTGCGCAGCCGCGGGGAGTAGGGCCGCCGCTCGTCGGGGTACTGGATGGTGACCGCTCCCCGCGCGCTCTTGACCCGGAAGACCACCCGCAGGGTGTGCCGCCAGAGGTTGGCGAAGAAGTGCCGCGCGGTGAGGGCCAGCCCCACCAGCACCTCGACCACGTAGAAGCGCTGGCGGAGGCCGAGGCGGCTCGAGTGCTTGGGATCGGCGGGGGTATTGGTGGTCTGGTAGGCCATGGCTCAGGGCGTCCCCAGCGCCAGCAGCACGAGGCCGGTGACGAGGATGTTCAGGACGGACAGCGGGAAGAGGGCCAGCCAGCCCAGCCGCATCGCCTGGTCGTAGCGGAAGCGGGGCAGCGTCCACCGGATCAGCATGAGGAACCAGATCACGACCACGACCTTGGTGAGGAAGGCACCCACCTGCAGCCCCACCACCGCGAGGTGCGGCAGCGCCACGCTCGCGCCCCAGGGGAACACGAAGCCGGAGGCCTGGAGATACGGGACCTGCCAGCCGCCCAGGAACAGCGCGGTGGTCATGCCCGCGATCACCACCGTCTCCAGGAAGTCGGCCATCGCGAACATGCCGAACTTCATCCCGCTGTACTCCACGAAATAGCCGATGATCTCCGACTCCCCTTCCGGGGTGTCGAAGGGGATCCGCTTGGTGGAGGCGATGCCCGCGGTGAGGAACAGGATGAAGGCGGCGGGCTGGGTCAGGAGACCCCAGGCGGGGATCCAGCCGCCGAAGAATTGCGGCAGCAGCGGCTGGCCCTGGCCGCGCGCGATGTCCTGCATGTTGAGCGAGCCGTACACCATGACCACGCCCATGATCGAGGCGCCGATGGCGACCTCGGCCGAGATCATGAGGGCGGCCGCCCGCTGCCCGCCGAGCAGCGCGTAGTTGTTGGCGGAGGCCCAGCCCGCCATCATGAGCCCGTAGACGCCCAGCGAGATCATGCCCAGCACGTAGAGGATGCCCACGTTGAGGGTCACCGCCTGGAGCTGGATCTCGCGCCCCAGGATCTGCAGGGTGTCGCCGAACGGGATCGTCGCGAAGGCGGCCAGGCCGAAGAACACCGACACGAACGGGGCGAGCTTGAACATCAGCTTGTCCGCGCGCGCGGGGGTGAAGTCCTCCTTGGTCAGCATCTTGACCGCGTCGGCCAGCGGGTGGAGCAGGCCGAGGATCCGGATGCCGAAGATGGACGCGCGGTTGGCGCCGATCCGGTCCTGCATGATCGCGGACTGCTTGCGCTCGACCCAGGTCAGGAGCCCGCCGAAGTTCAGCACCACGAACATGACGAACCCGACCGGGATGGCCTGGAGCAGGAGATCGAGGGCCACCCCGCTCATGCCTTCACCGTGAGGCCGGCGTCGCCCAGCGCCCGGTAGGTCATGCCCGCGAAGGCGGGGACGTGACCCGCGAGCCCGGTGAAGACCTGCTCGGCGCGGGTCGCCGCCAGCACCGGGTCCGGGGCGCCCAGGGCGCGCCCGAGGCGGCCGAGGATGTCCCAGTCGGCCGCCGCCTCGCCCAGTGGCTCCACCACCATGCGGAAGCGCTGCACCCGTCCCTGGAAGTTGGTGAACGTGCCCTCGCGCTCGACGTAGGCCGCGCTGGGCAGCAGCAGGTGCGCCCCCGCGCTGGTCGCGTTCGCGCTCGGCCCCTGGAACACCACCATCTCGGCGGCGGCGAGGGCGGCGGTCACGTCGGCCGCCGGCAGCCCCGAGTCGAGGAGATCGTGCTGGAAGATCCACAGCAGCTTGATCCGCCGCTGCCGCGTCCCGTCCAGGATCGCGCGGGTCTCTCCCTGGGTGAGGCCGATCAGCTCGGCCCCGCGCCGGTTGGGATTCTTGTCGGCCCGGATGAGGAGATTGTCCTCATCGCCCGGGACGCGCGGCGGCACCCGATGGTCCACCGCCCGGATCCCGAGCTGGCCGGCGATCCGCTGCAGCGCGAACAGGTCCTCGTTGGACATCTGGGGCGACGCCAGGATCCCGATCTCCTCGGGCCGGTAGCGCCGGAGCGCCGCCGCGAGGTCGGCGACCGCCTCGTCCCAGCCGAGCTGGCCGTCCTTGCCGTTCGTGCGCCGCGCGGGAGCCAGCAGCCGCGTGTCGTCGTCGATCCAGTGGAAGCCGTAGCGGCCCTCGTCGCAGATCCACCACTGGTTGACGTCGGGATTGTGGCGCGGCTTGATGCGCGCGATGCGGCGGCCCTGGTTGTGGTGCGGCCGCCGCCGGCTGTGGTTTACCTCGATATTGCAGCCCCGCGCGCACCCGTTGCAGACCGAGCGCGCGGTGTCGAGGTACCACACGCGCACCTGGAAGCGGAACTCCCGGTCGGTGAGGGCCCCCACCGGGCAGATGTCGATGACGTTGCCCGAGTACTTGTTCTCGAGCGTCTTGCCCGGGAAGAGCCCGATCTCCGACTGGTCGCCCCGGTTGAAGATGCCGAGCTCGCCGGTGCCGGTCACCTCGTCGCAGAAGCGCACGCAGCGCGAGCACAGGATGCAGCGCTCCGCGTCCAGGATGACGTGGGGGCCGAGCGGCACCGCCTTGGGCTTGTGCACCTTCTCGTCCACCATGCGCGGGTCGTAGAGGCCGTGCCGCATGTAGTAGATCTGCAGCCAGCACTCGCCCGCCTGGTCACAGACGGGGCAGTCCAACGGATGATTGACGAGGTGGAACTCCATGATGGACTTGCGGGTCTCGAGCACGCGCTCGGTCTGGGTGTGGACGACCATCCCGTCGGCGGCCTGGGTGTTGCAGCCGATCTGCGGGCGCGGGTTCTTCTCGATGTCCACCATGCAGAGCCGGCACTGGCCCGCGATGCTGAGGCCGGGGTGATAGCAGTAGTGCGGCACCTCGACGCCGACCTGCCGGGCGGCCTCGATGAGGTTGGTGCCGGGGGCGACTTCGACTTCCCTGCCATCGATGGTTAATTTAGGCATCCGGGAGCTCAGGCATCGCGAGGGATCAAAGCCTCGAACTCCGCGCGGAACTTCTCGATGTAGCTGACGTAGGGACCGACCGCGCCGTCGTAGAAGGCGCAGATGGTGGTGCCGGCCCCGCGCTTGGCCACGTCCAGGATCGTGTCGAGGTCCTCCTTGCGGCCCTTCCCGTCCACGATCCGGTGCGCCATCTTGTAGATCCAGCCGGTGGACTCGCGGCAGGGCGTGCACTGGCCACACGACTCGTGCGCGTAGAAGCGCGCCACCACCATGAGGGCCTCCGGGATCGAGACGGTCTCGTCCATCACGATCACGCCCGCGGAGCCGATCATGCTGCCGGCCGCCTTGAGGCCGTCGGCGTCCATGATCACGTCGATCTCGTCGGCGGTGAGGATCGGGGCCGAGGAGCCGCCGGGCACCACCGCCTTGAGGCGCCGCCCGTCGCGGATGCCGCCGCAGTGGTCGTAGATGAGCGAGCGCAGGGTCACCGACACCGGGGCCTCCACCACGCCCGGCTGCACCACGTGGCCCGACACCGAGTACAGCCGGGTCCCGCCCTGGGTCTTGCTGCCGAGCCCGGCAAACCACGCGGCGCCCCGGTTGATGATGTGAGGCACCGCCGCGATGGTCTCCACGTTGTTCACGATGGTCGGCTGCCCGAAGGCGCCCTTGATCGCGGGGAACGGCGGCTTGATCTTGGGCCAGCCCTTCTTGCCCTCGAGGGAGGAGAGCAGGCCCGTCTCCTCCCCGCAGATGTAGGCGCCCGCCCCGCGATGCACCACGATGTCGAAGTCGAAGCCCGAGCCCTGGATGTTCCGGCCGAGCAGCGCCGCGTCGTAGGCTTCCTTCACCGCGCCACTGAACACGCGCCACGGCTCCACGTACTCGCCCCGGATGTAGACGAAGCCCGTGTGCGAGTCGATCGCCCGCGCCGCGATGATCATGCCCTCGATCAGGGCGTGGGGATCGCGCTCGAGCAGGTAGCGGTCCTTGAAGGTGCCCGGCTCCCCCTCGTCCGCGTTGATCACGAGGTACTTCGGCGCCGTCCCACCCTTCGGGATGAAGCTCCACTTCATGCCGGTGGGGAAGGCGGCGCCACCGAGGCCGCGGAGGTTGGACTTCTTCACCTCCTCGGTGATGGCGCTGGGCTCCATCTGCAGGGCCTTGGGCAGCGCGGTGTACCCGCCGGTCTCGCGGTAGACGCCCAGGGTGTGCGAGTTCGGCCGGTCGAAGTTGCGGGTGAAGATCTTCTCGGCCATCAGGAGAGCCCTTCCAGGATGCGGTCCACCTTCTCCGGGGTGAGGAGCCCCTCGTCGCGGTCGTCCACCTGCATCATCGGCGCCTGCTCGCACGCGCAGAGGCATTCCACCGTGAGCAGGGTGACGCGGCCGTCCGACGTCGTCTCGCCGACCTCGACGCCCAGGCGCCGGGTGAGATGCTCGACGATGGACTTGGATCCGAGCAGGTGGCAGGAGAGGTTGTGGCAGACCGAGACCACGTGGCGGCCCGTCGGCTGCTGGAAGAAGAGCGTGTAGAAGGTGACGACCTCGTGGACGTGGGCCGGCGACATGTCGAACAGGCCGGCCACGTACTCTTCTACCTCGAGCGACACGTAGCCGAAGACCTCCTGGGCCAGGCGCAGCACCGGCAGCATCGCGCCCTGCTTGTCCGGGTAGAGGCCTTGAAGCCTCCGTACTTCTTGCAGTTGTTCCGCCGTGAACTCAGGCCGCTTGGCGTCAGGCATTGGGCGCCCCGGCAGATTGGCTGGGCGGGTTGGCCCTGGCAGACCGGTTGGGAGCTAGGGCGACCCCCTCATCTCTTCTTAGCCGGGCACGGCAAGCCGTGCCCTCTATAGGGTGGCTTCGCATTATCTGTCGAGCTCCCCGCCGATCATGTTGACGGAGCCGAAGGTGGGGATGATGTCGGCGACCATCTCGCCCTCGATCATGCGCGGGATGGCGGCCACCGGGTTCAGGCAGGGCGGCCGGCACCGCACGCGGTACGGGCGGTCGCTGCCGTCGGAC
>DASQAL010000090.1:0-22426 GCA_035635775.1 Candidatus Acidiferrum sp.
CGAGCTGCTCCTGCTTGGCACTGTCCGATCCGGCGCGCGCGGCATCGCGGCGCGGCCGGGGAGTCGTCTTCGGCCTCTTGGTAGTCATGGAGAATATGACCGAAGCAATGAAGGTGCCATGGAACGAGCCCCGGAAATCGCGGGGCGCCTGGCCCGTCGAGAAGGAGTTACCCGGTACGGAGGGTGGGCCGGTCAGTTGTGCCGCGGCTTGCCCGCGCGCGACTCGGCGATTCCCGCGAGGACCGCGATCAGCTCCTCGGGATCGACCGGCTTCTCCACGAAGACGTTGAAGCCCGCCGCCACCGCGCGGGCGCGGTCCTGGACCCGGACGTAGGCGGTGAGGGCCACCGCGGGGGTCTCGCGCCCGCTCTCGCGCTCGATCGCGCGAAGGTTGCGGATCAGGGAGTAGCCGTCTTCGTCGGGCATCGCCAGGTCCGAGACCAGCACGTCCGGCCGGATCCAGCGCAGCAGCGCCAGCGCCTCCGTCGCGGAGGCCGCGGTGCGCACCGCCGCGCCCGCTCCGGTCAGCACCAGCGTGAGCATGTCCAGCGCGTCCTGATCGTCGTCCACCACCAGGATCTGCGCCCCCTGCAGGGCGGGCGGGGCCCCGCCGGCGGCGGCGGGACCGATCCGGGCTCCCTCGACGTGCTCGGCCAGGGGCAGCCGGACGCTGAACGAGCTCCCGTAGCCCTCGCCCGCGCTCTCGGCCTGGACGATGCCCTCGTGCAGCTCGACGAGGTGGCGGACGATGGCCAGGCCCAGGCCCAGTCCTCCGTGGCGTCGCGTGATGGTCGAATCGGCCTGGCGGAAGCGGTCGAAGATGAAGGGCAGGAACTCGGCCGCGACTCCCTCGCCGGTATCGGTGACGGTGATCTGCGCCCGGCCGTCCGCCCGCTGCAGTCGCACCTCCACCCCGCCGCCGGAGGCGGTGAACTTGATGGCGTTCGCGAGCAGGTTCCAGACCACCTGCTGCAGGCGGCTCGCGTCGCCGGTGACGTGCCGCGCCGCGGGGTCGAGGATCACCGCGAGCTGGATGCCCTTGGTCTCTGCGTTCAGCCGCACCGAGTCGGTGGCGGCATTGATCACGGTGGCCAGATCCACCGGGCCGCGGCTGAGGCGCAGGCTGCCCGTGATCACCCGCGAGGCGTCGAGAATGTCCTCGATGAGCTGGGCCTGGGTCTGGGCGTTGCGCTCGATCACCTCGACCCCGCGGGCCACCGTGGCCTCGTCGGGCTTGCCCCCGCGGAGGATGTGCGACCAGCCCAGGATCGCGTTCAGCGGCGTCCGCAGCTCGTGCGAGACGGTGGCGAGGAACTCGTCCTTCATCCGGTTGGCGGTCTCGGCTTCCGCGCGGGCGATGTGCTCGCGGGCCAGCGACTGCCGTCGGTCTTCCAGCTCCTGCTGCAGGCGCTGGTGCAGCCGGGCGCTCTCGATCGAGTCGGCCGCGATCCGCGCGTAGAGATCCATGAGGCGCGTCTCCCGATCCGATGGACGATGCGGCTCCACGAACAGCACGGACAGCACGCCGATCGTGTCGCCGCGCCGGCTGATCAAGGGTGTGCTGTGGCAGCCGCGGAAGCCCGCCTTGCGGGCCGCCTCGCGATAGGGCGCGTAGATCGGATCCGCCTCGGTGTCCTCCACCACCACCCGCCGCCGCTCCGCGTAGGCGGTGCCGCAGGCGCCGCCGCCCGGGGGCACCGCCTCGACGTGCCGGAGGAACTCGTCGTCGAGTCCGGCCTGCACCCCGAGCCGCAGGCCCGGCTCCTCCGGATCGCCGAGAGAGAGCAGGCCGAGCCCGGTTCCCGGTACCGCCATGGCCGCCTGCAGGACTTCGCGCAGGACTGCGTCCACGTCGAGGAGACTGGTCAGGCGCACGCTGGTCTCGTGGAGCCGGCGGAGATCCTCGACCTGGACCTCGAGCTCGCCCACGCGCTCACTGGCGGCGGCGTCCGACGCGCGGCTCCCGGCGGGGATGACCCGGGAGTGGCGGGAGCAGACCTCCACGATCGGGTGCGCCAGCCCGCGGCCCCCGAGCTGGTCGAGGGGATACGCGCAGAAGAGCCGGAACGCGTGCGTCTGCCCCAGCTCGTTCCAGAGCTCCTCGAGGCGGATGGTGGCGGAGGCGTGTCCGCGGGAGAGGAGCAGGCCGACCATCTCGCCGAACACGCGCAGCCGGCGCCCGCCGTGCGCGGCGCGCGTGATCTCGCCGCCGACCACCTCCGCGAAGCGCTCCGGATCGGGCTGCCCGTCGACCACGATCCGCGCGAGGGTGTCGGCGGCGTCGAGAGAAACGTAGGCTCCCGCGGCCCGCGACGCGTCCAGATCGATGCCCGCCGCGCGCAGGCGCTGCTCGAGCGCTTCCCGGTGCTCGCGGGTGGCGATGACGATCCCGGCCTCCCCGGCGGCGAGACCGCCGCCGATGAAGCCCACGAGAGAGTCGGACAGAGGCGGCTCCGCCTCGTAAAACTGTACGACGTGCTCGAACTCCTCCGTTTCCAGCATGGCGCGAGGACAGACAGCAACCGACGTGCCACCCGGAAGCGGGGGAACGTAGGGGCAAATCCGCGTCATATCGGCGCGATGCGCCCCACATGTGCGGCCTGCCGCACGCGGGCCGGAAGTTTCTTCCCGGACGGTTTTACTCAGTGTCACCGGGAGGGACGGTCCCGGCCCGTCCCGCCTACCGCGCCCGGCGCGACGATCACCGCGAGTCCGAGCAGCACGAGCGCCATGCCCGCGAGGCGGAGCGGGCCGAACCGCTCGCCGAACGCGAGCGAGGAGGCGTAGGCCGCGACGAACGGGATCAGGAGCGCGAAGGGCGCGACGGTCGCCGCGGGATAGCGGCGCAGCAGACTGCCCCAGATTGCGTAGCCGAGGACGGTGGCGATCAGGCCGATATACAGCGCGGCGGCGCGGCCGAGCCATGAGCTGGCCGCGAGCGCCGTCCCGAGCGCGTACGGCCCGTCGAGCGCCAGGGAGAGCGCGAGCGACGGCAGCGGCGGGATCACACTCAGCCAGACCATGAGCCGCAGCATGTCGACCGGCGGCAGCCGCTTGACGAGCACGTTGCCGACGCCCCAGCTCACCGCGGACAGCCCGCACAGGATGAGCCCCGCCGCCGTCAGGTCGCGGCCGACGGTGAGGGCGATCAGCCCGAGCCCCGCGAACGCCACCGCGGTGCCGATCCACTCGCGGCGGGCGGGGCGCTCGCCCAGGGCCAGCGCAGCGAAGAGGATGGTGAAGAGCGCCTGGGTCTGGACCACGACCGCGGCCAGGCCGGGCGGCATCCCCAACGCGATCCCGAAGAACTGCAGGAGGAACTGGCCCAGGAACAGGGTGAGGCCGACCGGCACCAAGGTCCGCCAGGGAACGCGCGGCCGGGCCAGCACGAGGGCGGGCACGGCCGCGATGAGGAAGCGCAGCGCGGTGAGCTGGGGCGGGGAGAAATCATCGAGCGCCCACCGGGTGGCGACGAACGTGAGGCCCCAGATGACCACCACGAAGAGGACCAGGGCGAGATGGGCGGGCGCCATGTCGCAAGACCATAGCACCGCGGGGCGTCGGATGGACAAGGCCCGCCTGCCGAGCGTAGACTCCGGGCGGCTCATCATCCCCGTTCCGGAGGCGGCGCCCCATGTCTACGCTGAGTCTCAAGATCGATCACGCGCGGTACATCCTGACCGTCGATCGCCAGCGCCGCATCATCCAGGACGGCGCCATCCTGGTGGAGGGCGGCCGCATCAGCCGGGTCGGCAAGTCGGCCGAGCTGGCTGACGCGCGGGCCGACCGCGTCATCGACGGGCGCTACCTCGTGATCACCCCGGGCTTCTTCAACGGCCACATGCACATCAGCTACGCGCACCCGGTGCGCGGCATCTTTCCCGACGAGCAGGCGAGCCCGCTGCTCCACGTGTTCAACCTACAATCGGCGATGACCGAGGAGGAGGAGTACCACGCCACCCTGCTCGGCCTGGTGGAGCTGGTCCGGAACGGGACGGTGTGCTTCCTCGACCCGGGAAGCACGAAGTTCCCCGACGCGTGCCTGCAGGCCTACGAGGACGCGGGCATCCGCGTCGTGCTCGGGGAGGCGGTGACCGATCAGGACGCGCCGTGGAAGCTGCCGCGCTATCCGGCGCCGGAAGCGGTGGCCCGCACCACGTCGTTCATCGAGAAGTGGAACGGCCGGCTCGACGGGCGGATCCGGGCCTGGGCGATGCCGTTCTCCTACGAGACGTGCAGCGCCGGCCTGCTGCAGTCGCTCAAGCGAGTGGTGGACGAGCACCGCACCGGCCTCACCCTGCACCACAACAGCGGAACCAAGGCGCGCCAGGACACGGTGGCCCGCTACGGGTACAGCCCGACCGCGTATCTCGAGTCGATCGGGGTGATGGGTCCGAACGTGCTGCTGGCCCACTGCCTGGGCCTCGACGAGGCGGAGATCGACGCGGTGGCGCGGACCGGCACCGCGATCGCGATGTGCCCGGTCACCGCGGCCAAGGGGGGCCGCGGGGTCTCCGAGCACGGCCGCATGCCCGAGTTCCTCGCCCGCGGCGTGAAGATCGCGCTCGGCTGCGACTCGCCCAACAACTCGAACCACCTCGACATGGTCCGCACCATGAACATGGCGGCGATCCAGTACAAGGACGCGCGCCAGGACACGCGCCAGGTCCCCGCGGAGGCCGCGCTCGAGATGGCGACGCTTCACGGGGCGCAGGCGATGGGGTGGGGCGACGAGCTGGGCTCGATCGAGGCCGGGAAGAAGGCCGATCTCGTCTGCTTCGACACCCTGCGCCCGGAATGGCAGGCGCTCTGGAACCCGGTCAACAATCTGGTCTACAACGCCGACGGCCGCAGCGTGCACACCGTCGTCATCGACGGGCGGGTGGTGGTGGATGCTTACCGGCAGAGCTTCGTGGACGAGCCGCGCCTCTTCGCGCGCGTGCAGGAGATCGGCGAGCGGCTGCAGGCCCGCACCGGCGTCTCGTTCCCGCGCTCGCGCTGGCCGATGAGCTGAGAGCCCGGGAGGGTCGCGCGATGGCCAAGCGGCGGCAGAAGGGCAGGAGCGGGTGGCTGGAGCATTCAGCGCGGGTGGTCACGGTCTGGACGGGCAGCTCGCTGGCCTTCGGGTGCGCGGTCGGCGTCCTCATCATCTGGGCGCTGCTCGGGCCGATCTTTCACTTCTCGGATACCTGGCAGCTCGTCATCAATACCGGCACCACCATCGTCACCTTTCTCATGGTGTTCCTGATCCAGCGCTCGCAGAACAAGGACTCGCTGGCGATCCATTTGAAGCTCAACGAGATCGTGGCGGTGCTGCAGGGCGCGAGCAACCGGCTGATCAACGTCGAGGATCTCACCGAGCACGAGGTGGCGACGCTGCACCGGCACTACCAGACGCTCGCCCTAATCGCCAAGCGGGACACCACGCTCACCGCGTCGCACTCCGTCGAAGAGGCGGAGACCCGCGCCGCCCGGAAGCGCGCCCGCTGACCACCCCGCGATCGACCGGGTGACCCGCGGCGCGCCCTGCACTGACACTTCCCAGCAGTCCGATGTCCCGTCGATCGCGTAACTCCCTGATTTGTGGGGCGCGGCTCGTGGTGCACTTCTTGCACCGAAATGCCGAGCCGGCGCTCGTGAGCCCGGCCATTCGCTCTACCGATGAGGAGGAGTGCCCGTGTCCGAAGCGCGCATTTTGGTGGTCGAGGACGAGACGAACGTCCGGGAGCTGGAGGCGGAGATCCTGCGGGAGGAGTGGGAGCACGTGGATACCGCGGTGGACGGCACGGACGCGCTGCGGCTCCTGGCCGAGCACGTCTACTCGGCGATCGTGAGCGATCTCGCGATGCCGAAGCTCGACGGGCGCGGACTCTTCCACGAGGTCGAGCGCCGCTACCCGGCCTCGCAGAGGCGGCTCGTCTTCGTCACCGGGTACGCGGAGGCCGAGGAGTACGACGAGTTCCTCCGGCAGAGCGGCGTGCCCGTGCTCGCCAAGCCCTTCACCATCGCCGATCTGGTCGGCGCGGTGCAGCGAGCTTTCTCGCCGGCCTGAGGGGAGGCCCGCGGTGCCCCGAGTCGAGCTGTCCCCGCAGCGCTATCGCGAGCTGGTGGAGCAGAGTCGCGGCCTGATCTGCACCCACGATCTGGCCGGCGTCCTCCTCTCGGTCAATCGCGCCGCCGCCGATCGTCTCGGTTACCGGCCGGAGGATCTGGTCGGCCGGAGCCTGGGCGACCTGCTCGCTCCCGCGGTCCGGCATCTCTTCCCCCAGTACCTCGACCGGATCCAGCGGGGCGCCACCGACGAGGGACTCATGCTCGTGGTGACCCGCGACGGGGACGAGCGCATCTGGACCTACAGCAATGTGCGCAGCCGGGAGCCCGGCGGGGCGGAGTACGTGCTCGGCCACGCGCACGACATCACCGACATCAAGCGGTCGGACGCGCGCGCCGGCGAGGCGGAGGCCCTGCGCTCCGTCGGCCAGCTCGCGCTCGCGACCGCCCACGAGATCAACAACCCGCTCACCATCATCATCGCGAGTCTGCAGCTGATGCAGACGCGCGGGCAGGTGGCCGAAGAGGCGGCGGGCTACGTGCAGCGCGTGATCAAGTCGGCCGAGCAGATCCGCGACATCGTGCGCAACATGTCGCGCATCACCCGCCTCGAGCTGTCCCGCCAGGCCCCCGAGCTCCCCCCCGTCCTCGATCTCCGCAAGTCAGCGACGCCTAGCTCCCTCCCGCCGCCGTAAGCCCTTGCCGTTCGGGCCCCGGTCGGGGTAGGGTCGTGGCGGCGAGGTGGCCGGACTGGCCGCCCGACCTCAGTTCCAAGACCCAATGGAGGAGCGATCCATGAACCGAGCGAGAGGCGTGGTCTCCCTGTTCCTGCTCGTCCTGGCGCTGATCGGCCTGGTCGTGGTGGGGCCCGGCTGGGCTCAGGCCAAGCCCGAGCTGACGGTCGCGCTGTCGAGCTTCTCCACCGAAGTGCTCGATCCCGCGCTCGGTGGCCACATCGTCAAGTACTACCTCTCGCTCATGTTCGACTACCTCGTCGGGACGACGCCGGACGGCCAGCCCTCGCGGGACGGCGGGCTCGCGAACCGCTGGGAGAACTCGTCCGACTACAAGCGGTGGACCTTCCACCTCCGAAAGGGCGTCAAGTTCCACAACGGCGACGACGTGACCTCGGAGGACGTGAAGTTCAGTCTCCAGCGGGCCATCGGCAAGCGCTCGACCACCGGCTACGCGGGGCCGCTGCGCACCCTGATCCAGGACATCGAGACGCCCGCTCCCGACCGGGTGGTGATCGTCACCAAAGAGGCGACCCTGATCATCCCGACCTATCTCTCGCGCTCCCTCTCCACCGAGGGCATGGTCCTGCCCAAGAAGTACATCGAGGCCAACGGCGACGACGTCTTCGCCCGCAAGCCGGTCGGCAGCGGCCCGTACAAGTTCGTCGAGCAGGTCACCGGCTCGCACATCCGGCTGACCGCGGTCGACAGTCACTGGCGGATCGGGACGCCCAAGTACAAGAGCATCCTGTTCCGGCTGGTGCCCGAGGAGACGACCCGCATCGCGCTGCTGCGCCGGGGTGAGGTGGACGTGGCCGACGTGAGCCGCGAGCGCGTGCGAGAGCTGGAGAAGGAGGGCTTCCCGGTCCACTTCAGGCGTGAAGAAGCGATCCTGAGCATGTGGTGGGTGCTCGGCCCGGATGGCCGGACCCCTCCGACCAAGGACAAGCGCGTGCGCGAGGCCATGAACCTGGCCCTGGATCGCGCCGAGATCGCCGCGGCCATCTTCGCGGGCAAGGCGGATCCCGCGGTGGTTCCCCTCGGGCTCTCGTGGTCCTTCAAGGACGTGGGCTTCAAGGTCACGCCGGAGATGGCGTATCCGTACGATCCGGCGCGGGCCAAGAAGCTGCTGGCCGACGCCGGATTAGCCGCCGGTTTCAATCTGGACGTCTACGCCTACCAGCTCCCGGGGCTCCCGGAAGGCAAGGCCCTGGCCGAGGCGGTGGCGGGCTACTGGGAGAAGATCGGCATCAAGGCCCGGCTGATTCCAGTGGACTACCCGGCCTTCCGCAAGCTCTGGGTGGATCGCCAGATTCCGGGCGCGGTCGGCTACTACAATATCGCCAACCGCGACTGGATCGGGGCCTACGCGCTGCTCGAGAAGATGGCCTACTCGCCGTCCAAGCCCACCGATACTGCCAATGATCCGGAGATCGACGGCATGATCGCGCAGGTGATGCGGCAGACCGACAAGGACAAGATCAACGCGCTGATGCGGAACATCTTCACCCGCCTGCGCAGCGAGCACTCCGGGGTCCCGGTGGTCTATCTGCACTCGCCGTACGCCACCTCCAAGACGCTCGGCAAGTGGAACCCCGGCACCGTCATGTACGACCTCTTCATCGACCAGCTCGCCTCGGGCAAATAGCCCGCGCCGGGCCTCGTGCTCCAATTCATCGGCGCCCGGCTGCTCCAGTCACTGGTCGCGCTCGCCATCATCTCGGTGGTGGTGTTCGTGCTGGCCAGGACCACCGGCGACCCGCTGTACCTGATCCTGCCCATGTCGGCCACGCAGGAGGACTTCGCCAACGCCCGGCAATATCTCGGACTCGACCGGCCCTACGTGGAGCAATACCTCTCCTTCGTGGGGCGCGCGGTCATCGGCGACTTCGGGACGTCGCTGCGCGCGCGGCGGCCGGTGAGCGAACTGATCCGCGAGCGCCTGCCCAACTCGCTCAAGCTGGCCGCCTTCGCCATGGGCGTCTCGCTCGCGATGGCGTTCCCCCTGGGGGTCATGGCCGCGGTCAAGAAGGGCACCGGCCTCGACCGGGCGGCCCAGATCATCTCCGTCCTCGGACAGTCCCTGCCCACGTTCTGGGTGGCCATTCTCCTGGTGGAGTTCGTGGCCGGCCGCCTCCAGTGGCTGCCCGCGGCAGGGATCGAGGGCTTCAGCAGCTACGTCCTGCCCGGCTTCACGCTCGGCTGGTTCGTGGTGGCGGGCCTGATGCGGCTCCTGCGCTCGAGTATGCTGGAGGTGCTCGACTCCGAGTACGTCAAGCTGGCCCGCGTCAAGGGCGTGGTCGAGCACCGCGTGATCTGGATGCACGCCCTGAAGAACGCGCTGATCCCGGTCGTGACCTTCGCCGGCATCTACTTCGCCATCCTGGTGACCACCGCCATCGTGGTCGAGACCGTGTTCGCGTGGCCGGGGCTCGGTCGGCTCGCGTACGAGGGCATCAGCTCGCGCGACTTTCCCGTGATCCAGGCGGTGGTGCTGACGACGGCCGCGATCGTCGCGGTGGTGAACCTCTCCGTGGACTGCCTCTACGCCTTCATCGACCCGCGCATCCGCTATGCCCGCTGAGCCCGGCGCCCTCGCCCTTCCCGAGGTGGCCGCCCCCGCCGTCCCGGCCTCGCGGGGGCTCCGACTGCCCGTGTTTTCCCTCGGGATCATCGGGCTCTTCATGCTCGTGGGGCTCCTCGCCCCGCTGCTGAGCCCCGCCGACCCGTTCGAGCAGTCGCTCCGGAACCGCTTCAGGCCGCCGGTGTGGGAGGAGGGAGGAAGCTGGAAGTACCCGCTCGGCACCGACCGGCTCGGGCGCGACATGCTCTCGCGCATCATCTGGGGCTCGCGGGTGTCGCTCGCGGCCGGCGTGCTGACCGTGCTGCTGGCGAGCGCCTTCGGAGCGGCGGTCGGGCTCGCGGCCGGCTACTACGGCGGCCGCGTGGACGCCGCCCTCATGCGCATCACCGACGCCACCATGTCCTTCCCGGTCATCCTGCTCGCGCTCATCCTGGCGGTGACGGTGGGCCCGAGCTTCACCAACGTGGTGGTGGCCATCGCGGTGATCCTGTGGGCCCGCTATGCGCGGGTGATCCGGGGCCAGGTGCTCACCCTGATGCAGCTCGACTTCGTGGCCCAGGCCCGCATCGCGGGGGCGGGGGCCTGGCGCATCATCACGCGGCACCTCCTCCCCAACACGCTCAACACCCTGGTGGTGCTGGTGACGCTGCAGATCGGCTACGTGATCATCGTGGAGGCTTCGCTCTCCTTCCTGGGCGCCGGCATTCCCCCGCCCACGCCGGCGTGGGGCTCGATGATCGCGGAGGGGCGCGAGTTCGTGACGAGCGCGTGGTGGGTCTCGTTGTTCCCGGGGCTCGCCATCCTGCTGGTGGTGCTGGCCTTCAACCTGCTCGGGGACTGGCTGCGGGACACCTTCGACCCGAAACTCCGCCAGCTCTGAGAGCGAGCCCGTCCGTGTCGCGTCCCGTCGTCGACGTCCGAGACCTCCGCACCCATCTGGTCACCCGCTGGGGCACCGTGAAGGCGGTGGACGGCGTCTCCTTCGCGGTCGGGGAAGGGGAGACGCTCGGGCTCGTGGGCGAGTCGGGCTCGGGCAAGAGCATGACCTGTCTCTCCCTGGTGCGGCTCGTGCCGCGCCCGGCCGCGCGCATCCTCGGCGGGCAGGTGCTGCTCGACGGCGAGGACCTGCTGACCAAGACCGAGCTCGAGATGCAGAAGATCCGCGGCCGTCGGATCGCCATGATCCTGCAGGACCCGATGAGCTCACTCAACCCGGTGTTCTCCATCGGCATGCAGGTGCGCGAGCCGGTCTCCTCGTATCACGGCCTGCGCGGGCGCTCGCTCGCCGCGCGCGCGGCCGCGCTGCTGGCCGCGGTGCGGATCCCGTCGCCGGTCGAGCGCCTGCGCGCGTTCCCCCATCAGCTCTCCGGCGGCATGCGGCAGCGCGTGGTGGGCGCGATGGCCATCGCGGCGCCGCCGCGGCTGCTCATCGCGGACGAGCCGACCACGAGCCTCGACCTCACGATCCAGGCGCAGTACCTGGCCCTGCTCAAGGACCTGCAACAGGAGCACCGCCTGGCCCTGATCTTCGTCACCCACAACCTCGGCATCGTCGCCAAGATCTGCGATCGGGTGGCCGTGATGTACGCGGGCCGGATCGTGGAGATGGGGCCGGTGCGGCGCATCTTCACGCGTCCCGCCCACCCCTACAGCCGCGCGCTGCTCGAATCCATTCCGCGCCTGGGCGCGCGCGTCGCGCGCCTCGTCGCCATCGACGGCCAGCCGCCCGACCTGGCGCGGCTGCCGGGCGGGTGCGCCTTCGCGCCGCGGTGCCCGCACGTGATGGACCGCTGCCGCGTGGAAGCGCCGCCCGAGACGGCGGTGGAGCCGGGCCACGTGACGCGCTGCTGGCTGGAGACGCCGTGATGAGCGCGCTCCTCGAGGTCGAGGGGCTCACCAAGCACTTCCCGGTGCGGCGCGGCCTGCTGGGCCGCACCCGCGGGCTGGTGCGCGCGGTGGACTCGATCTCGTTCACGCTGGAGGCGGGCGCCACCCTCGGGCTGGTCGGCGAGTCCGGCTGCGGCAAGACGACCACGTCCAAGCTGGTGCTGCGGCTCGAGCGGCCGACGTCCGGCGCCATCCGTTTCCTGGGCGAGGACGTGCTGACGCTCGATCGCCCCGGGTTGCGCCGCTACCGCCGCGCGGTCCAGGCTGTCTTCCAGGATCCCTTCGCGTCCCTCGATCCGCGCATGCGCGTGGGCTCCATCATCGCCGAGCCGCTCGTCATCAACGAGGGGCTGGACGCCCGCGCCCGGCGGCGGCGCGTGCTCGAGCTGCTGGACCTGGTGAGCCTGCCCGAGCGCGCCGCCGATCTCTTCCCCCACGAGTTCTCGGGTGGGCAGCGCCAGCGAGTGGCCATCGCCCGCGCGCTGGCCCTGTCGCCGCGGCTCGTCATCCTCGACGAGCCGGTCTCCGCGCTGGACGTGTCCATCCGGGCTCAGATCCTCAACCTGCTCCGCGACCTGCAGGAGCGGCTGGGCGTGTCCTACCTCTTCATCGCCCACGACCTCGCCGCGGTGGCGCACATGAGCCACACGATCGCGGTGATGTACCTCGGCCAGATCGTGGAGTGGGGCCCGGTGGAGGCGGTGGCGCTCGCGCCGCGCCACCCGTACACGCAGGCCTTGTTCGCGGCGGCCCTGCCGATCGACCTCGACCGCCCGGGCGAGGAGGTTGTGCTCGCGGGCGAGGTGCCGAGCCCGCTCGACCCGCCGTCGGGCTGCCGCTTTCACCCGCGCTGCCCCCACGCGATGGCCCGCTGCGCCACCGAGGAGCCGCGCCTCCACCCCGACTCCAACCGCCTCGTCGCCTGCCATCTCTACGCCTGACCCCGGCTACTTGGCGAGGAGGAGGCAGGCGGCGCCGAGGCAGGCGAGGAGGGCGGCGGTGAGGCGGCGGGCGAGGTCGGGCTCGCCGAAGAGCGTGCGGCCGAGGAGGACCGCCAGCACCGCCGACATGCGGCGGATCGCGTTCACGTAGGCCGCGGGCGCCAGCGTGAGCGCATGGGTCTGCATCCCGGTGCCGGTGACACCGAGGAGCCCGTGGCTCACCAGGGTCACCAGGTTGCGCGGGACGACGCTCGCGGCGAGGCCGCGCGGGTCGGTCAGCAGCACGATCAGCGTGGTGAGCGCGGCGGTCGCGCCGTGCGAGGACACCAGATAGCTCGGCGCGCCGATGGCCAGCGCGGCCCAGCGGTCCACCGCGGCCAGGAACCCCAGGAGGAACGCGGCACCGAGCGCGTCGCGCGCATCGCGGCGCGCGAAGAGGGCGCGGAAGCGGCCGAGCAGGCCCGCGGCGCCGGGCCCGCCGGAGAGACTGGCGGTGCCGGCCAGGGACAGGGCCAGGCCGACCCAGCCGAGGCCGCTGGGCAGCGCGCCGGAGAGCGCCGCGTCCGGCAGGATCGTGAAGATCGGGCTCAAGGCCAGGATCGGCCCGACGATCGAGATGTCACCCCGCGCGCTGGCCCGCGCGAGCAGGCCGCTCATCCCGAGCACGAGCAAGGAGGAAGCGGCGATGGCGGGCCAGGTGGCGCCGGGCGGCACGAACGCGTGGCCCGAGACCACGAAGAACACCACCCACGCCGCGCAGGCCACCCCCTGGGTCCACGCGACGATCACCAGCGGCGGGATGTCCCGCGCGCGTCCCTTGACGACGGCGAACTGCACGGCCTGGGTGAGGGCCGCGCCGAGCGACAGCCCGAACCAGATCAGGCGAGGACCACGGAGAAGGCCGGCTGAGCGCTCATCGATCCTCTGTCTCCGTCGGAGACCGTAGCCGAGGACTCGCCCGCAGGTCAATCGGCCCTGGCGCTTGACGTGCTCCGTCGCGACCCTCTAAATTGACGCCGGGAGGGATCCATGGCGCGAGCATCCTTTGGACTGATCCTGGCGAATCGGGCGGTGGTGCTGGGCGCGCTCCAGGCCCGCGATCTGCTGGAGCTGTCGCAGCAGGCCGAGACCTCGGGGGTCTTCGACGCGCTCTGGGTCGGCGACAGTCTCCTGGCCAAGCCGCGCCTCGAGGCGGTGGCCCTGCTCGCCGCGCTGGCCGGCGCCACCTCGCGGCTCAAGCTCGCGGTGGGCTGCCTCGCCACCTTCGTGCACCGCCACCCGCTGCTCTTCGCGCACCAGTGGGCGAGCCTCGACGTGCTCTCGGGCGGGCGCGCGTGGCTGGCGGTCTGCCTGGGCGGGCCCGACGAGCAGAGCGTCGCGCAGGCGCTCGAGCACAAGGTCATGGGGGTGCGCTCGAGCGAGCGCGTGGGCCGCATGGAAGAGGGCATCCAGATCCTCCGGAAGGTCTTCACCGGCGAGAAGGTCTCGCACCGGGGGGAGTTCTACCAGTTCGAGGGCGTCAAGATCGAGCCCCGGCCCGCGCAGCAGCCGTGCCCGATCTGGATCGCGAGCAATCCGACCGGCCTCACCTGGAAGGGCGGGGCCAGCGCCTCCGACGCGGCGGTGGAGCGCGGCTTCCGCCGGGTGGCCCGCTACGCGGACGGCTGGATGACCAACAAGGTGAGCCCGGCCCAGTTCCGCGAGCAGTGGGCGCGCATCGCGAAGATGGCGCGGGAGGAGGGCCGCAACCCGGACGCCCTCGGCAGCGCGCTCTACCACAACATCAACATCAACGAGGACCGGCAGCAGGCGCTCGAGGAGAGCAAGGCATTCCTCGACACCTATTACACGTCCAAATTCTCGCCCGCCTTCGTGGAAGGCTGGACGGTGGCGGGGAGCCCGGCCCAGTGCATCGCCGAGCTTCGCGCCTACGTCGACGCGGGCCTCACCCACATCGCCTTCCGGCTCACCTCGTGGGACCAGCGTGGCCAGCTCAAGCGATTCCTGGCCGAGGTGGCGCCCGCCCTCGCCGGCGGCCGCTGAGCTCTTCGACGTCCACCTCGCCCAGCCGGTGAATCCGCGGGCTCTGGACGCGGTGCCGGCCTCGCCGCCCGCCTGGCGCTTCGTCACCGGCTGGGCGATGGCCCACGCTCGCTTGTAGTGGTCCAGCGCCCGCCCGGGCTGTCCGTCGGAGAGGGTCGCCGAGCCGGCGGTCATGGCCTCGCGCGCCCGCTCGAGGCGGTCCGGGTCCGGCCTCTTCCCGAACGCCTCGTCGATGGCGATCGCGGCCAGCTCTTCACCCACCGCGACGATCTCCCTTCGGAGGTCGGCGACGATCGACTGCTCGCTGAACGCCACGGACTGGAAGCGGCTCTGCCAGGAGGCCAACGCCATCCCGCAGGCCGCGCGGCGCGCTAACCTTCCCCGCGGCTAGCTGTCCCCGGGCTAGCTGTCGAGGTCGAGGACCATGGCCGCGTGGTCGCTCGCCGGCCGTCCGGTGAGGCGGGAAGGGCGGCCCCAGTCGTAGCGGAAGCGGCGTAGGCGGGGTTGCAGCGCGCGGTTGAGGAAGGCCTGGTCGATCCGGAAGCCGTTACCGCCGTTCGGGGAGTACCAGGTGTAGGCGCGCGCGGTTCCCCGCAGGTGGCGGTAGGCGTCCGTCCAGCCGGCTTCATCGAGCTCGCGCATCCACCCGTCCTCGATCCGGTTGAACGCGGGGACCTCCTCGTCGAGACCGATGCGGCCCGAGTTCGTGTCGCCGACCAGCAGGGCGGGGGTGGCCCAGCGTCGCCGCGCGGTGGTGAGGACCGCGTCGAGGAACGGGTACTTGCGCCCGCCGACCCGGTTGGGCACGTGCATCACGCCGAGGGCGAGCGGCTGCGGCGCCAGGACGCGGGCGAGCAGCCAGCGGCACGGCTCCGTCGGCGCGCAGGGGAGCCGGAGCCGGCGCAGCGGCCAGCGCGAGGCCAGCAGCAGGCCGTTGACCCCGGGCCGCGCCGGATCGGCCGTCGTCCACTGGTAGGGGAGCCCGAGCCGGGCGAGGTCGCGAGCCAGCGCGCCACTGGGCGGGGTGCCGCGGAACTCGGCCAGCGCGACCGCGTCCGCCTCCCAGGCGCCGATCTGCCGCGCGATGGCGGCGGCGCGCCCCCCGCCCCCCGCGCGGATGTTCCAGAAGACGACCCGCATGCGCTGCCTGCGCTACTTGTCGAGCCAGACTTCCTGGAGCCGGCAGCAGTTGTAGGTGACCTGATTCGGGATCAGGTTTTTCACGTACGGATAGTGCGCGAAGCGGTCGGTGCGCCAGCCCATGGTCGGCCGGGCCGCGTCCTCCTCGAGCTTCTTCTGGATCTGCCAGACGAGGGCGAGCCGCTTCTTCTGATCGATCTCCTGCGACTGCTGCTCGATCAGGCGCGTCACCTCCTCGTTGCAATAATCACCGTAGTTACGGGAAGACCCGCACGCGTAGTTCTCGTAGAAGTTCGCGTCGGGATCGTCCACCCCGAGGCCGGTGAGGTTGGCCCCGATGTGGAACTCGCGCCGGGTGACCATCGGGTGCCACTGCGCGGTCTCGATCTGCTTGAGGGTGGCCTCGACCCCCACCTGCTTCAGGTCGCTGATCACGAAGCCCGAGAAGTCGAGGTAGATGGCGATGGCGCGCGTGACGATCTCGACCTTGAGCGGGTGACCCGGCCCGAACCCGGCCTCCGCCAGGAGCTTCTTGGCGGTCGCGCGGCCCTCCGCGGCGCCCCCGTAGCCCGGGAGCTGGTTGAGATCCTTGTCGACTAGGCCCCAGACGCCCCACGGCTTCGGAGCCAGGGAGGCGCCGATGACCGCGGCCCCGCGGTGCACGGTCTGGGTGTAGGCGCGGCGGTCGATCGCGAAGCTCAGCGCACGCCTCACCTTGACGTTGTCGAAGGGCGGCTTCTTGGTGTTGAGGAGGAGGTTCTCGCTGACATTGCTCGCGGTCTCCGTGAAGACCATGCTCGGTACCGCGCCCTTGAGCTGCTCCGCGATGGAGAGCGTGGTCTCGCCCGGATAGGCCGCGTCGATCTGGTTGGTCTGGAGCGCGGCCACCCGCGTGCCGCGCTCGACGATCACGGTGTAGCGCACGCCGTCGAGGTAGGGGCGGCCCTTGACGAAGTAGTCCGGGTTGCGCACCAGATCCACCGTCTGGCCGCGCTTCCACTCCTTGAACTTGAAGGGGCCGGTGCCGATGCAGCGCGAGCGGTGCTCGGCGATCGGCACGTGGGCCGGGATCACCGGCGAGTAGCCGGAGGCGAGCATGGCCACCAGCGAGGGCTGCGGCCGCTTGAGCCGGAACACCACCGTGTGGGGATCGGGCGCCTCCACCGCGTCCACGTTGGCGTACCACTCTTTTCTCGGGTTGATCCGCAGCTTCGCGGGGGCGTCGGCGGCCTCGCGCACCACGTCGAAGGTGAACTTCACGTCCTTCGAGGTGAAGGGCTGCCCGTCGTGCCACTTGACGTCTTTTCTCAGAAAGAAGACGAGGTTTCGATAGTTGTCCTGCCACGACCACTTCTCGGCCAGCTCGGGGACGATGGTCTCCATGCGCCCGAGGCGCTTGGTCTGGTCGTAGACGACGAGGTTGCTGTAGCAGGGCATGGACGGCCACGTGACCGAGTTCGTCGCGGTCTCGTGGATGGCGAAGCCCTGGGGCAGGTCCTCGCGCAGCACCATGCGCAGGGTGCCGCCCGGCTTGCCCTCGCGCACCGTGGGCGCCGGGGCTTGCGCGGCGGCGGGGACCAGCGCGAGGCCGGAGAGGATCAGGAAGAGGGCGAGGACACGCGCGGCGCTGGGCATGATCGGGGTCTCCTTCGGGGCTTCACCGGGAACCCCCTCACCCTGCCCTCTCCCCCTCGAAGGGGGGAGAGGAGGTAAGGGGGCGAGGGATCAGACGGTGACGGGCTTGTAGACCGGCGTGCGCCACTCGGGGAAGCGCTGGTCGGCGCCGCGCACCACGTTCATGTAGGCGGTGAGCAGCCGCTGCGTGATGGGGCCGACGCCCCCGTCGCCGAGCGGGAAGCGGTCCACCGAGAGGATCGGGGTGATCTCGTACCCGCTGCCGCAGAAGAAGGCCTCGTCGGCCACGTACAGCTCGGTGCGGGCGATGTCGCGCTCCACCACGTCCATGCCGAGGGCCGGAGCCACCGCGTCGATCAGGGTGGTGCGGGTGATGGACTCGAGGATGTCGCTGGTGATGGGCGGCGTCACGAGCTGGCCGCGGCGGACCATGAAGAAGGTCGCGCCCGAGCCCTCCGCCACCGTGCCCCGCTGGTTCAGGAAGATCGGCGCGTCGTAGCCGTCGGCCTTGGCCTGGAGGGTGGCGAGCCGCCCATTCTGGTAGTTGGCGCCGCACTTGAGCCGGATCGGGATCGCGTTGTCGCTGGTGCGCTGCCAGGAGGTGATGCAGCAGCGGAGCCCATTGCCGTCGGTGATGCGGGCGCGGCGACGCGGATTGATGTAGAGCCCGGTCGGGGTGGTCGAGTCGAGCCCGGCACCGGCGACGTAGGCCACCAGGTGCATGTGGACGTCCTCGTGGATCTCGTTGCCGCGGAGTACGTCCCGCACCGCCTCGTAGAGGTCCATGTCGGTGTAGGGCACCGTGAAGCGCATCATCTTCATGGACTCGCGCAGGCGCGCGAAGTGCTCGGCGAGGCGGAAGCAGTAGACCTCGCCGTCGGCCTCGTTCCAGTACGCCCGCAGCCCCTCGAACACGTTGGTCGCGTAGAACACGGCCGCGCTGTTGACGGGCAGGACGGCCTCGGCCTGGGCGACGAGCCGGCCGTTCATCCAGATCTTGAGATCTTTCGCCACGATCGATTCCTCCGTTGTCGGCGCCCCCGCGCTGCGGCACCCGACGGCAGAGAGAATATCACTGATGGCGGGCGAGGTGGGAGAGGAGCCCTCGGGTGACCGCCGCGGGATCCTGGTCGGTGACGAAGTGGCCGACACCGGGCAGCACCTCGAAGCGGAAGGGGCCGGTGACGAAGTCGGCGGTGAAGCGGGCCGCCGAGGGGCCGACGGTGGCGTCGGCGTCGCCCCAGATGTAGAGCGTCGGCACGGTGACGGGGCCCACCTCCACCGCGGTGAGGGTGCCCGCCGCCCGGTACCAGGCGAGCGCGGCTTCCAGGGCCGCGGGCTCTCCGAGGACCGAGAGGTACTCGGCCACCGCGGCCTCGGCGACGCCCTGCTCGGCGAGCCGGGCCCGCAGCCGGCGCGCCCCGTCCTCCAGAAGCCGGGGGCCCGTGGTCGGGTCGTGGAAGATCTTGTGGTGCCGGGAGCGGTGCCGTTGCTCGTCGGCGTTCTCCTGGAACGCGCGCCGGAAGGCCGCGGGATGCGGGCGCGACAGGATGGTCAGCGAGCGGATCCGCGCGGGATGCCGGTGAGCGGTGACCCACCCCACGTGCCCGCCCCAGTCGTGGCCGACCAGGTGGAACCGCCCCCCGGGCCCGGCGGCCGCGTCGGCCAGGTCGAGGACGTCCTGGACCAGCCGGTCGATCGCGTAGGCGTCGAGGCCCTTGGCCGGATCCGGCCGCACCCCGGGGGAGTAGCCCCGCTGGTCGGGCGCGACCGCGCGATAGCCGGCCGCCCCCAAGGCGGGGAGCTGGTGGCGCCACGTGTGCCGCGTCTGTGGATAGCCGTGGAGCAGGAGGACCAGCGGGCCGCCCGCGGGGCCCGCGGCGGTGGTGGTGAAGGTGCCTTCGGGCGTTGCGAGCGGCGTTACCACCGGGACTTCCTTCTCATATCCGCTCGCCTCGCCTTCGGCTGCGGCTCACAGTTCTTCTGTCCACACGGTGAACTTGGTGAGCGTGGTGCTGCCGAAGGAGGTGGTCAGCGCCACATCCACCGCGTCGCGGCCGCGGCCCATGAGGACGCGCCCGATGCGCGGCTTGTTGTGCCGGGCGTCCAGCGTGTGCCAGCCGTCGCCCAGATAAGCCTCGAGCCAGGCCGAGAAGTCCATGGGGTTCGCATCCCGCGGCACGCCGATATCGCCCAGGTACCCGGTGGCGTAGCGGGCGGGGATGTTCAGCGCGCGCAGGAAGGTGATGGCCAGGTGCTGGAAGTCCCGGCAGACGCCCTGCCGTTCGGTGAAGACGTCGAAGGCGGTCTTGGTGGGCCGGGAGTACTGGTAGCCGAAGGTCACGTTCTTGTGCACCCACTCCACGACGGCCTGCGCGCGCTCCCAGGACTCGGGCGTCGAGCCGAAGAGGTCCCAGGCGATCGCCGACATGCGGTCGACCTCGCAGTACCGGCTCGCGAGCAGGTACCGCCAGCTCTCGGGAGGCAGCTCCGCCATCGGCCGGAGTGGCAGCCCTTCGATGGTCGGCTCGGGCCGGCCGGAATCGTCCACGACGTTGTCGTAGCGGAGGCGCAGCGAGCCGGTGGGCGCCACGATGCGGGCGGCCCGATTGCCGAACCAGTCCACGAAGCTCTCGACATTGCCGGCCGGGTCGGCCACGATGCCCTCGGGCTGCTGCAGGGCCGGCGCCACCTCGGGTCGGACATAGAGCATGAGGAGCATCGGCGTGGGCCGGGGCACCTCGAAGACGAGCTCGTGGCCGATGTGGATCCGCATGCGGCCACGGTAGTCCTCGCCGGTGTGCCGGTCAATCGCATCGCGGTTCTGGTAACATACCTCCCCGATGCTCAGAATCGAAGCAGGGCCCCTTCGTTCGGCGGGCGCGCCATGACCTACTGTGTCGGTATCTGGACCAAGTACGGGCTGGTCATGGCGTCGGACTCCCGAACCAATTCGGGCCACGACCAGGTCAACGTCGCGCGCAAGATGCACACCTTCGTCCAGCCGGGCGAGCGGGTGTTCATCCTGCTCAGCAGCGGCAGCCTCTCCTGCACCCAGTCCATCATCACCCTGATCCAGCGTGACTTCGACCAGGGCAAGGGGCTGGCTCAGGCCCCGTCCCTGTACGACGCGGCCCGGATCATCGGCGAGCAGGTGCGTCGCGTCTCGGACATGGACCGCGATGCCCTCGAGCGCGACGACTTCAAGTTCAATGTGAACCTGGTGCTGGGCGGGCAGGTGCGGGGCGAGCCGCCCGGGCTCTTCATCGTCTACCCGCAGGGCAACCCGCTGCAGGCGAGCGTGGACTCGCCGTATCTCCAGATCGGCGAGACCAAGTACGGGCGCCCCATCCTCGACCGCGGTATCCGCTTCGAGCACACGACGCTGGAGGAAGCGGCCAAGTACGCGCTGCTCTCCCTCGACTCGACGATGCGCTCGAACGTGACGGTGGGCCCGCCGGTGGACTTGCTCGCCTACGAGGTGGACGAGCTCGAGATCACCCGCCTGCGCCGGTTTCCCGCGGGCGACCCCGACCTCATCAAGATCGGCATGCGCTGGGAGCAGGCCCTCCGCCAGGCGGTGGGGCGGCTGCCCCAGATCCGCTTCCGGGCCCGCCGGCCACTGGAGCCGTCCCAGATGCCGCCCGCGGAGACCATCGAACTGGTCGAGCCGGGCTCGACCGAGCCGACGGGTGCCGAGCTGCAGCCGCAGGCCAGGCCTCCATCATCCTGAACGACAAGGAGCCGACGATGCGCATCTACTACGACATCCGCCTGAGCGACCGAAACATCACGAAGCGCGAGCTGGAAGGCGAGGCGATCGTGAAGGCCGGCCGGTACTTCATCGCCAAGACCCTGCTCGAGCTGGGCGCGGCGACGGTGGATCCGCTCTCGCCGGCCAATCCGCTGATCTTCTCGGCCGGGCCGTTCGCGGGGACCAGCTTCTCCAACGCCAACCGCACCAGCGTGGGCTGCAAGAGCCCGCTCACCGGCGGCATCAAGGAGGCCAACGGGGGCGGCAGCTTCAGCTACGGGCTCGGCCAGCAGAAGATCGCCGGGTTCACCCTGCTCGATGCCTCGCCGGACTGGGTGGTCATCCACTTCAAGAAGGACGGCACCATCGAGTTCGACGACGCCGGGCCGTATCTCGGCAAGGGCAACTTCGAGGCCCAGAACATGCTGCACGCCAAGTACGGCAAGAAAGTCACGATCGGGCTCTGCGGCCCGGTCGGCGAGTACCAGGGCCTGATCGCGGGCATCGCGTTCAGCGACAAGGACGGCCGCCCTGCTCGCCTCTCCGCCCGAGGTGGCGTGGGCGCGGTGATGGGCTCCAAGAAGGTCAAGGCCATCGTGGTGGACCTCGACAAGATCCCGCCGTTCTCCGACCCGAAGAAGGTGACCGCGGCCATCAAGAACTACGCGAAGATGCTGCAGGCCGACTCCATGGTGGCCAACTTCTACGCCAAGATCGGCACCATGGGCATGGCGGATCTGCAGAATACCCTGGGCGGGCTGCCCGTCCGCAACTTCAGCGCCGGCCAGCAGGTGGACGTCTCCACGGGCGAGAAGTTCAAGATGGGCGGCGAGTACATCAGCCAGCTCAACGTCTCGCGCGGTGGCGAGCATACGCACGCCTGCATGCCCGGCTGCGTGATCCAGTGCAGCAATATCTACGCGGACGCCAACGGCAAGGAAGTGGTCTCGCCGGTCGAGTACGAGACGCTCGGGCTGCTCGGTACCAACTGCGGCCTCTCCGATCCCGACGACCTCGCCCAGATGAACTACATCGCGAATGACCTGGGTGTGGACACCATCGAGACCGGGGCCATGATCGCGGTGCTGATGGAGGCCGGGCTCGGCGCCTTCGGCGACGTGGCGTTCATGGCCGGCTGTCTCGCCGAGATCCAGCGCGGGACCCCGAACGGGCGTATCTGGGCCCAGGGCACCTGGCGGGTGGGCGAGCACTACCACGTCAAGCGGGTGCCGGTCATCAAAAAGCAGGCGATCAGCGCCTATGACCCCCGCGTGGTCGAGGCCACCGGTATCACCATGATGGCCACCGCTCAGGGCGCCGATCACACCGCGGGCAACCTGCCGCGGCTCAAGACCCGGGAGATGGAGACCCTCGCCATCGTGGAGCAGAGCGTGGCTCACCAGGCGCGGGTGGCCGCCAACGATTCGCTCGGCCTCTGCATCTTCGGCATGAGCGTGACCAATCCCAATACCGAGTGGCTCACCGACACCATCAACGCGGCCCACGGCACCAGTCTCACCAAGGACTTTTTCGAGGCCCTCGGCCGCCAGACGCTGAAGCTGGAGCACGAGTTCAACAAGCGGGCCGGCTTCACCGCCAAGGACGACGAGCTCCCCGAGTTCTTCTACAGCGAGTCGCTGCCCCCGACCAACCACGT
>DASQAL010000091.1:0-16744 GCA_035635775.1 Candidatus Acidiferrum sp.
CTCCAAGTAGCGCCGCGGCGGTTAGGCGCGCCGGCGGCCCGCCTCCAGGCCCCGCACCATCATCACGAGCACCACCGTGTGGATCGCCACGGCCACCCAGTCGTGGGCGGCGAGGACGATGAGCCCGTCGAGCGCGTAGACGGCGGCGCCGACCGCGAAGGCCCAGAGCCGCCCCCGCTGAGCGAGGAGGCCGAGGAGCGCGAATCCCGCGGCGAGCGCGAGGGCCATCCAGCCCGAAGGAGCGACACCGACCGTCCACCGGGTCAGCCCGAGCCCGATGATCACGCCCGGGTCGTGTGAGGCGAGCGAGAGCGCGGCGCCGACCAGCGTGAGCGCGGCTACGAGGTAGATGGCGCCCGCTCCCTGACCGAGCGCGCGGGCGCGCGACTCGCGGGGGACTCCCCGGTTCCGCCCGCGCGCGGCGGGAGCACTCCGCGCGGAGGCGGTCAGGGGCGCCGCGGGAACCGGCCCGAACTCGCTACGGCGCGCCCGGAAAGCCGGCCGCGGGGGCGGACGGCGGAAGGGACTCCCGGTCGGATCCATGTTCGCTCTCCGTCACCATCGGTGTCAGACGTGTCCGATTCCGCACCGAAGAGGCCCCTGGACGAGGCCGCGGGGCTAGGGGAGCAAGCGGTGTGCCAGGTTTCAGGGCTTGAGTATCACCTTGTGATGATGGCCTTCACGACGTCGTCGTCCTCCGTCGCTGCGTCTCGTAGTGGACGAGAGCGGCGCCGCCCCGCACCGTCGCGTCCTTGTCGAGGGTCAGGATCTCCAGGTGAGTGGCGCGGAGCGCCTCCGCGAAGGCGTAGCGCGCCAGGGCCGCGCGCAGCCGCGATTCGAGGGGCCGGAGCGACTTGGCTACGCTGCCCGCCAGCAGCACCCGCTCCGGGTTGAGCCCGTTCACGATGATGGCCAGCCCCGCCCCGAGGGCGGTGCAGACCTCTTCGACGACGGCGTCCGCCGCCGCGTCGCCGTCGGCCGCGAGGCGGAAGACCTCGGCCGCGCCCACGGGGCGGCCGAGCCGCTCGCCGGCGCGTCGCGCGATGTCGGTGCCCGACACGTAGGCCTTGAGACACCCGCGCCCGCCGCAGATGCAGGGCGGCCCGTCGAAGTCGATGGGCACGTGGCCGAGCTCGCCGCCGAAGCCAGATTGCCCGCGGTGCAGCCGGCCGTCGAGGATGATGCCGCCGCCGACCCCGGTGCCGAGGGCCAGCATGACGAGCGACCGCGCCCCGCGCCCGGCGCCCCAGGTCCACTCGGCCAGCGCGAGCGCATTGACGTCATTGTCCACGAAGACGGGCACGCCCAGCCGGTCGCCCAGCATGGCGCCGAGCGGCGCCCGGGCCAGCTCGGGCGCGTAGTGGATGTCCACGCCCACCGTGCCGCGCTCGGCGTCCGTGATCCCCGGCACGCCGACACCGACGCCGGTGACGGTGACCCCGCGGGCCCGCGCCACGTCGGCGAGCCGCTCGAGCAGATCCACGATGGTCTCGAGCGCAGTGCCCGGGCCGTTCGCATGAGTGGGCGCCTGGTGATGCTCGAGGACGCGCCCGTCCCCGCCCACGAGGCCGGCGGCCACGGTCGTCCCGCCCACGTCTACCCCGATCGTCACCCCCTCACCCTGCCCTCTCCCCCTTCGGGGGCGAGGGTTCTCGCGGACTCCCTCTCCCCCCTGGGGAGAGGGCCGGGGTGAGGGGTCTGCGTTCTTCACGCGCGCCCTACAGGTTCCCGAAGTGAATGAGCCGGATGCCCTCCCGCTCGATGAGGGCGCGCGCGGCCGGATCGGTGAGGCCGGCCAGCTCCGTGTCCCGCTGGCGCCCGTAGCGGCTGTAGGCGAGATCGTCGTCGAAGTAGCCGGGATGGGTCATGAACTCGGTCACGCCGCCCGGCAGCTCGCGCAGGTGCGCGAGCACCCGCTCCGACGACCAGTAGGCGTCCGGGCCCGACTCGCCCATGAAGTGATCCGGCGTCTTGAGCGCGAGCTTCCGCGCCGCCGCCCGGACCTCCGCGTCCTGAGTCCGGACCGGCACCGTGATGGCGCGCGCGAAGTCCAGCACCAGGTCCAGGATGGGCTCGTGCCGGCCGACGTGGTGATGGGAGTCGAGGTGCGTGGGAAACCGTCCCATGATCTTCCGGAACTCGTCGATCTGCATCCCGAGCTCGATGCGCGCCTCGTCCGGTCGGGCGCGCTGGGCGGCCTCCCGCGCGTCGCGGATGAACTTCCCTTCCCCGTCCAGGAGCGAGCCCACGCGCTTCGCGGGCGCCACCGGCGGCCCCAGCGTGAGGTTCATGTGCAGCCCCACGCCCATCCCCGAGGCCTTGAGCTGGTCGATGAGCGCGGGGTCGACCGGGCGGTTCACGAGCAGGGTCGTGCTCGTCACGATCCCGCGCCGGTGCGCGTCCAGAATGCCGCGGCTCACGCCCGCGGTGAGCCCGTAGTCGTCGGCGTTGACGATGAGGGTGCGGGCGGGTGTCATCGCGATCGATCCTCCGTCTTGATGCCCTGCCAAGTGCCCTGAATAACGTAGCGCTCGACCGTGGTGGGCCACCCGCTCCGCGGCAGGGTGGCCTCCGCGTCGAGCGCGCGGATGTGCTCGAGCCGCTCGTAGCCGATGCGGGGGAAGGCCTGCGTCTCCTGGCCCAGGATCGACGGCTCGAACCCCGCGGCGTGGAGCTTGGCGAGCGCCGCCTTGACACCCAGAAAGGCGAAGAGGGTGAACACGAGCCGGCCGCCCGGTACCAGATGCGCGGGGGCGCCCGCGATCACGCGGTCGAGCAGGGCCCAGCCGTCCCGGCCACCGTTGTCGGCCACCGCCGCCGGGTCGGCGCGCTCGCGATCGGCCGGCGTGGGCATCTGGGGCGGGCTCGTGCAGATCAGGTCGAAGGCGCGCCCGCGCACCGGCGCGAAGCCGTCGCCCCGGAGGACGTCGACGCGATCCGCCACGCCGTTGACCACCGCGTTCGCGCGCGCGCAGCGCACCGCCGCGTCGACCACGTCGGTGGCGACCACCCGGGCTCCCGCGCGCGCGGCCAGCACTGCGGCCAGCCCGATCCCGGTGCCGATCTCGAGCATCCGGTCGCCCGCGCGCACCGGCAGGTGGCGGCAGAACAGCATCGAGCCCGCCTTGGGCGGTTGCACCCCGTCCGCCACCGTGAACGTGCAGCCGCCGTGGACGAAGAGCAGCACGCCCGCGTCCGGGGTCACTTCCCCATCACCCGCCGGAAGTAGAGCCGGAGCGCTTCCTTGAGCTGCGCCCGGGCGCCCGCGCCGGTCTGGGCGTCCTCGAGCTGCTCGATCTCGATGGACAAGGGCACGCCCTCCCGCTTCACGCCGTCGAGCTCGGCGGTGAGCCCGCACCGCTCGTCCGACTCGGTGAACACCACGCGGGCCCGGGAGAAGCTCCGGTCTTCCTGGGCGAGCTGCTCGATGGTCTCGGTGAGCAGCCGCTTGATCGCCTCCTGCTCGGGCACGGGCACGGTGGAGAAGGCGGCGGTGAGGCTGATCTCGGCCATGGCGCTAGATCCCCGCCGCCGCGGCCGCGTTGAGATGGTCGAGGCCCGCTTCCAGCCCGCGCCGGCCGACCCGGATCGCCACCGGCCGCGAGAAGTAGAGGGTGCCGTAGGCCTGGTGCTTCGCGATCACGTCGTGGCCCATCTTCCGCAGCGCGGCCAGGGGCCGCTCGCCCACCCGATCGTCCACCCAGAGCTCGCCGCCCTCGGTGTGCACGCGCGGGGCCTCGATGGCGGCCTGCGGCGTGTCGCCCTGGTCCACGATGTTGGCGATCACCTGCGGGATGGCCGAGACGATCTTGCGCCCGCCCGGCGCCCCCACCGTGAGATAGGGCTCGCCCTGCCGGAAGCCGAGCGCGGGCACCATGTTCACCACCGGCCGCTTGCCCGCCGCCACCGAGTTGGCGCGGCCCGGCTCCGGATCGAACCAGAGCATGCCGTTCTGCAGAAGGATGCCGGTGCCCGGCACCACCATGCGCGAGCCGAAGAACGAGACCGCGGTATTGGTCAGCGAGACCATGTTGCGCTGGCGGTCCACCGCGCAGATGTGGGTGGTGCAGTCGCCGGCGTCGGTGGCGAGCCGGCGCCGGCCCCGCGCCGCGGCCACCGCCCCGCGCCCGAGGCCGCCCACCGCCGCATCGTGCGCCCACGCGTCCGGCAGCTTGGCGTCGCTGCGTGGGCCGGCGGCTCGGAGGCCCGCCGCCACCTCCTGGGCGTGCTCGGGCGAGGCCAGCCCGCGCCAGGGCACGCGCACCGCGAGCGGATCACCCAGGTGGCGCAGCCGGTCGAGGAACCCGTAGCGCACCGCCTCCGCGCGGAGATGCAGGCCGCCCACCGTCTCGTACCCGACCTTCGCCGACGGGAACTGGGCGAGGATGTTGAGCATCTCGACCGCGGTCGGCCCACCGGTGGCGCCGGGCGAGAAGGCCAGCTCGAGCCGGCGATACTTCATGGTCAAGGGCTCGAGCACGCGCGGCGCGTAGCCCGCGAGATCGCTCGCGCGGAGGAAGCCGCCGGCTCGCCGCATCTCCTCGTCGATGGCCTGGGCGATCGCGCCACGATAGAAGGCGTCCGGACCGTCCTTGGCGATGAGCCGCAGGCTACGGGCGAGGTCCGGCTGGCGCAGCACGTCCCCGGGCGCGAGCCCGGCCGGACGGTGCACGTAGTGGCCGTCGCGCAGGTAGGCGCGCGCGGTCTCCGGGAAGGCGGCGATCTCGTCGCAGTGCGGCGCGACGGCGAGGGTGACGTACCAGTCCACCTCGAAGCCCTTCTCCGCCAGCTCGATCGCGGGGGCCATGACATCCGCCAGATCCATGGTGCCGAACCGCTCCAGCGCGAGACCGAGGCCCGCCACCGAGCCCGGGATCGCAACCGACTTCGGGCCAAAGTTGTTGGCGTCGCCCACCACGCGCCGCCACGGAAACAGGGCCTGCGCCACCCCCTCCCCCAGCTCGTAGCAGCTCTCATGGCAGGCCGCGGGGGCCTGCACGTTGAAGTCGAGCGCGACCGTCTCGCCGCGCTTGGCCATGTGCACCAGCATGGTGCCGCCGCCCGCCACCGAGGACATGAAGGGCTCCACCACCGTCATCGCGAAGGCGGTGGCCACCGCCGCGTCCACCGCGTTGCCGCCGCGGGCCAGGATGCGCGCGCCCACCTCGGCTCCGAGCGGGTGCTCGGCGGCCACCAGGGCGCGCGCGCTCGGGGTGTGCTTGGTCACGGAGAGCGTGGAGCGGATCATGCGGTCTCCTTCGCGAACTCGAACGGGTGGAGCCGGCAGGTCCAGACTCCGGCGTCGTTGTGGATGAGAAAGCAGACGCGCACCCGCGGGCCGCGGTGCGCGGTCCAGAAGAAGACGGCCGCGTCCTCGGCCTCTCCGCACTCGTCGCAGACCCACGCGGTGCTGAACTGCTCCGGCTCGCTCTGCGCGGCCGCGTGGGCCTCCGCGGTCACGTAGAGCGGGGCGGACGCGGGCATGAACGCGCCGATGTCGTCGAGGTAGGGCAGCGCCGGGGGACCCGGCCGCTCGCGCCAGTCGTCGAGCACGGCGAGCACCGGCACCTCCTCAGCCGTGGCGACGTACTGCTGGTCGTCCACCAGCGCGCCGCGGGTGATCCGGCAGCGGGACAGGAAGGCGCGGAGCTCGGGCAGCGTCACGTGCCCGCGATAGAGCTGAACCGCGAAGTCGCCATCCTCCTCGGCGGCCAGGATGAAGTACGGCGAGGCGGGGGGCTGCTCCAGGATGGGGCCGGACACCACGTAGAGCCGGCCGCCGCCGGGCTGGGAAGCCGCCGCGCCGTGCCAGATGAGGGTGGCGCTCGCTCCCGGCTCGATCCACGTGAGGGCGGCTCTCGGCATGGGCGTCGTCGAAAAGACGCCCAAGTCTAGCACGCGGCTAATCGTCGCGAGTGTCGAGCGGCGAAACCCGGCGGAGCAGGTCCACCACGCCCTTGTCGTCGAAGAAGACGACCCAGCCGAGCGGGTACACCCAGGCTTCCTTCGCGGTGGTCCGGACCGCCTGCCAGTGCTGCTCGCCGAGCGAGGCCATCAGGGCGGGGTCGATGGTCCGCTCACGGGGCTCACCCAGCAGCACCTTCACCTCGCCGGGGGTGCTGCCGTTGGTCACCTGGCGCCAGAAACGGAACTCGCTGTAACGCGACGCGTTCTCGAGCTCCGGATGCTCGCGGAGGTACTTGAACACCTTCTCGTCCATCTGGTCCAGCCAGACGCGCTTCTCGTCGAAGTTGGGAGCCCGGCCGTTGACCGCGAATGACTGCTGGATGAAGAACTCCTCGGCGCTGGGCCCCTTCGTGGTCCGCTCGAGCACGGGCTCGGTCGCCACGCACGCGGTGGTCAGCAGCGCCGCCGCGGCCAGCCAGGAGGAGGAGCGGGTCAGTCGGCTCATGGCGATCCTGGTCATGTATGGCCTCATTATATATGCGGGGGGCCGCAAGCCCCTCAAATCAGGGCGGACTCCAGCACGATCCCGCGATCGATGACCCGGGACGCCCGGCTCAGGAGGCCGGCCACCACCGGCTCGACCTCGGGCGACTCCGCGAGCTGGCGGAGGACGTCGATGAGCCGCCGCATGGCACGGATCAGGTCCCCCTCGTGGCCGCCGAAGGACTCCTCCACGATGGCGGACCAGTCGTCCTCGCCGGAGGCCCAGCGGAACACGGACGGCATGAAGCCGGTGGAGATGGAGACGGGCATCGGCAGCCCGTGGCGCCGCTGGACCTCGAGGACGGTGTTCGCGATGGACTCCATCTCCTGCAGCTTGCGCTTGATCTTGGGCCGCTTCTTGAGGAAGAGCCGCGCCACCGCCGCGTCCCCGGAGCGCGACTCCTCGATGAGGCCCGAGCAGAGCGTGGCCGCCTCGGCGAGCGTGGTGTCGCGGAGGACGCCGCGGTCCACCACCTCGGCCACCAGCAGCTCGTTGTCGTGCCGGAGCCCGGCGATGAGCTGGCCCTTGGCGAGGAGCTTGGCGTCCTGCACCGCCCCGAAGCGCTCGAGCACCTCGACGACCCGGAGAAACTCTTGCCAATACGCGTTGCGGAAGGCGTCGAGCATCTCCCGCTTCTGGGCGAGCTGGCGGTCCACCCCGTCGAGGCCCTTCCAGGCCTGCTCGCAGCGGCTCTGCGAGCCCCACGGGCAGCGGTGGCACTCGATCGCGGCGAGCGCCCCCTCCGGGCCCTGGCTCTTCTCGCGCTCGATCAGCTCGGGCACCGACAGGCGCGCCATCTGCTCGGTGAGCCCGCGGGTGCGGTGCTCCCAGTCGCGCGGCACGTGCAGCGGCGGGGTCTGCCAGAAGACGCGCTTCACGTTGCCTTCCTTCATCTGCACGGTGCCGCCGTGGGCCAGCAGCACCTGGATGAGATCGCGGTGCCGCCGCCGGTCCACGCCCACGATGAGGCCGAGGCTGGCCCCGCTCTTGCGCCGCACCAGCGCGAGGCGCCCGGGCTCCGCGTCCGCGGCGGCGCGCCCGCGCCGCCCGCCCCGGCCGCGCGCCATCCGCGCCACCTCGACCTCGGAGCGGGCCTGCCGGTACCGGCCGATGCGCGGGAAGTCACCGCAGGGCGCCGCAAACCCGCGGCCGTCGTCCATCGCCATCTCGAGACTCTGCACGTCGGTCTCGAGCGAGCGGATGCGCTTCATGTTCTGGTACTGGCCGAAGGACGACTCGACGGTTCGGCGAATGGAGGCGAGGTCCTTGCCGGTCGAGAGCAGGAGCGCCACCGAGCCGTACCCCAGCTTGAACTGGCTCGCGATCGGCTCGGGCGGGCCGTTCACCACCCGCTTCATGTCGTCGAGCCCGTCGCGCACGTCGAGGGCCATCACGCACTTGCCCTCGGGATCGATGCCGCGGCGGCCCGCGCGGCCCGCCATCTGGGTCAGCTCGTTGTGGGTGAGGCTGCGGAAGCCGCGGTCGGTGCGCTTGGTCAGCGACTGCAGCATCACGCTCTTGGCCGGCATGTGGATGCCAAGCGACATCGTCTCGGTGGCGAACACCACCTTGCAGAGGCCCCGCTCGAAGAGCAGCTCGATGAAGCGCTTCACGGTGGGCAGGATGCCCGCGTGGTGGAGCCCCACCCCCATGCCGAGCGCCTGGAAGATGGTCTGGTTGAGCGGCGACTCCGCGATGGTCGGATTGTCGGTGACCTGCTCGCGGATCGCCTCGTCCACCTGCCGCTGCTGCTCGCGGGTGAGCAGGGGCTTGCCCTCGGCCAGGACCGTCTCCATGGCCCGCTCGCAGCCGGCGCGGCTGAAGATGAAGTAGATCGCGGGCAGCCAGCCGCGACTCTCCAGCTCGTCGAGCATCACGGTGGGATCCACCACCCGGCGCGTGTACCAGCGCCCGCGGTCGTTGTAGCCGCCGTCGCGCTCCTCGCCGAGCAGGCGCACCTTGCCCTGGCGGACCGCGTCGTAGGTGTGGATCTCGCCCGAGAGATCCGCGACCAGGTACTGCAGCGGCACCGGCCGGTGCGGATGGGTGATGGCCACGATGGGCCGGTGCACCAGGCTGATCCAGTCCGCGATCTCGTCCACGTTGCGCACGGTCGCGGACAGGGCGACCAGGGCCACGTCCTTCGGGCAGTTGACGATGATCTCCTCCCACACCGTCCCCCGCCCCTCGTCGCCCATGTAGTGGCACTCGTCGAGCACCACCGTGTCGAGCCGATCGAGCCCGCCCGAGTAGAACATGTTGCGCAGGATCTCGGTGGTCATCACCACCACCGGCGCGCGGGAGTTCACCTTGACGTCGCCGGTGAGGATGCCGACCTGCTCGGCGCCCCACTGGCGGACGAAGTCGGCATACTTCTGGTTGGAGAGCGCCTTGAGCGGGGTGGTATAGGCGATGCGGCGGCCGCGGTGGAGCGCGGCGTGGATGGCGAACTCGGCCACCAGGGTCTTGCCCGCGCCGGTCGGCGCGGACACGATCACCGACTTGCCGTCGAGGATGGCCGCGATGGCCCGGAGCTGGAAATCGTCGAGCGGAAACTGGTAGCGGGCCTTGAACGACTCGAGGAGTTGCTCTGCCACGGCCACGGCACCTCCCTTGCCCGCGCCCTCACGTTACCACGGCCTTGCGTGGCCGCGAAGCCCCGAGTAGGCTCGGGGCCATGAAGGTCATCGGCCCATGAAGCTCACCGGAAAGGTCGCCCTCATCACCAACGTCAGTCACTTCATGGGCCCCGCCATCACCGAGGAGTTCTGCCGCGAGGGCGCCTCGGTGGCGCTCCACGACCGCGACGAGGCGGCGGTCAAGCCGTACGCGCTCATCGCGGAGCGCCTCGGGCGCGACGTGCTGTCGCTCGCGGGGGACCTGAGCCGCTCGGGCGAAGCGGAGCGCGCGGTGGAGGCGGTGGTGGCGCGCTTCGGCCGGCTCGACATCCTCGTCAACAACAACGCGCACCCGCCCTCCGGGAGCCCGGTCGAGGACATCACCGACGCGGCGTGGCGCGAGATGATGGCGCGACTGCTCGACGAGCCGTTCTTCTGCCTGCGCGCCGCGCTCCGGGTGATGCGGCCGGCCGGACGCGGCAAGATCATCAACATGTCCTCGGCCGCCGCCTTCCCCGGCCTCCCCAACTACGCGGCCTACACTGCGGCGCGGGCGGGGGTGAACGGGCTCACGAAGGCGGTGGGCCGCGAGGTGGCGGGCGCGGGCATCCAGGTCAACGCGATCGCTCAGAACTACGTCGAGAACCCGACCTACTTCCCGCCCGCCCTCACCGGCGACCCGGTCCGGCTCGCGCGGATGGTCAAGAACATCCCGGCGGGCCGGCTCGCCCGCAGCGAGGAGTCCGCCCGGCTCGCCGTCTACCTCGCCTCCGAAGACGCCGACTTCTTCATCGGCCAGGTCATCCCGTTCGCGGGCGGCTGGGTGACGCCGTGATCGTCTACCACGTCGCGGTGAAGACCGCGGACGACTACCTGCAGAAGCGCGGGCCCCATCGCGAGGCCCACCTGGAGCGCCTGATGGGACTCCGGTCGCAGGGGCTGGTCGTCGGCGGCGGGCCCACGCCGGACGGCCGCGGCGCCGACGTGTTCTACCGCGTCCAGCAGCCGGACGATCTGCGCCGACTCGTGGAGGAGGACCCCTACTTCACCGGCGGGGTGTGGCCGACCTATACCCCGCGCTCCTTCTCCCAGTTCCTCGAGCCCTGGGAGCTACCCCCGCTCGTCACCGACGGCTCGCGCCCGGTCACCCTGGTGGAAGGCGTGGCGCCCGACGTGGAGATGGCCTCCTTTGCCCTGATCGAGGCGCGCGGCGGCGGGCGCATGGCCTTCGGCGGCTTCTTCCCGGGCGGCGAGACGCTCGCGGTCATGCGCGGCGACGACGCGGCCAAGGCGCTCGACGAGCTGCGCGCGACCGGCTTCTGGAACGAGGCGTCGCTGCGCGGCCGTCCCCTGCTCTACGTCCTCTAGCGGGCCCCCTCACCCTGCCCTCTCCCCCGAGGGGAGAGGGTGAGAGTAAGGGTGCGGATGTCGTTGAGCACCAGCTCGGGCACCAGGAAGCCCGCGCTGTAGACGTTGCGGACGAACCCCTCGCGGTCCAGCAGGAAGACCTTCACCACGTGCCGGATCCGCCCGGTGGGCCGGCCGCGCTCATCGCGCTCCGGCGTCCGGTCCTGCCCGTAGCTCTCCAGCACCGCGTCGAGCACGCGCCCGGACGGCGCGGTCAGGAAGCGCCAGAGCGCGGGATCGGCGTCGTAGACCTGGGCGTACTTGGCGAGCTGGGCGGGACGGTCCCGCTCGGGATCGAAGCTGATGGAGACGAGCGCGGTCTGCCGCGCGAGGCCTGTCTCGCGAAGCCTGGTCTGGAGATCCCGCAGGGTCTGGCTTGCCAGCGGGCAGCCGAGGCGGTCTGGACACGCGGTGTAGATGAAGCTCACCACCGCGATCTTCCCGGCCATCACCGACCGGGTGTCCACCGCCCGCCCGGCGGTGTCGCGGAGCGTGAAGGCGCCCACCCGCTTGATCGCGGGCAGCTCGTAGCTGCCCGGCGGAGGCGGCACGAACGCGGGTGCGAACGCGCCCTGGATGAACTCGTCCGGGAGCGAGGGCCCGGTCGAGTGGGCCGGCGCGGGGGCCGGGGCCAGCGCGCCCGCGGCCAGGAGGGCGGCGAGCGCGCCGCGGCCAAGCGTGCCGCGCATGGGCTAGCGGGACTTGCTCCCGAAGTTCATGATGTGGGCGCGCCCCACCCCATTGAAGTCGGTGGTGAACTTCGCCACCAGCTTACCGTCCTCCCAGGCGAAGGCCTTGAGCCACTGGTCGCCGGGCTTGTCCCACTGGGAGAGCAACGAGGTGGTGGCGTATACGCGCTGGCCGTCCCACGAGGTGGAGACCATGTTGGCCTGCTCCCCGAGCTTCACCTGGTGGATCAGCTTGCCCTCGAACGGATTGGTCACGTCGTAGACCCGCAGCGTCCCGTCGCCGTAGGAGTTGACGTAGATCTTGCTGTCGTCGGGCGCGATGCTGATGTCCACCGGGATATTGGGTCCGATCTCGGCGATGTTCTTGTGCGTCCACTTGCCGTCCGGCTGCTGGTGGATCAGGACGAGCTGCCCGGTGAGCGCGGTGGAGGTGAAGGCGTACGGATGATTCGGGAGGAGCGCCCACCGGAGCTCGAGCGGCGCGCCGGGGATCGAGAGCACCTGCAGCGGCTTCCGCGCGTGGAAGTCCCAGACGATGACCGATGAGCCGAACTGCTTCATGGCCTCGCCGTCCTTCAGGAGCTCCCCGATCGGCCGCATGTAGTTCTTCCGGCCCGCGAAGGACGACGTGAGCATGCGGTTCAGGTTGACGTTGACCCGCACGTCGTAGCCGTAGACCGCCTCCGCGGGCATCCAGATCGTCCGGATGAACTTACCGTCGTTCCCGTACTCGGCGAGCCCGGTCCGGCCGCCGCCGTCCTTGGCGTTGGACAGGGCCGAGATCAGCATCCGCCCCGGGAGCGCGTAGAACGTGTGGGGGCCCACCAGGCCGCCGGTGTCCTTCACGAAGGTCTTGATCGTCTTCACCAGCTTCGGCTGGCCCGGGTTCGAGGCCACGTCGAAGATGAAGATCTGGCTCGTGTCGAGGCCGCCCGCCCAGAGGAACCGGCGGTCGTCGGTGAAGCCGGCGTGGTGCGCCTCGTGCTGGCCGGGCACCGGGGCCCGGTGGACGATCTGGCCGTAGCGGCCGGAGGCCGGGTTGACGTCCACCGTGACCATGCTGTCGTTGCCGTCCGCCACCCCCTTCACCCCGAGGGTCCACACGTACAGGTAGTCTTCCTGACCGGTCACCTTGGGCAGGAAGGGGGACTGGCAGGTCTCGTCGGCCAGGGCCCGCGGGGCGGGCACGACCCCGATGGCCATCGCGAGTGCCATACCCGAAAGCCAATTCACGGTCCGTCGCATGCGCATGGTGACTCCTCCCTCGGTCAGGGATGATAAGTCCGAACGGCCGGATTGGGCAATTCCGGCGTGGGAAAATTCTCCGTTGACAGCTTCCGGATGATTAGGTATACCTAAATATCGTCGTATCAGGACCCTAAGAGTGAACGGAAAGGTACCCGAATGATCGGCATGAACCGGCCGAAGCCATCACCGGCGGGGTGGCCGAGGCCCTGATCGTCACCGCGGCCGGTCTCGCCATCGCGATCGCGATCCTGGCCGTCGGGCTCGCCGCAGGGCCCACGCGCGCCGCCGAACCCGACCCCTTCGCGCCGATCCTGCACGCGCTCGACTACCTGGGCGTCGACTACCCGGGCGCGGTCAAGGACGGCAAGGTCCTCGATCAGGGCGAATACGAGGAGCAGCTCGAGTTCGCGACGGGCGTGCGCACCATGATCGCCGGACTCCCCGCCCGGCCCGAGCGGGCCGCGCTCGAGGCGACGGCCGCCGGCCTCGTGGGCGCCATCAAGGACAAGCACCCGGGCGAGGAAGTCGCCGCGATCGCGGGCGACCTCCGCCGGCGCATCATCGACATCTACGAGGTTCGGGTCGCCCCGCGGCAGGTGCCGGATCTCCGCCTCGCCGCCGCCGACTACACGACCCACTGCGCGGTGTGCCACGGCGCCGCCGGGCGGGGCGATGGGCCGGCCGCCAAGGGGCTGACACCGCCACCCGCCGATCTCACCGACGCCGCCCGCATGGGACAGCACAGCGTCTTCGGCCTCTACAACACGATCACGCTCGGCATCAAGGGCACGGCGATGAGCGGCTTCGCGCCTCTGAGCGACTCGCAGCGGTGGGCCCTGGCCTTCCACGTGAGCACGCTCGCCACCGGCGGGGAGGCCCGGGACCGCGGCGCGGCCCTGTGGAAGAGCGGCGTCGGCAAGACCGAGCTGCGGGATCTGCGCGCGCTGGTCATGGCGACCCCGCGGGACGTGGCCGCCCGCGCGGGGAGCGACGGCGCCGCGGTGCTGGCCTATCTCCGGAGCGAGCCCGCCGCGCTCGCCACGGGCCGGGAGTCGCCCATCGACTTCAGCGCGCGCGTGCTCGCGGAGAGCCTCGACGCCTACCGGCGCGGAGACGCGGCGCAGGCGCATCAGCTCGCGGTCACGAGCTACCTCGATGGCTTCGAGCTGGTGGAGGCGCCGCTCGACGGGGTGGACCGCGGGCTCCGGACTCGCGTCGAAGGTGCGATGCTGCGCTACCGGACCCTGATCCAGTCACGGGCGCCGAAGGAGACGGTGGAGACGGAGGCGCGCGCGATCCTGTCGCTGCTCGAGACCGCCCGCCAGCGCCTCGACGCGGCCCGTCTCTCCCCCGCCACCACGTTCACGAGCGCTCTCGTCATCCTGCTCCGCGAGGGCCTCGAGGCCGTCCTGGTGCTGGCCGCCCTCATCGCCATGCTGATCAAGTCCGGCCGCCGCGAGGCGCTCCGCTACGTGCACGCGGGCTGGATCGCGGCGCTCGGGCTCGGCGGGCTGACCTGGCTGGCCGCCTCCTACGTGGTGACGGTCAGCGGGGCCAGCCGCGAGGTCACCGAGGGCGTCACCGCGCTCGTGGCGGCGGCGATGCTGCTCTACGTGGGCTTCTGGATGCATCGTCACGCCCACGCCGCGCGCTGGAAGGCATACCTCGAGACGCGCGTGGAGTCGGCCCTCTCGGGCCGGACGCTCTGGGCCCTCGCCGCCGTCTCGTTCGTGGCCGTCTACCGCGAGGCGTTCGAGACGGTGCTGTTCTACCAGGCGCTCTGGATCGAGGCGGGCCCCGAGGGCCGCGTGGCGGTGGGCGCGGGCTTCGTCGCCGCGGTGGTGGGGCTCGTACTGCTCGCCTGGCTGATGCTGAAGCTGGGCCTGCGTCTGCCGGTGGGCTGGTTCTTCGGCGTGGGGTCGGCCCTCATGGCCGTTCTGGCGGTGGTGCTCGCCGGCAAGGGCATCGCGGCGCTCCAGCACGCCGGCAAGGTGCCGGTCGGCGCGCTCGACCTGCCCGCGATCCCGTCGCTCGGCGTGTATCCGACGTGGCAAGGCGTGGTCACGCAGCTCGCGCTGGTCCTGCTGATCTTCGCCGCCTTCACCTACTCGCGGCGCCGCGCGGTCTGAGCCACCCCTCGCGATAACCGCCCCTCACCCTGCCCTCTCCCCTGAGGGGAGAGGGAGAAGAGGAGGGAAGGCCCTTTTATTCCGCCTCGCTGATCGCCTTCACGCCGCCGGGATTATCGAGCGAGGAGAGATCGCCCGGGTCCTTGCCCAGGTAGGTCGCGCGCACCACCCGCCGCATGATCTTGGCGCTGCGGGTCTTGGGCAGCTCGCGCGCGAAGAGCACGCGCTCCGGGCGAATCGCTCGGCCCATCGCGCGCACGACCTCCTCCACCAGCTCGGCGCGAAGCGCCTCCGAGGGCTGCTGCCCCGGCCGCAGCACCGCGAAGCACACCACGCTCTCGCCCTTGATCTCGTGCGGCACCCCGATGGCGGCCGCCTCGGCCACCGCCGGATGGCCCACCAGCACCGACTCCACCTCGGCCGGGCCCACCCGCTTGCCCGCCAACTTCAGCGTGTCGTCGGAGCGCCCCTGGATGAACCAGAAGCCGTCGGGGTCGATATAGGCCCAGTCGCCGTGCACCCACACATCGGGCCAGCGTGACCAGTAGGTCTCGAGGTAGCGCGCCGGGTCCTTCCAGAATCCCGCGGTCATGCCCGGCCACGGCCGGGTGACGACCAGCTCGCCCACCTGCCCGCGCACCGGCCGGCCGTTCTCGTCGTAGACGTCGGCGGCCATGCCGGGAATCGGTCCCGCGAACGAGCAGGGCTTGATGGGCGCGATCGGGAAGCACGAGAGGATGCCGCCCGAGATCTCGGTGCCGCCGGTGTAGTTGATGATGGGCAGCCGCCCCTTCCCGGCCGTCTCGAAGAGCCAGCGATAGGGCTCGGGGTTCCACGGCTCGCCGGTGGACGCCATCAGCTTGAGCGACGAGAGATCGTGGCGCGTGACCCAGTCGGCACCGTGGGGCATGAGCGCGCGCACCGCGGTGGGCGAGATCCCGAGCACGGTGACCCGGTGGCGCTCCAGCACGGACCAGAGCCGATCCGGCTTCGGATAGTCGGGCGTCCCTTCAAAGAGCACCGCGGTGCCGCCGGTGAGCAGGGCGCCGCCGATCAGCATCGGCCCCATGAGCCAGCCGAGATCGGTGACCCAGAAGAGCCGATCGTCCTCGCCCAGATCGAAGAGGTAGGCGAAGTCGTGCGCGTTCTTGATCGACAGGCCGCCGTGGGTGAGAACGGTGCCCTTGGGAGGGCCGGTGGTGCCCGACGTGTAGATGATCAGGCACGGATGATCGGCCTCGACCGGCAGCGCCGGACACTCCGTCGATTCCTTCGCCACCAGCTCGTGCCACCAGAGGTCACGCCCGTCCTTCCACGGCACAAGGCCGTCGCCCCGGCGGTACACGATCACGTGCTCCACGCTGGGGGAGGCGCTCACCGCCTCGTCCGCGGTCCGCTTGAGTGGCACCGGCTGGCCGCGGCGGGCGAAGGCATCCGCGGTGATGAGCACGCGCGCCCCGCAGCCGTCGAGTCGCGAGGCGACCGCCTGGGCGCCGTAGCCCGAGAAGCACGGGGTGTACACGGCGCCGATGCGCGCCACCGCGAGCGTGGCGATCACCGCCTCGGCGCACATGGGCAGGAAGATCCCGACCGTGTCGCCCGGGCGGATCCCCAGCCGCTTGAGCGCGTTGGCGAGCCGATTCACCTCGGCGCCCAGCTCCACGTAGGTCAGCGTGCGGACCGTGCCGTCTTCCGCTTCGGCGATGACCGCGGGCTTGTTGCCGCGGCCCGCCGCGAGGTGCCGGTCCACGCAGTTGTCGGCCAGGTTGATCCGGCCGCCCTCGAACCAGCGCGGCCAGGCGATGCCCTTGGACGCGTCGAGGACGCGCCGGTAGGGCGTGAACCAGTGGAAGCCCAGGTCGCGGGAGACCGCGTCCCAGTACCACTCGGGATCCGCGATCGAGCGCCGCTGCAGGTCGGCCAGGGTCGCGAGGCCGTGCTGTTTCATGAACCGGCCCATGCGCGTGCGGGCGGCCGCCTCGGGGTCCGGCCGCCAGATGATCTCGGTGACGTCCATGGCTCCTCTAGTCCACGTCGGCCAGCGCGGCCGCGTCGATGGGGCGCCACTCCGCGAGGGGCTCGAGCCACTCGATCTGGCGCGCGCTGAACGGCGGGCTCGCCGGCCCGCGGGGCTCGAGCCAGCGCTTGAGATAGAGGCCGGCCGCGAGCAGCTTCCGGTAGCCCCCGCCCTGCTCGCGAAGG
>DASQAL010000092.1:0-7495 GCA_035635775.1 Candidatus Acidiferrum sp.
CGAATGCCGCTTCGTCAACCCAGCGTGAATGGATGTAGAAAAGGCGCGGGTCACGGGTCGAGCGGAACGCCTGAATGCTCAGGCAGCCCGCTTCCTCACGGGACGGGCCAACGACGTGGCGGAGCGCCTCTTCCACGGCGCTCTCGTCCCCCGGGCGCGCATGAAAACGTCCGAAGATGAACAGCTCCAAGCGTCCTCCTCAGAGTGCCCCCAACCGCAGCGTCCACGGAACGATTTGCTTGATTTGCAGCAGGCCGTTGCGTGCCCAGCAATCGGCCGAGAGCCGCGACCTGATCTCGTCCACGTCGTTCGCGCGCGCGATCAGGAGCACGTCGGGTGTGCCTTCGAGCGGTCCCATGAGTCGCACGAACCCGTCGCGGTGAAGCGCGGTCATGAAGACCGCATGCGCGTGCCATTCGTCCTGCTCTTCCATCGGGCGCTCGGCGTTCCAGGCCGGTCCTCGCGATCGAGTGACGGCGAAGAGTCGCGGCATGACCACCTCCACCGCCCTAGTCTACTCGGGTCGAGGTCATGACCCAGTTCTTCTCCCAGGTCTTGCCCTCGTCGGGGGAGAACTCCTGCTCCCAGCGCGCTCCGTTCCGGGTGATGTTCGACCACGTGAACCGGACGAGGATCGGCTGGCCGTCGAGCTCCTGCCGGCCCTCGAAGACGCCGACGCCGTTCGGCCCGCCGCGGCTGATCACGCCCCAGATCTAGAGCTCCCGGCGCACCAGGGCCGCGCCCGCCCCGAGCGCCTGCAGCTTGCCCCGCGCCACCGCGCGGGAGAGCGGCACCATCCCGCAGTTGGTGCAGGGGAAGATGCGCTCGGCGGGCACGTGGGCCATCGCGGCGCGGATCACCGCCGCCACCTGCTCGGGCGTCTCGATCTGGTCGGTGGCCACGTCCACCGCGCCCACCAGCACGTCCTTGTCGCCGAGCAGGCCGATGAGCGCGATCGGCACCCGCGAGCCGGCGCACTCGAGCGACACGCCGCCGATGCGGCTTCGCGCCAGCACCGGGAAGGTGCGCTCGTACTGGCGCCACTCGCCGCCCAGCGTCTGCTTCCAGTCGGTATTGGCCTTGATGCCGTAGCCGTAGCAGATGTGCACGGCGGTGCGGCAGCGCAGGCCTTCCACGGCGCGGTCGAGCGCGGCCACGCCCCAGTCGCGCACCTCGTCCATGTAGACGTTGAAGGCGGGCTCGTCGAGCTGCAGCATGTCGAGCCCGAGCGCCTCCAGCTCGCGCGCTTCCTCGTTGATGAGCCCGGCCAGGTCCATCGCGAGCCGCTCGCGGCTGCCGTAGTGTGCGTCGTGGATGGTGTCCACGATGGTCATTGGCCCCGGCATCGTCAGCTTGAGCCGCCGGCCGGTGTTGGCCCGCGCCCAGCGCACGTCTTCGCCATGGATTGGGCCGTGGATCGAGCCGCGGCGCCGCACCGGCCCGGTCACCGTCGGGACGTTGGCCTTGTAGCGATCGGCCCGGATGCCGATCGTGACCATCTTCGAGAAGTCGATGCCGTCGAGGCATTCCACGAAGCCCCAGACGAAGTGACGGCGCGTCTGCTCGCCGTCGGTGACGATGTCGATGCCCGCCTGCTCCTGCTCGCGCAGGGCCAGGAGCACCGCGTCGCGCTTGCCCTCCTCGAGCGCGCGGCCTTCGAGCCGCCAGGGGGCCCACAGTGTATTGGGCGGGGCCAGCCACTCGGGTTTCGGGAGACTGCCGGCGATGGTGGTCTCCAGCATCGGTGGGCGGCATGGTACCATGCCCGACATGACGGGCCGGTATTGCCTCCTGCTCCTCGTCGCCGCGTCGCTCATTCCGGTCGGCTGCAGCTCCGAGCGGGACCGCCAGTGGTACAAGCCCGGCGCCAACTACACGGTGACCGAGTTCACCCGCGATCGCGACGAGTGCACCAAGGGCCGCGAGCTGGACGAGCAGTGCATGAAGCAGCGCGGCTGGGTGCCGCTCACCAGCGATCGCGAGCCGCCCACCGCGGTGAAGCCGGCCCAGACTCCGCGTGGCCCCCGCTACTAACCTCCGCGCGGTCATCTTCGACTTCGGTGGTGTCCTGTTGGACATGCGCTGGGACGTGGCGCGCGAGCTCGACCGCGCCCACGGCCTGCCCAAGTCCTCGGTGTTCGAGACGCTCTACCGCTGCCCGGCCTGGAACGACATCGAGTGCGGCGTGGGCGATCCGGCCGCGTGGACGGAAGGCGCCCACCGGGAGCTCGAGCGGCGCGCCGGCCGCACGCTGCCGCGCCTGCACGAGGAGTGGCGGCGGGCCCAGGTGGCCATCGACGCCAACATCGCCCTGGTGCGCGCGCTGCGGCCCCCGTACCGCTGCTCGGTCCTGAGCAACGCGGATCTCTCGCTGCGAGGGCGATTGAAAGGAGAGCTGGCGCTGGACCACCTCTTCGACGACATCGTGGTCTCCGCCGAGGTCGGGATGGCGAAGCCCCGGCCGGAGATCTTCCGCCTCGCCGCCGATCGTCTGGGCCTGCCTCCCGCGGCGTGCGTCTTCGTGGACGACTGGGACCAGAACGTGGACGCGGCACGCGCCGTCGGCATGCCGGCGGTGCTCCACCGCGTGGACCAGGGTCACGACCTGCGCGCCCAGCTCGCGGCGCTGGGCGTGGCGCCGGACGCCTGATGGCGCGCACCGCGCTCTTCCTGAGCCCCGGCGCCGACCTGGCGCCCGCGGTGGCCTTGGCCCGGCGCGCCGACGCGCTGGGCTACGAGAGCCTCTGGGTCACCCACGGCATCGGCCGTGACGCGCTGCTGACGCTCTCGGCCTACGCGCCGGTGGCTCCGCACGCCGGCCTCGGCACCGGCGTCATCCCGGTCTACCCGCGGCATCCGGTGCTGCTCGCCCAGGAGGCCCTCACGCTGTCCGACACGAGCGGCGGCCGCCTGCGCCTGGGCATCGGGGTGAGCCACCGGCCGATGATGGAGGGCGCCCTCGGCCTCGACATGGGCCGACCGCTCGACGTCATCCGCGAGTACGTGACCGTGCTGCGCGGCGCGCTGACCGGCAAGGTGCAGCACGAGGGCGCGCGCTACCGCGTCAACTGGCAGAGCGGGCTCCCGAAGATCCCGGCCGCGCCGCCGATCCTCCTGGCCGGGCTGGCCCCGCGCATGCTGGAGCTGGCCGGCGAGATCGCCGACGGCGTCGTGCTCTGGCTGGCCGCGCCCGCCTACGTGCGCGAGCACGCGCTGCCCGCCATCCGGCGGGGCCGCGCCCGCGCGGGCAAGCCGCTCGAGGGCTTCGAGATCGTGGCGGCAGCACCCGCGGCGCTCACCGCGGACCGGACGGCGGCCACCGCGCTCTTCCGCACCGAGCTGCAGCGCTACCTGGTGCTGCCCTTCTACCGCGCCATGCTGGAGCAGAGCGGCTTCACCGCCGACGTGCAGGCCTTCGACCGGGCCCCGGGGCCAGGCGCGGTGTCGGACCGTCTCGTGGCCGCGCTCGGCGGCATCGGCGACTTCCGCGCGGTGTCGGGCTTCGTCAGCGCGTATCGCGACGCGGGCGTGACGCTGCCGGCGGTGCGCCCGATCGGCTTCCCCGACGCGCCCCACTATCAGCCGACGGTCGAGGCGGCGGTGGCCGCGTAAGCGCATGCTCTACATGGTCATCGAGTACTTCAACGCGGGCGCGGCGCCGGAGATCTACCGCCGTGTGCGCGAGCGCGGCCGGCAGCTCCCGCCCCGCCTCGAGTACGTGGATAGCTGGGTGGACCTCGACTACTTCCGCTGTTTCCAGCTCATGCGCGCCGACGATCGATCGCTGCTCGACGTGTGGGCCAAGGCGTGGGGCGACCTCATTCATATGGAGGTCATTCCGGTGCGCACCTCGGCCGAGGCCGCCCGGCACATCGCCGACCAGCCCTGACGGTGGACGCGCATCCCAGACCGAGCGGCGTCGGACGCGTTCTTCGACGCGGGGGCGCCCGGGTGATCCGCGCGAGCTGAAAATTCCGCCTCGTGCCAGACTGGGAGGCACGATGGTCGAGGCAATCCTGAGACACGTCGCGCTCCCGGCGGCCGCCCCGACCGCGGTCATCGGTCTGTACTTTACCCCGGTGCTCCTCTTCGGGTGCGTGAACCGGGGGTTGCTGGCGGTGGCGGTCGTGCTGGTCTCGGCGGGGGCGGCATTCGTCACGGCGCGGATCGGCTTGCGCGAGCAGGCGCGCGGCCGCTCATCGGCCAGGTGGCTGATCTCGACCGTGATCCTCACGACCCCGCTGGTCCTGGTGCTGGGCCCGCTCGGCTGACGCGGGCCGCTGAGCGACGATGCCCGTTCTGATGGCCTAGGGCTTGCCCGCGAGCGCGCGCTTGAGCTGATCGAGGTGGTTGTCGTCGTGCCAGGCCATGAGGCCCACGAAGTCCGTGACGGTCATCCGGCCGCGGGTGGCGTGCACGCCGCCGCGCTCCCAGTGCTCGGTTCGTAGCCCGCGGAGGAACTTCAAGGTCTCGTCGCGCCGCACCCGGAAGGCCTGCAGTGCCTCCCCCGCGTCGTTTCGCTGATACTGACGCTCGGTCGCCCAGCGGTCGGGATCGGCGGGCAGGAACCGCGGCTCGTCCATCTCCATGATGGTCTGGAAGCGCAGCATGAAGGACTCCTCGGTGTCCCGCACGTGGCACAGCGCTTCCTTGGCCGACCAGCTCTTCTCGTCCGGGCGCTTGCTCAGCGCCGCGTCCGAGACGCCCTTGATGGCGGCCGCGAAATCCTCGGCCGTGCGCTCCATGCGCGCCATCTGTTCTTCGAGACTCGCCATGAGGATCCCCCCGTCGGTGACCAGTTGATGAAACAGGTGCGACTCCCGCGCGTAGAAGCCCTGGGTGTGGAAGGAGTCGCCCAGCCGCAGCAGAGTATAGTCCACGTGGTGCCCGACTTCGTGGAGGAGCGTGCGGAGGAAGGTGCGGAAGGCCACCACGCGCTGCTGCCGCGCGGTGCGCATCCAGAGCGTGATGAGCGGCGGCTGGCCGCCGCGTCCGGGTGACTCGTACAACCCGTGCAGCTCGCCCCAGCGCGCGTGGGGCCGCGCGGCCAGCACCGTCACGCGCACCGGCGGGGAGCCCAGGGCGCGCGCCAGCCCCGCGACCAGGCGCTGCGCGGCCGCCTCGGTGGTCGCGCGGTCGCCGCTCTCGAGCGCGCGGCCCAGCGCGGTCACCAGCGGCTGCAGCCGCGACGCCTCCGGCAGGCGCATGGTGACGATGCCGTCGCTATCCAGATAGATCGCCTGCTGCCGCCGCGTGAGCCGCTGGAAATAGGCGAAGGGCATCCGGCTCTGGATGCTACCGCCGGCGGCGGGGCGAGGCAACCGACCGTGTATCCGCGCGTCCACGTCTTGCGCGCGGGCGCCGGCCCTGACTAGCCTGGCGCCATGGCACAACCCCCGGCTCCGCCGCCCCCGCGGCTGCTGGATCGCGTGCGGACGGCGCTGCGCATCCGCCACTGCAGCCTCCGCACTGAGAAGGCCTATGTCGGATGGATCCAGCGCTACATCTTCTTTCACGGCAAGCGCCACCCCGCCGAGATGGGCGCCGCCGAGATCACGCGCTTCCTGAGCGACCTGGCCATCCAGCGCAACGTGGCGGCGTCCACGCAGAACCAGGCGCTGAGCGCGCTGCTCTTCCTCTATCGCGAGGTCCTGGAGCAGGAGCTGCCGTGGCTCGACGACATCGTGCGGGCCAAGAATCCCGAGCGGATCCCGGCGGTGCTGACCCGGGAGGAGGTACAGGCGGTCATCGACGGGCTCGACGGGCCGACCCGCCTCCTGGCCCTGCTCCTGTACGGCGCCGGCCTGCGCCTCCTGGAAGCCCTCCGGCTACGAGTGAAGGACGTGGACTTCAACCGCAACCAGATCACGGTGCGCTCCGGCAAGGGCGGCAAGGACCGCGTGACGATGCTGCCCGCTACGGTGAGTCGCGACCTCGCCAAGCACCTCGAGACGATCCGCGACCAGCACGAGACCGACGTCCGGGCCGGCGCGGGCTGGGTGGAGCTGCCCTGGGCCCTCGCCCGCAAGTACCCGCGCGCCGGCCGCGAGTGGATCTGGCAGTGGATCTTCCCGGCCACCCGCACCTACCTGCACCGCGACACCGGCCAGCGCCGCCGCCATCACCTGCACGAATCCGTGCTGCAGCGCGCGGTGAGAGAGGCGGTACGCAGTAAGGGCATCCCCAAGCGCGCCACCTGCCACACCTTCCGCCACTCCTTCGCCACCCACCTGCTGGAAGACGGCGCCGACATCCGCACCGTCCAGGAGCTCCTGGGCCACCGCGACGTGGCCACCACCATGATCTACACCCACGTCCTCAACCGCGGCCCGGCCGGCGTCCTGAGCCCCGCCGACCGCCTCCGCCTCCTGTGACCGGGCCCGCCCCTCACAATCCCCGATCCCGAAATATCCCGGTCTGTGTAAAACTGAGAAGGCACCACGGGCCCATGCACAACCCCGCGTCCCCAAAGGCCGCTCGAGCCAAATCGCCCCGGCCACCCCGGCCGGATTATCCGCACCAGACCGCCATGTGCCCGAATTATCCAGACCTGGATACTTCTAGTTCGGCGGCATGCTGGCGATCATCCGTCACTCACACTGCTCGGGGAGCACGCTCTTGATCAAAGCCGTCGTCTTCGACATGGACGGTGTTCTCTGTCACTACCGGATCGAGCGCAGGCTGGCACTCCTCGCGTCGTGGAGCGGGCGAAGCCCGGACGCGATTCACGCCGCCATCTGGCGTTCGGGGTTCGAGGACGAGGCGGAGCGCGGCGTCATTTCAGCGGACGACTACTTGAAAGGATTCGGCGAGCGTATAGGGTATCCCCTGAGCGCCGCTCAGTGGGTGGAGGCCCGACGGGTGGCGATCGAGCCCGACTTGGCCGTGCTCGCGGTGGCGCGACAGGTCAGCGTGGATTGTGCGGTCGGGACCTTCACCAACAACCCGTGGCTCCTGAAGCGACACATCGCAGAGGTGTTTCCCGCAGTCCCCGGCATCTTCGGCTCGCGAGCGATCTTCTCGGCGGAGCTCGGCCAGCGCAAGCCGGACCCGGAGGCCTTCCGCCGCCTGGCCACCCGTCTGGAGGTTGCGCCCGACGAGATGCTCTATTTTGATGACGACGCAGCCTACGTGGCGGGTGCCCGTAAGGCGGGACTGTCGGCGGATCGGGTGGGCGGAGAGGCAGGCGTGCGTGCCAGCCTCGCGGTTCACGGGCTGGGCGCTGGGAAGCATCGTGGGTGATCATTGACAGCTCGCCAGGGAGGCCGTGCAGCGCCGAACTCCACGCTCGAGCGGACGCGCTTCGCGCGCCGCTCACCGTGACCGTTAGGCCCAGGGAGTCCGCACTTTGAGCACACTTGCACCATCGTTCATTGCTGGCAGCGCAGCGATCATCATGCTGCTCGGCCTCATCCACCTTCTGTATACCTTCTACGGCCCCAAGCTGCTGCCCCGTGACCGCGATCTTAAAGCGCGCATGCAGGAGGTGTCGCCT
>DASQAL010000093.1:0-2474 GCA_035635775.1 Candidatus Acidiferrum sp.
TGAACGTCGGCGGCGCGCAGCGCGGCGTCGAAGACCGAGCGCGCCGCCTCGCGGAGGCTCAACGCGCGAGCTTTTGCAGCCGGCGCCCCGCCTCGATCAGGATGTCGTCCGTCTTGGGGAAGCAGAAGCGGATCTTGGTCCGGCCCAGCTCGGTGTGGGCGTAGAAGGACGACCCGGGCACCGTCGCCACCCCGATCTCCCGGATCAGGTAGAGGGCGAGCTCGTGGTCGTCGCGGCAATTGAACCGCTTCAGGAAGTGCTCGGCCTCGGTGAGGATGTAGTAGGCGCCCCGGGGCTTGTAGGCCACGAAGCCCGCCTCCTCCACCCGGCCGAGCAGGAGATCGCGCCGGGCCTGGTAGCTCTCGCGCAGGTGGACGTAGTACGAGTCGGGCAGGCCGAGGGCGGTCACCGCCGCTTCCTGCAGCGGATGCGGCGCGCCCACCGTGATGAAGTCGTGGGCCCGCCGGATGCCGAGCGAGAGCTCGGGGCTCGCCACCGCGTAGCCCACCCGCCAGCCGGTCACCGAGTAGGACTTCGAGATGCCCGAGATGGTGATGGTGCGGTCGGCCATGCCGGGCAGCGTCGCGATCGGGGTGTGCCCGAGCCCGTCGTAGATGATGTGCTCGTAGATCTCGTCGGTGATCGCGAGCAGGTCGTGCTTGATGCAGAGATCGGCGATGACCTGCAGCTCCGCGCGCGAGAAGACCTTGCCGGAGGGATTGTTCGGGCTGTTGAAGACGATGGCGCGGGTGCGCGCGCTGACCGCCCGGGCGAGACGGTCGGGATCGAAGGAAAAGTCCGGCGGGTCCAGCGGGACCCAGACCGGCTCGGCTCCCGCGATGATGCACCCCGGCCCGTAGTTCTCGTAGAAGGGCTCGAAGATGATGACCTCGTCGCCCGGATTCACCACCGCCAGCAGGGTGGCCAGCATGGTCTCGGTGGAGCCGCAGCACACCGTGACGTTCCGGTCGGCCTCGACGTCCATGCCGTAGAACTTCCGGTACTTCTCCGCGATGGCGCGCCGGAGCGACGGCGTGCCCCAGGTGATCGCGTACTGGTGAAAGTCGCCGTCGATGGCGCGGTGGGCCGCCTCGATCAGCTCCCGGGGCGGCGGGAAGTTGGGCATGCCCTGGGCGAGGTTGATGCCGTCGTACTGGTTGTTGACCCGGGTCATCTCCCGGATCACCGACTCGGTGAAGCCCTGGACGCGCTTGGAGATCATGCGGCGGGGGCGGACCGCGTCGCGCTACCGGCCACCCGCGATGGCCGGGACGATGGAGACCTCATCACCCTGCTTGAGCGTGGTGGTGGCGCCCTGCAGGAACCGGATGTCTTCCTGGTTGATGTAGATGTTGATGAACCGGCGGAGCTCGCCGCCGTCCTCGACCAGGCGCTCCTTGAGCCCGGGGAACTGGCGCTCCAGGACCTCGATCAGGTCGGTGACGTTGCCCGCGTCGGCCTGGACCTCGGCCGCGCCCTTGGTGAGGCTGCGGAGCGGCGTGGGAATGCGGACCAGAACGGCCATCGATGGTCTCCTTCTTCCGGGCTACGTCCCGGTCCTGGACTTGAGGTCGGCCAGCGCCCGATCGAACGCGGAGAGCGAGGGCTGGATGGTCACGTCACTGTGGAGCCGGTCGTGCAGCGCGTCCGGCGTCTTGAGCCCGTTGCCGGTGACGCACATCACGATGGGCTCGTCGCGGGGGATGCGGCCGGCCTCGAGGAGCTTGCGGGTCGCCGCCACCGTCACGCCCCCCGCCGTCTCGGCGAAGATGCCCTCGGTGCGGGCCAGCAGACGCATGCCCTCGATGATCTCCTCGTCGGTGGCGTGCTCGCCGTAGCCGCCGGAGTCCTTGACCGCGCGGTAGGCGTAGTACCCGTCCGCCGGGTTGCCGATGGCCAGCGACTTGGCGATGGTCTGGGGCCGTACCGGCACGAGCACGCCGGTGTCTTTCTTGATCATGGTGACGATGGGCCCGCATCCGGCGGCCTGCGCCGCGTACATGCGGGTGTGGCTCTCGGGGATCAGCCCGAGCATCTGCAGCTCCTGCATCGCCTTCGCGATCTTGGTGAGGAGGGAGCCGCCCGCGCAGGGCACCACCACGTGCGCGGGGGCGCGCCACCCGAGCTGCTCGGCGATCTCGTAGCCGAAGGTCTTCGAGCCCTCCGCGTAGTACGGGCGGAGGTTGATGTTCACGAAAGCCCAGGGGTACCGGTCCCCGACCTCGGCGCAGAGGCGGTTGACCTCGTCGTAGGTCCCCCGGACCTCGATGACGGTGGGCGCGTAGATGAGCGTCGCGATGACCTTGCCCTGCTCCAGGTCGGCCGGGATGAAGACGTAGGACGTGAGGCGGGCTTCCGCGGCGTGGGCCGCCACCGAGTTGGCGAGATTGCCGGTGGAGGCGCAGGCCACCGTGTCGAAGCCGAACTCCCGGGCCTTGCCGATCGCCATCGCGACCACCCGATCCTTGAACGAG
>DASQAL010000094.1:0-15015 GCA_035635775.1 Candidatus Acidiferrum sp.
CGCGGCGGCGGGCGACGAGATCTACGAGCGCTTTTGCAAGGCCATCGCGCGCCCGGATCTGCGCACCGATGCGCGCTTCGCCAGCTCGAGCGCGCGCTCGAAGAACCGAGACGTGCTGATGGAGGTGCTGATGCCGGTGACCCGGCAGAAGACGAGCGCGGAGTGGGTGGAGATCATGAACACGGCCGGAGTTCCCTGCGGGCCGATCTATCGCATCGACGAGGCCTTCGCCGATCCCCAGGTCCAGCATCTGAAGATGGCGCAGCCGGTCCACTCACCGGAGCTGGGCGACCTCACCATTCTCGGACACCCGGTCTCGCACGGCGAGCGGCGGCCCCCGATCCGCACCCCGGCGCCCGAGCTGGGGCAGGACAACGAGGCGATCCTCACGGCGATCGGCTACTCCAAGGAGCAGCTCGCCGATCTGGCCAAGCGCGGGATCATCTAGTGACGACCCCGCGCGGCGCGCTCGAGCAGATCTGGACGGCAGCCGGCGGAGACCCCGCCGCCCTCGAGCGGGTGAGCCTGACCGGCGACGATCCGATGCTCCCGACCGACGTCCGGATCGGCACCGCGGCCGCCGCGGTGATCGCGGCCACCGGGCTCGCGGCGAGCGAGCTCTGGCGCCTCCGGACCGGGCGCGCGCAATCGGTCGCGGTCGAGGTGCGCGCGGCCATCGCGGCCTTCCGCAGCGAGCGCTACCTGCGCGTGAACGGCGGGCCCGCCCCCGACGGCCGCAGCCCGCTCTTCGGCTTCTATCCCACCGGCGACGGCCGCTGGATCCAGATCCACGCGAACATGCCGCATCATCACGCGGGCCACGTGCGCTTCCTCGGCTGCGAGGAGACGCGGGAGTCGATGGCCGCGGTGGTCGCCACGTGGAAGGCGCAGGACCTCGAGGACGCGCTGAACGGCGCCGGGCTTCCCGCGGGCATGGTCCGCCCGAAGGACGAATGGCTCGCACATCCGCACGCGCGCGCGGTGGCCGAGCTGCCGCTGCTCGAGATCGTGCGCATCGGCGAGTCGGCGCCCGAGCCCTTTGGCGAAGGGGACCGGCCGCTCTCCGGCGTGCGCGTGCTCGACCTCACGCGCGTCATCGCGGGCCCCGAGGGCGGGCGGACGCTCGCCTCGCACGGGGCGGACGTCCTGCTCGTGACCAGCCCGCACCTGCCGAACCTGCCGTCGCACGTCATCGACTTCGGGCTCGGGAAGCGGGCCGCCACGCTCGACCTCCGCGGGGCCGCGGACGCCGACCGGCTGCGGGCGCTGATCGGGCGCGCCGACGTCTTCGCCCAGTCCTACCGCCCCGGCGCGCTCGCGCGGCTCGGCTTCGCCCCCGAGGAGGTCGCGCGACTCCGGCCGGGGATCGTCTACGTCACGCTCTCCGCCTACGGCCACGCGGGGCCGTGGCGCGAGCGGCGCGGCTTCGAGACGCTGATCCAGTCGGTGAGCGGCCTCGCCCACGAGCAGGGATTCGGCGGCGGGCTCGGCCGCCCGCTCCATCTCCCCGCCCAGGTTGTCGATCACGCCACCGGCTACTTGGCCGCCCTCGGCGCGCTCATCGCCCTCGCGCGCCGCGCCCGGGAGGGCGGGAGCTATCTCGTGCGCGTCTCGCTCGTGCAGACCGGGCGCTGGGTCGATTCGCTCGGGCGCGTGGCGGGCCGCCACGTGGCCGACCAGGCCGAGGCCGACGTCGGCGATCTGCTCGCGACGTGCGAGAGCCCGTTCGGGCGGCTCACGCACGTGACGCCCACCGCGCGCCTCTCCGAGACGCCTCCGTTCTGGGCGCGCCCGCCGGTCCCGGCGGGAACGCACGAGGCGAGCTGGCCCACGTGAGGCGCCGGAGACGCCTCGGCCCGAGCGCGCTGGTGCTCGCGCTCGGGGTGGTTGCGGTCGCCGGCGGGGCGGGCGCGTCCACCCCGCTGGACTTCGTCTCGTTCGACGGCATCGACTACATCCGCTGGGCCGAGGAGCCGGGCCGCGCGCTCTCGGCGAGCGATCTCGGCGTGGAGTTTGCGACGATCGTCTGCTCGATCAGCGAGGACGTCCGCGGCTGCCCGTACGGGATCGACGCGGGCGCTGCCTTCATGCCGGCCGGCACCCGGCTCTACGCGGTGCGCGGTTACGCGACCGAGTTCCGGCTCGCCGCGGTCTGGCGGGGCCGGATCTTCCTCTATCAGGCCTGGCGCAATCCGCGGGCCCGGGTCGGCGGCGATCTCTTCGACATCGCAGGCAAGGTGCGGACGATCGACGTCCAGCGGGCCGAGCCGCCACCGGCGGTGGGGAGCAACCCCGTGACGATCCGGGCACCCCAGGACATCGACGCGCTCGTCGACCTGATCGTCCACGCCCCGATGCGCCGGCCGGTCGCGCACGCGGTCGGCGAGAGGCGCTACTGGCTCACGCTGTGGCTCCGGGACGGCACCTCCTTCGGCCGGCCCTACTACGCCGAGACCGGCGAGCTGATGGGTGGCCTGGCGGTTCCCCCCGAGTTCCGCGTGATCCTCGATCGCTACCTGGCCGAGTGAGGGGGGCGGCCTCAGTCGGCGGCCGGGCGCCACTCGACGGCGCCGAAGCGCGTGTGGCCGAGGAAGTTGTAGGAGACGGTGACGGTCTGCACCGACTGGTGCCGGTCGCGCAGGTCGGGAGCGCCGGTGTTCCGGCTCGTGACGAGATATTGGAGCCCGAGGGCGTGCGGCCCGTAGATGCGCACCGTGAGCCCCACGCTTCCGCGCAGGATCACGTCCTGGCTGAAGTGGCTGGTGTCCACCCCGGTCTCTCGGTTCGAGCTGGTCCCGGCCACGTAGTACTGGCGGCCCGTTGCCTCCAGCATCGCCCGTTCACCGAAGATGAGCCGGAGACCCAGCAGGGTCAGCGGCGTCAGGCCATAGTGATAGTCGCGCTCGGCCCGGTCGCCGACGGTGCCCGCCGCGCCCAGGCCCAGTCCAGCGAGCGCGGTGCCCTGCAGCGCGACGTGGCGCGTGAGCCACCACTGGAAGACGGTGCCGAGCGACACCGCGGTGCTCGACACCCGGAAGATCTGCGGCGAGAAGTAGTCGTAGTTGCCGAAGACACCCCACACGCCGCGGAAGTCGTCGCCCAGGTCGTACCGCCGCCCGCCGAGGAGCCCGCGGATCGACACGTTCTCGATGGCGTCGGTGATGTCGCCGGCGTTGGGGACCGCGGTGAACTCGAAGTGGAAGTAGTCGAACGGGCGCTTGTACTCATAGCCGGGCTTGCCCGGGAGCCCGTAGGTGATCGAGTAGTCCGCGGCGCCCTCCTGCCGCTTCACGTCCTTGTTGATATCGTTGTTCACCTCGTTGGTCAGCGTGGCGCCGAGCCGGAGGCGGATGAAGATCTCCGGGTTCCGGCTCGGGAAGACCGCGTCGAACCGGTCGCCGAAGGCGAGCCGATTGAAGCCGGTGGGCGGTGAGAGGATCGCGGCGCCCAGCTCGCGCCAGAATCCCGGCTTCTCGCCGCCGCCTTCCAGCAGCAGGCTGGCCATCCGGAACGCGGCCTCGCCGAGGAAGGCCCCACCGATCGCGGTATTGATGTGGTCGTTGAGGGCGGGCGGCGAGGTTTCTCCGGCCGTCTCCCAGAGCAGGCTGCCGCCCAGGCTGTAGGCCAGCGACTGCCAGAAGTCGAGGCCGGCCGAGCGCGCGAACCCGAAGTAGATGTTGCCCTGGTAGGGATGGCCGAGCTGGTTGATGCTGAACGGGTCCTTGTCGATGACCAGCGGCTCCCTCATGTTCTTCCAGATCGAGTGCCCGTCGCTGCCGTACTCCTTCGAATCGATGAGGTGCCGGTTCACCTGGTTGAGGCCGGTGAGGAAGCCGCCGATCTCGAGCGCGGGGATGACGTAGCTCTTCCCCTCGCCGGTCTCCCACGAGAGGGGCTCCGCGGCCGCGCCCTGGCGCGGGGCGACCAGGGCGATGGCGAGGACCGCGATCAGGAGCCAGCGGCGGCACGTCAGCTCGGTGTCCACGGGTTCATTGTGCCTTGACAACGGCGCGAGAAAGTTCAAAAGTCTTGATCCATGACCCTTTCTCGACCTGCCTCCCGCCTTGTCCTGGTGGGGGCGATCCTCTGCGCGATGCTCGGGCCGGCGGGCGTTCCCGGCGTGGCCGCCGCCCCGGAAGGCACGCTCACCATCGCGATGCACTTCAGCCCGGTCACGCGGTGGCTCGACCCCGCCGAGGGCGAGAGCACGATCACGCCCTACCTGCTGCTCTACGCGCTCCACGACGGGCTGCTCAAGCCGATGCCCGGGGTGGGCTCCGGACCGAGCCTGGCGCAGTCGTGGGCCATGTCCAAGGACATGCTCTCCGCCGACTTCACGCTGCGGCCCGCGAAGTTCCACAACGGCGAGCCGGTCACCGCGGAGGACGTGAAGTTCTCCTTGGAGCGCTACCGGGGTGGCGCCGCGAAGGTGCTGAAGGACGCGGTCAAGGAGATCCAGACGCCCGCGCCGAACCGGGTGCGGTTCGTCTTCAAAGACCCGTGGCCCGACTTCGGGGCCTTCTTCGGCACGTTCGTGGCCAGCGCGGGCTGGGTGGTGCCGAAGAAGTACTTCGAGCGTGTGGGCGAGGACGGCTTCCGCAAGGCGCCGGTGGGCGCCGGCCCGTACAAGTTCGTGAGCTTCAACCCGGGCGTGGAGCTGGTCGTCGAGGCCTTCGACGGCTACTGGCGGAAGCAACCGTCCATCAAAAGGATAATTTTCCGCAGCCTGCCCGACGAGACCACCCGCGCGGCCGCGCTCAAGAGTGGCGAGGTGGATCTGGCCATGCTGCTGAGCGGGCCGACCGCGCAGGACATCAAGCGCACGCCGGGCATGCGCCTGGCCGCGCCGCTGCTCGGCATCTTCTGGCTCGACTTCCCGGAGCAGTGGGATCCCAAGTCGCCCTGGGCCGACAAGCGCGTGCGCCTGGCCGCGAGCATGGCGCTGGACCGGCAGGCGCTCAACGAAGCGGAGACCCTCGGCCTCTCGCGCCCCACCGGCAGCACCGTCCCGCGCGACTTCGAGTTCGCGCTGCCGTTCGAGCCGCATCCCTATGATCCAGCCCGCGCCCGGAAGCTCCTGGCCGAGGCGGGCTACCCGAACGGCTTCGACGGCGGCGAGCTGACCCCGTTCCCGCCCTACAACTCGATGGGCGAGACCATCCAGGGGTGGCTGCAGGCGGTGGGCATCCGCACGCGCGTGCGCAGCATGGAGCGCGGCACCTTCATGACGTCGTGGCGCGAGAAGAAGCACCGGGGCGTGGTGCTGACCATCAGCGGCGTCTCCGGCAACGCGGCGACGCGGCTCGAGTCGTTCGTCACGAAGACCGGCGCCTTCGCCTACGGGTCCTTGCCCGAGGTGGATGACCTCTTCCGGCGCCAGGCCGGCGAGCTGGACCGGAAGAAGCGCGAGGCGATCCTGCACCAGATCCAGCGCGTGCTGCACGAGCAGGTTACCCAGGTCCCGATCTATCACCTGGGCTTTCCCATCGGCGTGGGGCCGCGCATGGACGACATCATGGCCACCGCGCCTCCCGGCTTCTACATGTCACCCTACGAGGACCTCAAGCTCCGGACGCGCTGAGGTATGATGTCGGCCGGAGCAAATAGGAGACCAGAGACGATGCGATACGAAGCACCGGAATCGTTGGAGGGGGCCGTGGCCCTGCTCGCGGGAGCCAAGGGCGAGGCGCGTGTGCTGGCCGGGGGGACCGACCTCCTGGTCCAGATGCGCGCCGACGTGGTGGACCCCGAGCTGATCGTGGACATCAAGAACATCCCGGAGACCCGGACGGTCACCGAGGAGAAGGGTGGCTGGCGCATCGGGGCCGCGGTGACCGGGGCGGAGCTGAAGGACCACACCCGGCTCAAGCAGGCGTGGCCGGGGGTGGTGGAGGCCGCCAACCTCATCGGCTCCACCCAGGTGCAGGGCCGCGCCACGCTGGGCGGCAACCTCTGCAATGGCTCGCCGGCCGCCGACAGCGTGCCGGCCCTGATCGCGGCGGGCGCGGTGGCCACCCTGGCCGGGCCCAAGGGCCGGCGCGACCTGCTGGTCGAGGACGTCATGCTCGGGCCCCGCAAGCTGGCGCTGACCAAGGGCGAGATCGTCGTGTCGTTCCTGCTGCCGCCCCGGCCCCCGCGCTCGAGCGATGCCTATCTGCGCTTCATCCCGCGCACCGAAATGGATATCGCGGTGGTGGGCGCGGGGGTAAGCTTGAGCCTCGATGCGGGTGGGACCATCACCGCGGCCCGGGTCAGCCTGGGCGCGGTGGCGGCGCGGGTGCTGCTCGTTTCGGAAGCAGCCCAGGCCATCATCGGGAGTCGGCTCGACAAGGCGGCGCAGGACCGGCTCGAGGTGGCGGCGCGGGCGGCCTGCCGGCCGATCGACGACAAGCGAGGCACCATCGAATTCCGCATCGACGTGGCGGCCGTGCTGACCCGGCGGACCGCCCTGATCGCGCTGGACCGAGCGAGGGCGAACTGATGGCGAAGCACCATATCGAAGCAACCGTGAACGGAGACGCGGTCGAGTTCCTCTGCGAGACGGAAGAGACGCTCCTCGACGTGCTCCGCGACACGCTCAACATGACCGGCAGCAAGGAAGGCTGCTCCTCCGGCGACTGCGGCGCGTGCAGCGTGATGCTCGACGGTCGGCTGGTCTGCTCCTGCCTGGTGCTGGGCTGCGAGGTGGCCGGACGCAAGGTGGAGACCATCGAGGGCATGGCCAAGGGCGAGTCGCTCCATCCCCTGCAGCGGCGATTCCTGGAGGCGGCCGCGCTCCAGTGCGGCATCTGCACGCCCGGATTCCTGGTGGCCTCGAAGGCCCTGCTCGAGAAGACGCCGAACCCGACCGAGCACGAGGTGCGGTTCTGGCTGGCCGGCAACCTCTGCCGGTGCACCGGGTACGACAAGATCGTGACCGCGGTGATGGACACCGCCGCGGCGATGAGAAAGGGATAGACATGACCGAGACGAACGGGCGTTCCCAGACGAACGGGCAGCACTACGTCGGCACTCGCACGATCCGCCCGGACGGCGTGGACAAGGTCACCGGGCGCGCGCGCTTCGGCGCCGACTTCAACCTGCCCGGCCAGCTCATCGGCCGCGTGCTGCGCAGCCCGTACCCGCACGCGCGCATCGTCTCGATCGACACCTCCAAGGCCGAAGCGCTGCCCGGCGTGAAGGCGGTCGTCACCCGTGAGGACTTCGGCGACCAGCCATCGGAGTTCATCCCGGCCGGCGAGATGATGATGAACTACAAGGACGTGGTGCGGAACGTGATGGCGCGCGAGAAGGTCCTCTACGAGGGCCACCCGGTGGCCGCGGTGGCCGCCACCAGCGTCGCCGTCGCCAAGCGCGCGCTCAAGCTGATCGAGGTCAAATACGAAATCCTCCCCCACGTCATCGACGTGGTCGAGGCCATGCGGCCCGGCGCCCCGCTGCTCCACGACGATCTCTTCACGGTCGGCGTCGAGCCGAGGCCGGACAAGCCCTCGAACATCGCCAAGCGGGTCGAGATCAAGCTGGGCGACGTCGAGGCCGGATTCAAGAAGGCCGACGTCATCATTGAACGGGAGTTTAAGACGGCACCGGTGCATCAGGGCTACATCGAGCCGCACGCCGCGCTGGCCACCGTCTCCGAGGACGGCTCCACCGAGCTCTGGACCACCACCCAGGGCCACTATATCGTGCGCGCCCACTGCGCGCGGCTGCTCGGCCTCGACATGGGCAAGGTCCGGGTCACCGCCACCGAGATCGGCGGCGGCTTCGGCGGCAAAACCGTGGTCTACCTCGAGCCGCTCGCCATCGCGCTGTCCCGCAAGGCCAAGCGCCCGGTGAAGATGGTCATGTCGCGCGAGGAGGTGTTCAAGGCCAGCGGGCCTACCTCGGGCGCGACGGTCCGGGTCAAGATGGGCGCCACCAAGGACGGCAAGTTCGTGGCCGGCTTCGCGGAGCTCAAGTACCAGGCGGGCGCCTTCCAGGGCTCGCCGGTGCAGCCCGGCACCATGTGCGCCTACGCCCCCTACGACATCGAGAACGTGTACGTGATCGGCTACGACGTGGTGTCCAACCGGCCGAAGGTGGCCGCGTACCGGGCCCCCGGCGCGCCGATCTCGGAGTACGCGGTCGAGAGCGTGGTGGACGAGATCGCCAAGAAGCTCCGCCTCGACCCGATCGAGCTGCGGATGATGAACGCGGCGCGCGAGGGCACCAAGGCGGCCTACGGCCCCAAGTTCGGCCCCATCGGGCTAGAGGAGACGCTGAACGCGATCAAGAAGACCGAGCACTGGAACACCCCGCTCCGGAAGTGGCAGGGCCGCGGGGTGGCCTCCGGCTTCTGGTTCAATATCGGCGGCGAGACCACGGTCTCGCTCACCGTCAACGAGGACGGCACGATCTCGCTGATGGCCGGCACGCCGGACATCGGCGGGCTGCGCGCCTCGCTGTCCTCGGTGGTCGCGGACGAGCTGGGGGTGCCCTACGACAAGGTGCGGCCGATCATCGGCGACACCGGCTCGCTCGGGTTCAATTTCCTCACCGGCGGTAGCCGCTCGGCCTTCTCGGGGTCGATGGCCATCGTGGAGGCGGCCAAGCAGATCAAGGCCGATCTCTGCGCGCGGGCCTGCAAGCTCTGGGAGGCCAAGCCGGACCAGGTCGAGTTCTCGGGTGGCTCCGTGAAGCCGCTCGGCGCGCTGGCCGAGAAGGTGAAGCCGATGTCCATCGCGGACTTCGCCAAGACCGCCGGCAAGACCGGCGGGCCCATCGGCGGCGTCGGCCGCATCAACGCCCAGGGCGCGGGGCCGAGCTTCGGCACGCACCTGGTGGATCTCGAGGTGGATCCGGAGACCGGCCGCGCGACGATCCTGCGCTACACGGTGGCCCAGGACGCGGGCCGGGCGCTGCACCCGGCCTACGTCGAGGGGCAGTACCAGGGCGGGGCGGTGCAGGGCATCGGCTGGGCGCTCAACGAGGAGTACATCTACGGCGCCGACGGCAAGCTCCAGAACGCGGGCTTCCTCGACTACCGCATGCCGGTGGCCTCGGACGTGCCGATGATCGACGCGATCCTGGTCGAGGTCCCCAACCCGAAGCATCCCTACGGTGTGCGCGGCGTCGGCGAGACGCCCATCGTCCCGCCGCTCGGGGCCATCGCCAACGCGATGGAGAACGCCACCGGCATCCGCTTCACCGAGCTGCCGATGTCGCCGCCCAAGGTGCTGAAGGCGCTCAAGGAGAAGGGCCTCAACAAGGCCTAGCCGAACGCATGGCGCGAGTGGTGCTGGTCGGCAACCTCGCGCAGGTGACCGGGGGCGTCGCCGAGTTCGATCTCTCGGCGACGTCCGTGCAGCAGCTCTTCCGGCAGCTCGGCGAGCTCCATCCCGCGCTCGCGCCGCATCTCGAGAGCGGCGTCGCGGTGGCCATCGACGGCCAGATCTTCCAGGACGCCCTGCTCGAGCCGATCGGCACCAACAGCGAAGTCTTTCTCCTCCCGCAGATCGCGGGAGGCTAACCCAGGCCCCTCACCCTGGCCCTCTCCCCTCAGGGGAGAGGGAACGTCGAAACCCTCCCCCCAGAAGGGAGAGGGAACGTCGGACCCTCCCCGCGAGGAGAAGGAACGTCGGACCCTCCCCGCGAGGAGAGGGAACGTCGAAACCCTCTCCCCTCAGGGGAGAGGGTAGGGTGAGGGGTGGTCAAAGGAGGCATGAATGGCGCGCATGGAACCGCTCAGCATCCACGAGGTCGACGACGAGATCCGGCACATGTGCGAGGAGTCCGAGCAGCAGATCGGCACCTCGGCGAGCACGCGCACCTATGCCCGCAACCCCGCGGTGGTCAAGGCGCTCGCCACCTTCCGCGGCGCGCTCGCGCGCGAGGGCACCATCGATCCGGTCATCCGCGAGCTGGTGCGGATCAAGATCGCCGGGCTCAACGCCTGCCGCTACTGACTCAAGGCGCGCTATGCCGGGGCCCGGCATGCGGGGGCGACCGAAGCCAAGATCGCCGCGATCAACGACGAGACCTCGGATCTCCTGACCCCGCGCGAGCGGGCCGCCGTCCGCTTCGCCGAGAAGCTCGCGGTGGATCACCAGAAGGTGGATGACGCGCTCTGGGCCGAGGTGCGCGCCCAGTTCTCCGAGGCCGAGGTGATCGAGCTGGTGGCGCACACCACGCTCTACATCGGGTTCGGCCGGTTCAACGAGATCGTGGGGATCGACCCGGCCTAGCCCGCGCCATTCATGAACGGACAGCGCGTGAGGCGGACCGGGCCTGTCGCCGTGGGCGGCTCCCGCGCGGTCGGCTCCGTCACCCACTCGCCGGACTCGCCGCTCTTCGAGCGGCGCACCGGACTCGGGGGGCCCACTGCGCTCGCCCGCGCGGGAGCCACCCACGGCGCCACCCGTCCGGTCTCGGTCGAGCCCGCTCACGAATAGCGCGGGCTAGTGCCGACGGATCGGCGGCTGGTCCTGGTGTTCGTGGTGGACGGGCTGCGGCCCGACTCTATCACCGCCGAGGACGCGCCCACTCTGTTCCGCCTGCGCGCCGAGGGTGTGGACCTGGCGAACAGCCACGCGGTGTTCCCCACCGTGACCCGGGTGAATGCGGCCGCGATCGCCACCGGGACGCAGCCGGGCACGAACGGCCTGGTGGGCAATCAGATGTTCGTGCCCGCGGTGGACGCGCGGCGCGCGTTCGACACCGGCAACTACCGTAACTTCCTCACGCTCGACCAGGCCACCGGGGGCCGCGTCCTCCAGGCGCCGACGCTCGCCGAGCGACTTCACGCCCGCGGGCTCATGCTGGCCGGGGTCAGCTCGGGCTCGACGGGCAGCGCGTTCCTGCTGAATCCGAAGGCGGTCTCCGGGATCGGCGTGCTCGTCAACGGCTACCTCGATCCGGGCAAGACGGTGGCCTACCCGGCCGGGATCAGCGAGGCCGTGCTGGCCCGCTTCGGGCCGGCGCCGGTGAAGGCGCCCGGCGGCGCGCGCTTCGACGCCGCGGTCACCTGGACGCAGCGGGTGCTGCGCGAGTACGTGCTCCCGAAGTTCGCGCCCGCGGTGGTGATCAACTGGCTCACCGAGCCGGATCACAGCCAGCACCACGCCGGCGTCGGCTCGCCCGCGGCACGGGAGGCGCTCCGCAACGACGATCGCGAGATCGCGCAGGTGCTGGCGGGGCTTCACGCCGCCTCGACCAGCGTGCTGGTGGTCTCCGACCACGGGTTCACGACCAATACCGCGGGGGTGGACGTGGCGGGCGCGCTCGTCCTAGCCAAGCTGAAGGCGGCGCCCGATTCCACGGACGTGATCCTGGCCAGCAGCGGCCAAGCCGTCGCGCTCCACGTGGAAGGCCACGACCCGGATCGGATCGCGCGCCTGGCCCGCTTCATCCAGGCGCAGGACTGGGGCGGGGTGATCTTTTCGGCTGAGCGCGTGGAGGGCGCCTTCCCGCTCGAGCTGATCCACGTGGCCAATCGCGAGCGCAGCCCCGATCTCCTCTTCACCTTCCCGTGGACCTCGCGGCGCAACGCCTTCGGGGTTTCCGGCACCGACCTCGCCAACGTGAGCGCGGGCGGCGCGCCCTACGTGAGCGACCACGGCAGCATGAGCCCGTGGAACGTGCGCAATACCTTCCTGGCCTGGGGCGCGGGCGTGAAGAAAGGGGTCACGGTGCGCGCGCCGGCCGGCAACGTGGACGTGACGCCGACCGTGCTCGCCTTGCTCGGTATCGACGGCGAGCCGGGCCTGGACGGCCGCGTCGTCACCGAGGCCCTCGAAGGCGGGCCCGACCCGGAGCGGGTCGCGGTGGAGACGCGCATCCACACCGCGGCGGCCGGCGCCTACCGCGCCGCCCTTCAGATTTCGACGGTGGACAGCCGCCGCTACGTGGACAAGAGCTGGCGCGTCAGCTGACCTGCGCCACCGTCGGCCGGTCGCCCGCGAGGGTGGTCCGGCGCACGTCGCGCGGCTCGTTCTCGGGGAAGGGCCGGGCGCGGTGCATGGTCTGCCGGTTGTCCCACATCACGAGATCGCCGACCCGCCACTGGTGCGAGTAGACGAACTGCCGCTGGGTGGCGTGCTCGACCAGGTCGCGCAGGAAGGCGCGCGCCTCCGGCACCGGCCAGCCGATGATGCCGCCGGCGTGTGAGGCCAGGTAGAGCGACTTGCGCCCGGTCACCGGGTGGGTGCGCACCAGCACTTGGCGCACCGGGGCGAAGCGCTCACGCTCCTCGTCGGTGAAGTCGGTGAAGCCCAGGATCTGGCGCGAGTAGAGCTGCGAGTGCTCGCAGATCAGGTCCTCGCATAGCGCCCGGGTCTCCGCGTCGAGGGCGTCGTAGCCCGCCCGCATGTCCGCGAACTCGGTGTTGCCGCCGCGGGACGGGATGCTATGGGCGTGCAGCAGGGAGTACTTCGCGGGGATCGGCTTGAACGAGCTGTCGGAGTGCCAGAGCCGGTTGCCGAGGCCGAAGAGCCGCGTGCGGCTGTCCCGCTCGAATACGCGCTGGTTCTTGTCGAGGTTGGACACGTCGGCGAACGTCATGGGCAGGCGGTAGTCGTCGTCCTTGCGCAGGCCGGTGCCGACCGCGTGCTCGATCGGGCCCAGCGCCAGGGTGAAGGCCATGTGCTGCTCGGGGGTAACGGGCCGGCCGTGGAAGACCAGCACCGCGTACCGGTCCATGCCGGCGTGGATGGCGGCCGCGTGCTCCGGGGAGAGCGGCTGGGCGAGATCGATGCCGTCGACCTCACCGGCGAAGCAGGGTCCGACCTGTCGGATCGTGATGGCCATCAGCGTTTCTCCGCGGGGGTCGAGGTCGCGGGGCCCATGCCCCAGACCTGGATGATGGTTTCCTCGGCCTTGGCGCCGTCGTAGTGCACCTTGTTGGCGTAGTGGATGACGTAGCTGCCCGCGGGCGCGGGCACCGTGCTCTCCGGGTCGAACGTCTCGCCGGTGCCCATCCACCAGGTGCCCGAGAGCACCACGAAGAAACGGTTGTACGGGCCCGGCTTGCTCGGGTCGCCGAAGAGCACCGCCGACTCGTTCGTGCCCGCCGCGTTCCGCACCCATTTGATCTCGGCCGGGGTCTTCCAGTCCACCGCGGTGCGGTCGATGTCGGGGGCGCCGTGGCCCGACGGCACGATCAGCAGCAGCAGAGCGACGACGGCCAGGGGAAGCACGCGAACCGTCCGGCTCATACCGGGGTATGATGCGCCAATCATGGCGGAGACACCAGCCCCCGTCCGGGCCGTCGAGCCCATCACGCGGCCGTTCGACGCGGAGGTGGCCCTGCCGGGATCCAAGAGCTACAGCAACCGCGCGCTCCTGGTCGCGGCGCTGGCCCGCGGGCGCTCGGAGATCACCCAGGCCCTCTGGTCGGACGACACGCGCTACATGCACCGCGCGCTCGAGGCGCTCGGGGTGCGGGTGCGGGCGGACGAGGCGGCGCGCGCCTTCGAGGTGGAGGGCGTGGACGGCCGCTTCCCCGCCGCGGAAGCCACGCTCGAGATCGGCAATGCGGGGACCGCCGCGCGCTTCCTGACCGCCGCCGTCGCCCTCGGGCAGGGGACCTTCGTGGTGGACGGCTCGCCCGCCATGCGCAAGCGCCCGATCCAGCCGCTGCTCGACGGCCTGCGCGCGCTCGGGGTGGACGCGGAGAGCCGCGAGGGCACCGGCTGCCCGCCGGTGGTGGTGCGCGCCAAGGGCATCGCGGGCGGCCGCGCGCGCATGCGCGGGGACATCTCGAGCCAGTACTTCAGCGCGATCCTTCTCGCCGCGCCCTATGCCCGCCACGACGTGGAGATCGAGGTGGAGGGCGAGCTGGTCTCGGCGCCCTACATCACGATGACCCTCTCCACCATGGAGGCCTTCGGGGTGCGCGCCGAGCGGGAGGGCGACCGGCGATTCCGTGTCCCGGCCGGGCAGCGCTACGAGGGGCGGGTCTATGCGGTGGAGCCCGACGCCTCGGCGGCCTCCTACTTCTTCGCGGCCGCCGCGGTGACCGGCAGCCGCGTGGTGGTGCCGCGGCTCGGCACCGACTCGGCGCAGGGCGATCTCGGGCTGCTCGACGTGCTGGCCCGCATGGGCTGCGAGGTCACCGTCGGGCTCGATACCATCACAGTGCGGGGCCCCGATCGGCTTCGCGCCATAGACGCGGACTTCACCCGGATGGGCGACGTGGCGACCACGCTGATGGCCATCGCGCCCTTCGCGGACGGGCCGGTGACGGTGCGCGGGATCGCCCAGACCCACTTCGAGGAGAGCGACCGGCCGGTCGCCGCCGCCACCGAGCTCCAGCGCATGGGCCTGCGCGTAGACAGCACCTGGGACTCGGTGACCATCCACCCCGGCACGCCCCAGCCCACCGACGTGCAGACCTATGACGACCACCGCATCGCGATGAGCTTCGCGGTGACCGGCCTGCGCGCGCCGGGCATCCGCATCGTCAACCCGGCCTGCGTGTCCAAGACCTTCCCGGAGTACTTCGACGTGCTGCGCGGGCTGACCACCGACTGATCACCCGAGAGAGGAGCGCCCCATGCCACGCATCGCCCCCATCACCGGCAAATCAGATATCCCCGCCGCCCACCACGGAGTCGTCGACGCGGTCGTCAAGGTCTTCGGCGGCGTGCGCGGGCCCTTCAGCATGCTGCTGCACAGCCCCCAGCTCGCCGAGCGCCTGCTGCCCCTCGTCACGTTCTTCCGCGACGAGAGCACGGTCGAGGGCAAGCTCCGCTCGGTGGCGATCCTGGCCGCGGTGCGGGAGCGCGAGGCCGCCTACGTCTGGTCGGCTCAGACCGCGCAGGCGCGCCGCAACGGGGTGAGCGAGCCGATCATCGACGTGCTCCGCGCCAAGGGCGACCCGGCCGGCCTCCCCACCGACGAGCGCGAGATCGTGGTCTACGTGCGCCAGCTCATGCGGACGAACAAGGTGGACCAGTCGGCCTTCGACGCGCTCGCCAAGCGCCACGACGCCCAGTGGATGGTGGAGATGACGGCGGCCGCGAACTACTTCGCGATGCT
>DASQAL010000095.1:0-6496 GCA_035635775.1 Candidatus Acidiferrum sp.
TGGCCCCTCACCCTGCCCTCTCCCCAGAGGGGAGAGGGATTTTGTGGGGGGGTTCACGCTGCTCGAGGTGATGCTGGCGCTCAGCATCGTGGCCGCCGTGCTGGTCATAGTGTTCGGCGGGCTCCGCGTCGGGCTGGCCGCGTGGCAGCGGGGCGAGGAGCGGACCGCCAAGCTCGATCACACGCGGAGCCTGGCCGTGCTGCTCGAACGCGCGCTCGACGGCGCCTTCCCGTATCGGATCGCCGCCGAGGGCGAGCAGGAGGCGCGGGTCCTGTTCGAAGGCCGGCCGGACCAGCTCACCTTCGTCACGCTGTCGCCGCCGTTCCCCACCGGGGCGCCGGCCGCGTTCACCGCGGTCAGCCTGTCCGCCGACGCGGCGGGGCTGGCGCTGCGCCAGCAGATCCTGCCCAACCCGGTCGTGCCGGATCGTCTCCGACCCCTCCTGGTGGATGCGCGGACGAGCGGGCTACGGGTCCGCTATCTCGGCCGCGAGCCGGACGCCTGGCAGGACACCTGGGACGTCGGCACGGACGAGGGCCTGCCGCGCGCAGTCGAGATCACCCTGGTCACCGGCGCCCGCCCGCGCGGCGTGCCGCAGACGCTCACCGTACCCATCCGGACCAGCGCGCCATGACGAGCGAGCGCGGCTTCGCGCTGATCGCGGTCCTGCTGGTGCTGGCGCTGCTGGCGGTGGTGGTCACCGAGTTCGCGTTCTCCGCGCGTCTCGAGGCCTCGATGGTGCGCGCCTATCGGGACGGCGTGCAGGCCCGCCATCTGGCCGAGGCCGGCGTGCAGCAGGCGATCCGCGAGATCCTGAGCCAGTCTCAGGTCGCGGCGCTCGACGACGACGGTCAGCTCGTGTTCTACCGCGCCCTGCCCGGGCAGACGACGCCGGTGCGGCTGCCCGCGCTGCCGCGCACCCGCGTCGGGCTCGGGCCCGGGGAGTTCTCGTACCGGATCAGCGACGAGGCGGCGCGGATCAGCGTCAACGGCGCCGGACCCGACCGCCTGGACCGGCTGCTCGCCGCGCTCGAGGTCGAGCAGCCGCAGCGAGACATCATCAAGGACTCGCTCCAGGACTGGCGCGACGTCAACGAGCTCCACCGCGTCCACGGAGCCGAGAGCGACTTCTATCTCCGGCTGCCCGTGCCCTACCGCGCGCGCAACGGCAATCTCCAGGACGTGTCCGAGCTGCTCCAGATCCGCGGCATCACCCGGGAGCTCTACGTCGGCGTGGACGGCCGTCCGGGGCTGGGCGATCTGGTCACCGCGCTCGGCGTCACCGCCGTGAACCTCAACACCGCCAGCCCCCTCGTCCTCAAGGCCCTCGGCCTGTCGGAGGCCGAGATCGCCGACGTGGTCCGGACCCGGGTGCGCGCGCCCTACCCGAGCGTGCCGGGCCGCTTCGCGGGGCGCGGCTTCACGGTGGGGAGCAGCTCCTTCCGCATCGAGGCGGAGGGCGTGGTGGCCGGCGTGGCGCGCCGCCGCGTGGTCGCCGTCGTCCAGCGCGGCGGGAACCAGCGGGGCCGTCTGGATGTCGCGATCGTCTCGTGGCGCCCGGGGGACGAAGAATGAGGCCCGCGCGGATCGGCCTCTTCGTCCACAACGGCCGGCTCACCGTGGTCGCGATCACCGGCCGCGGGCAGGTGGAGCATTTCGTGGTGGAGGAGGCGGAGGACCCGGCCGGCACCCTCGCCGCCGAGCTCCAGGCGCGCGGGCTCGCGGGGCGCCGCCTGCGCGTGGGCCTCGATCGCCGGGCGGTGGTCGTCAAGGCGATCGAGCTGCCGCGCACCACCGGGAGCGATGTGGCCGAGATGGTGGCGTTCGATCTGGATCGTCACGTGCCGTTCGCGCCGGAGGACATCCGCTTCGACTGGCTCGAGCTGCCGAGCGAGTCCGACGAGGCGCGGCGCGTGCTGGTGGCGGCCGCCGAGCGCCGCGCGGTGGAGCGCCCGCTGGGACTGCTGGCCGCGGCGAAGTGGCGCCCGGCTGCGTTGACGGTGGCCTGCCACGACTTGACCGCGCTCCTCCCCCGCGCGCTCCCGGCCCAGCGCGCGGTCTGGGCGCACCGCCATGGCGCCGGCGCGGATCTGCTCCTCCTCGACGGTCACACGCTGCTCACCAGCCGCCAGGTGATCGCGGCCGGAGTCGAAGGGCTCGCGCGGGAGATCACGCGCAGCCTGGGGCTCGCCCGCTGGACCGGCTGCGACGCGGTGTGGCTCTCCGGCGATGACGCCACCGGCTGGCGCGCCGACCTCGCCGCGTCGCTGGGCGTCCCGGTCTCGGCCCCGCCGTACGCGGCGGCCCGCGTCCCCCTCGTCAGCGCCCTGCCCGCGACCAACGCGGGGGCCGCCCTGCTCGCGCTCGGCGTGGCGGCGGGCCCGCGGACCCCGCCGCTCAACCTCCTCCCGGTCGAGGCGCGGCCCTGGACGCCCTCGCGCGAGCAGCTCGTGACCGCCGGGACGGTGGCCGTCACCGCCCTCCTCGCCCTCGGCCTGGCGTTCGCGCACACGATCAAGGTCGAACGGCACGTGGGGCAACTGACGCAGGAGATCCGGCGGCTCGAGCCGGAGGCGAAGGTGGTCGAGGGCCTCGCCGCCGAGCTGGCCCGGAAGCGGCGCATCCTCTCCGCGCTGGACGCGGTGGAGAACGACCACATCCGGGCGCTGCCGGTCCTGCACGAGATGACGGAGACCCTGCCCGCGGGATCCTGGCTGCAGGCGCTCACGATGGATCGTCAGGGCGTCGAGCTGACCGGTCAATCCGACGCGGCGAGCACGCTCATCCCGCTGCTCGAGGGCTCGGCCCGGCTCGAGCGGGTCGAGTTCACGTCGCCCGTCACCAAGACGCAGAACAAGGAGCAGTTCCGCATCCGGGCCGGCTGGGAAGGCCGTCCGCCGGCGGGGCGATGAGCATGCCAAGTCTCAGCCCTCGCGAGCGGGTGGTGGTCGGAGTGGGCGCGGTCGTCGCGCTGGTGATCGGCGGCTATCTCTTGGTGGTCGAGCCGATCCTCGCGCGCTCCCGGGCCGCCGAGACCACCGTGCCCGCGCGGGAGGCGGCCCTCGAGCGGCGCCGCCTCCTCGTCGCGCAACGACCCCGGCTCGCCGAGGAGCTGGCCGCCGTCGACGCCCGCCTCGAGATGGAAGCGCGCCGCTTGCTGCGCGGTCCCACCGCGCCGCTCGCCGCCTCCGAGCTGCAGAAGCTCGTCAAGGATCTGCTGGCCGCGGGCAACGTGGAGGTCCGGAGCGAGCGGGTGCTGCCCGCGTCGGATCAGAACGGGCTGCAGGAGGTACCGATCGAGCTGACCATCATGGGAAGCATCCGGGACACGGTGAACGCGCTGTCCCGGCTGGAGCGCGCCGACCGTCTGCTCGCGCTGAAGGACTTAAAGATCCGGGTGGTGGCGGTCGGGCAACCGCGCGAGCTGCTCACCACCCTCACCGTGGCCGGCTATCTCCTGCCGGGCGCGACGCCGGCCAAGCCAGAAGCCCGGGCCGCCGCCACCTCGGAAGAGAACTAGACCGTGTCCAGACGCTTCCTCGCCCTCAACGTTCTGCTCGGTCTCCTCGGCGCTCTCTGCGCCGCGGGGCTGATTCGCGAGCTGCTGACCCCGCTTCCGCTGCCCCCGCCGCCGACGCCGCGGGCCGCGGCACCGGCCGCGGTGTCCGTCCCGGCCCCCACGCCGGCCGCCTCGGCGGGTGGGTACGGGGTCGTCGTGTCCAGGAATCTCTTCAGCCCGAGTCGGTCCGAGGCGCCGGCCGGTCCCGTGGTGGCCGCGGGGCCCAAGCCGTTCCTGCACGGCGTCGTGATGGATGGCCCGAAGAGCCGAGCGTACCTGGAGGACCCCACGGTCAAGCGCACCTTCGGCTACGCGGTCGGCGATGCGGTCAGCGGCGGTCGCGTGCAGTCCATCAGCCAGGATCGCGTGGTGATCGCCCGGCCCGATGGGCTGGTGGAGGTGCTGCTGCAGGATCCCGCGAAGCCGAAGCTGGCGACCCCCGCGGCCGCCGCCGCGATGACCCCGCCGCCCGCCGTGCCGCCGGCACCGGGCGTCCCGGCGTCCCGAATTCCGGCCGCCCCCACCGTGCCGCCACGAGCCAACGAGCGATGATCGGTCGAGCGCACACCGCGTCCTGCTTGCTCCTCGTGTGGGTGACGGCAGGCTGCGCCTCCATCACACCGAGCGGCTCGACCGGTGGCGGCCGGGTGGTCGAGGCCCCCCGGCCCAAGGTCGAGGTCACCGCCGAGCCGACGCCGAGGCCGAGCGATCCGTTGCGGCCGCCGCCGGCGCGCAGCGAGTCGCTCTCGGTGGGCGCCGCCGAGCAGCGCGAGGCGCCGTCAACGGCCCCACCCCCCGCCCCGCCGCCCACCGTGACGAGCGATGCGCCCGCGCCGCGGACGCCGTCGCGCCAGCTCGTGCTCAACTTCGACAACGCCGACGTCGAGGTGGTGATCCAGGCCGCGGCGGAGATCGTGGGCTTCAACTACGTGCTGGCCCCGGGGGCCCGGGGGCGGAAGGTGACGGTCCAGACCAGCGGCAAGATCTCGAGCGACGAGGTCTTCGGGGTGCTGCTCACCATCCTCGACGTCAACGGGCTGGCCGCGGTGCGCTCGGGCAACCTCTACCGCATCATCCCGCGCGAGGGCGCGCCCCAGACGTCGGTGAAGACCGTGGTGGGCCGCGAGGTCGCCGGGACCCTGCCGTCTGACGAGGTGGTCACGCAGATCGTGCCGCTCCGGTTCATCAACGCGCAGGACGCGGTGACGCTGCTGCGTCCCTTCGTCCCCGCGCAGGGGGCCATCGCCGCCCACCGCGAGACGAACCTGCTCATCCTGACCGATACGGCCGCCAATATCCGCCGGCTGCTCGACATGCTGCAGCTCGTCGACGTGGAGGTGGCCCTCAACGAGCTCCAGATCATCGCCCTCAAGCACGCCGATGCCCTGGAGCTGGCCCAGATCCTGGCGCAGCTTTTCGCCGGCAGCCGGGTGGGCGCGCCCGGGGTGACGGGCCCGCCACCCCCGCCACCACCCCCCGCCGCGCCGCCCTTGCCCAGCGCGGGCGGCATCGGCGCCGGGGGCCCCGAACGGCCGCTGATCGTGCCCGAGCGTCGCTCCAACTCGCTGGTGATCCACGCGCGCAAGCAGGACATGGAGATCATCCGGCGGCTGATCGAGAAGCTGGACGTGGACATCTACGGCGGCCAGCGCGTCTTCATCTACTTCGCGGAGAACACGAAGGCCCGGGACCTGGCCACGACGCTCGACGCCATCTACGGCCGCGGCGACCGCGGGCCGGCGATCACCGGCACCCAGCAATCGCTGGTGGGCACCTCCAGCATCTCCGGACTGTCCAGCTCCTACTCCGGCCGGAGCGCCGCGCCCACGCTGTTGCCATCGCCGCTGCTGCCGAGCCCGGCGCCGTTCAGCTCGACGGCGCGGGCGGCGGGCGCGCCGACCGGCTTCCCGGGCGTCTCCGGCGAGGGCGCGCCGCCCAGCGTCGAGATCCGCTTCGTCGCCGACGAGGTCACCAACGCGGTCATCGTGACCACCTACCCGCGGCTCTGGAAGGAGATGGAGGAGACGATCAAGAAGCTCGACCGGATGCCGCGCCAGGTGCTGATCGAGGTGCTGGCCGCCGAGGTCACGCTGACCGACGACACCAAGCTCGGCGTCGAGTGGGCCGTCCGGTCCGGCCGCTACGACGTGAGCTCTTCCCCGTCGGGCCTGCTTCCCGGTCGTCCGGCCCAGAGCCTGATTCCGCTCGGGGGCGCGGTCCCCCTGGGTTTCAACTTCTTCACCTTCGCGGCGGACAAGTTCCTGGCCGCGCTCAACGCGATGGCCACCGAGAACAAGGTGAATGTGCTGTCGAACCCCTCCATCATGACCGCCGAGAATAAGAAGGCGATCATCAATGTCTCGACCTCCGTGCCCATCGTGACCTCCCAGCAGGTGCCGGTGGCCACCGGCGGCATCACCGGCAACGCCATCACCCAGACCGTGGAGTACAAGGACGCCGGCATCATCCTGACCGTCACCCCGCGCATCGGCGAGCAGGGCACGGTGGCGCTGGACGTCAAGCAGGAGGTCAACGAGGTCGGCGAGAACGAGCCGCCGCCGATCAACTCCCCGCGCTTCACGAAGCGGGAGGCCGAGACCTCCGTGGTGCTGCTCAACAACCAGACCCTGGTGCTGGGCGGGCTCATCCAGAACAAGCGCACGCGGATCCGCATCGGGATCCCGTGGCTGAACCGCATCCCGATCCTGGGCTACCTCTTCGGCTCCGTCCAGACCACGATCGAGAAGACGGAGCTGGTCCTCCTGATCACGCCCCGCGTGGTGGGCACCGCCGTCGACGCCGCGCGCATCACCGACCAGCTGCGCCGCGTGACCCCGGAGCTGGAGCAGTCCCTCCGGGGCGCGCCGCGCCCGCCGATGACGAAATAGCGTATCCCCTCACCCTGCCCTCTCCCCTGAGGGGAGAGGGAGATGGCGC
>DASQAL010000096.1:0-22212 GCA_035635775.1 Candidatus Acidiferrum sp.
GCGACCATGACGCGCCAGCAACTGCGGCAGCGTCAGACAAAAATCGCTTGACATGAACCAGAGAAAGTCTCGGCGGCGCGCGGCGCGGCGAGGAGGCCGCCAGCGATGACCCCCATGAAAGCGCGTCGCGGCATCTGGGGCGAGCAGATAGAGGCCATCGGGTCCCTCCTCAGAGTCTGCCGCGAGTCTACCAGCGTCGGTGAGCGTGGGGAGGCGGGACGTGTGCCTACTGCGTGGCGCGGCCGGCGAGCGGATGCCCGGGCGCCCTCGTGCGGGGGCTAGAGGCTGCGGCCGCCGCACGCATCGAGCGCAGCGCCAAAGCGCGTCGGAAACGCGCGGCGCCCGGGCATCGTCGAGCCGGGCGTGTCGGGGATCGCCTTGAGAAGTCGTGTGTCTCGCGGAGATCCGCACGCGTACGCAGACGTCCGCGCCCAGATGCAGGCCGGAGACAATCTGACTATACTGTTGCGATGTTCCACCCCGTCGTCGAGTCGTGGTTCCGCGCCCGCTACACCGAGCCCACGCCGGTGCAGGCCGGCGCCTGGCCGCTGATCGCAGACGGCCAGGACGTGCTGCTCACCGCGCCCACCGGCTCCGGCAAGACCCTCGCCGCCTTCCTGGCCTGCCTCGACCGGCTCTTCCGGGAGGCGGTGGAGGGCCGGCTGACGGACCGGACCGAGATCCTCTACGTCTCGCCGCTCAAGGCGCTCTCCAACGACGTGCGGCGCAACCTGGACGAGCCGCTCGCCGAGCTGGCCGCGGCGGCAGTGGCGGCGGGGCTGCCCGCGCCCGAGATCCGCACCGCGGTGCGCACCGGCGACACGCCCGCGCACGAGCGGCGGCTGATCGGGCGCCGCCCGCCGCACGTGATGGTGACCACGCCCGAATCGCTCTTCATCCTGCTCACCGCGGAGTCGAGCCGGCGCTGGCTCGCCGACGTGCGCACCGTGATCGTGGACGAGATCCACGCGGTGGCCGGGGACAAGCGCGGCGCGCACCTGGCCCTGTCGCTCGAGCGGCTCGCCGAGCTGGTGGCCACGCGGGGCGCGCGCCTGCAGCGCATCGGCCTGTCGGCCACCGTGCGGCCGATCCAGACCGCGGCCCGGCTGCTGGTCGGCGCGGACCGCCCGCTGCCCGAGATCGTCAACGTGGGCCAGCGCCGCGACATGGACCTGGCCATCGAGGTGCTCGGCGACGAGCTGGGCGCGGTGTGCACCAACGAGCAGTGGGAGGAGATCTACGATCGCGTGGCCGAGCTGGCCCGCGCGCACCGCTCCACGCTCGTGTTCGTCAACACGCGGCGCTTGGTCGAGCGGGTGACCCGCCACCTGGCCGAGCGCCTCGGCGCCCTACGCGTGGCCGCGCACCACAGCAGCCTGAGCCGGCAGCGGCGCTTCGACGCCGAGCAGCGGCTCAAGGCGGGGCAGCTCTCGCTGGTGGTGGCGACCGCCTCGCTCGAGCTCGGGATCGACGTGGGCACGGTGGATCTCACCTGCCTGATCGGCTCGCCCCGCTCGATCGCCACCGCGCTCCAGCGCGTGGGCCGCTCGGGCCACGCCCTGATCGCCACGCCCAAGGGCCGCCTCTTCCCGCTCACCCGCGACCAGCTCGTCGAGTGCGCGGCCCTGGTGCGCGCGGCCCGCCGAGGCGAGATCGACCGGCTCAGCCTGCGCAACGCGCCGCTCGACGTCCTGGCCCAGCAGATCGTGGCGATCTGTGCCTGCGAGGAGCAGGACGAGGACCGGCTCTTCGACTTCTGCCGCCGCGCGGCGCCCTACGCGGCGCTGACCCGCGAGGACTTCGACCAGATCGTGGACATGCTGGCCGAGGGCATCGCGACACGGCGGGGCCGCTACGCGACGCGCCTGCACCGCGACGGAGTGGCGCGGCGGCTCAAGGCGCGGCGCGGGGCGCGCCTGGCCGCGCTCACCTCAGGCGGGGCGATCCCCGACAACGCCAGCTACGAGGTCGTGCTGGAGCCCGACGAGACCACGATCGGCTCGCTCGACGAGGACTTCGCGATCGAGTCCATGGCGGGGGACGTCATCCTGCTCGGCAATAGCTCCTGGCGCATCCGCCGGATCGAGAGCGGCCGCGTGCGCGTCGAGGACGCGGGCGGGGCGCCCTCCACCATCCCGTTCTGGCTCGGCGAGGGCCCGGCGCGCACGCTCGAGCTGTCCGCGGAGCTCTCCGCGGTGCGGCAGGGCGTGGCCGATCGCCTGCACGATCCGGAGAGCGCGGCGGCCTGGCTCGAGCGGGAGACCGGCCTCGACCGCCGCGGCGCCCTGCTCGCCCGCGACTACATCGCGGCCGGGAGGGCGGCGCTCGGCGCGGTGCCCACCCGCGACACGGTGGTGGTGGAGCGCTTCTTCGACGAGGCCGGGGGCATGCAGCTCGTGGTCCACGCGCCCTTCGGCGGCCGCATCAACCGCGCCTGGGGCATGGCGCTCCGCAAGCGGCTCTGCCACAGCTTCAACTTCGAGCTGCAGGCCGCGGCCACCGACGACGGCGTCCTGCTCTCGCTCGGCCCGCAGCACAGCTTCCCGCTCGAGGCGGTGTTCGAGATGCTGCACCCGAGCGGGATCGAGGAGCTCCTGATCCAGGCCGCGCTGCAGGCCCCGATGTTCAACACACGCTGGCGCTGGAACGCCAACCGCGCGCTCGCCCTCCTGCGCTGGCAGAACGGCCGCAAGGTGCCGCCGTATCTGCAGCGCATGCGGGCGGAGGATCTCCTCGTCGCGGTCTTTCCCGCCCAGCTCGCCTGTCAGGACAACATGGAGGCGGGACCCCTCGAGGTGCCCGACCACCCGCTCGTGCGCGAGACGCTCCGCGACTGCCTCACCGAGGCGATGGACATCGACGGCCTGCGCGCCACCCTCACCGCGCTGCACGCGGGCGAGATCAAGCGCGTGACCCGCGAGACGCCCGAGCCGTCGGTCTTCGCCCACGAGATCCTGAACGCCAATCCCTACGCGTTCCTCGACGACGCCCCGCTCGAGGAGCGCCGCGCGCGCGCGGTCACGCTCCGCCGCGGGCTGCCCGCCTCGGTGGCCGACGACCTCGGACGGCTCGACCCCGCCGCGATCACCGCGGTGGTCGAGGAGGCGTGGCCCGATCTCCGCAACGCCGACGAGCTGCACGACCTGCTGCTCGACCTGGGCGCGCTACCCGAGCGCGACGCGGGCGCGTGGACCGGCTATCTCGAGGAGCTGATCGCGGCCGGGCGCGCGGCCCGGCTCCGACACGGCAGCCACGCCTTCTGGGTCCCGGCGGAGCGGCGCTCGCTGGCCGCCACCGTGTGGCCGCACGCTCGCTTCGAGCCCGACCTGGTCGAGCCGCCCGCTCGGCGGGCCCCCGCGTGGTCCGATCGGGATGGCGCGCTGGTGGAGGTCGTGCGCTCTCGGCTCGGGCTGGTCGGTCCCACCACCGCCGCGGCGCTCGCGACGGCGCTCGACGTCGCGCCCGGCGAGGTGGACGCGGCGCTGGCCGCGGTGGAGGCCGAGGGCGGCGTGCTCCGCGGGCGCTTCACACCGGAGGCCATCGCGGCCGAGCAGGGGGAGTGGTGCGAGCGGCGCCTCCTGGCGCGCATCCACCGCCGCACGCTCGACGGTCTGCGCCGCCTCATCGAGCCGGTGTCACCCGCGGTGCTCCTGCGCTTCCTCCTGTCCTGGCAGCACGCGCGGCCCGCCACCCAGCAGCACGGCCGCGACGGGCTCTTGCGCGTGATCGAGCGCCTGCAGGGCTTCGAGGCTGCCGCGGGCGTGTGGGAGCGGGACCTCCTGCCCTCACGCGTGGCCGGCTACCAGCCGGGCTGGCTCGACGAGCTCTGCCTCTCCGGCGAGGTGGCGTGGGGACGGCTCGGGCTGCACGAGAGCGCGCGCCACGCCGGCCGGCGCCTGTCCGCGACGGTGCCGGTGGCGCTGCTGCTGCGCCGCGACCTCGCCTGGCTCCTCGCGCCGCGCCCCGCGCCGGGCGACGCCGCCCCGGACCGGACGCCCGCCGCCGCGTCGCCGATCCAGCCATCGGGCCCCGCGCGCGACGTGCTGGCGCACCTCGAGCGCGCGGGCGCGTCCTTCGTGGACGACATCGCCTCCGGCGTGCGGCGGCTGCGCATCGAGGTGGAGGAAGCGCTGTGCGAGCTGGTGACGGCCGGGCTCGTCACCGGTGACGGCTTCGCGGGGCTGCGCAGCCTGCTCCACGGCGAGAAGCGGCGCCGGCCGCGGCCCGGCCGGCCCGTCACGCCCCGGCCCTCGCCCGGCACCGGGCGCTGGGCCCGTCTGCTCCCGCCCGCCATCCCGGCCGATGACGACCTCGTCGAGGCCAAGGCCCGCCAGTACGTGAAGCGCTACGGCGTGGTCTTCCGCGATCTCCTGCAGCGGGAGCCGGACGCGCCGGCCTGGCGGGACCTGCTCCGCGTCTACCGCCGTCTCGAGATGCGCGGCGACCTGCGCGGCGGCCGCATCGTGGGCGGCTTCGTGGGCGAACAGTTCGCCGCCCCCGAGGCGCTCGAGGCTCTCCGCGCCATCCGCCGCGAAGAACCCTCAGGCCAGACGGTCCGCATCTCCGCTTGCGACCCCCTGAACCTGGTCGGCATCATCACCCCAGGGCCTCGGGTCCCCGCGGTCCCAGGCCACCACGTCAACTACTGCGACGGCGTCCCAGTTCTGGAGGAGACCCAGACCCGCCCGCGCCGCAGAAGCGCAGCGGCGCGCAAGCGCCGCTAGCGGGCTTACCCGCGCGGGAAACCGGGCGGCGAGAAGGGTCCAGCTGCGAGGCGGCGCCCGAAGGCCGGGCGCGAGGCGTACTCCTGTACGTTGAGCGCCCCGGTCGAGGGCGCCGCACTCCCGCAGATGGGCCCTTCTCGCCGTCCGCCACCACCTAACGGCCCAGGCCGCGGGTTTGAATTCCCTGCGTGACGTCGCGGTCGAGATCGGGCCGCCTGGAGGGGCCGGGCTGGACATTACGCAGCATGCGGTCGGTGCGCTGGCGATCGAGCTCGCGCACCGCCTGCGTCGTGTCCTCCTCGACCTTCCGCGGCGCCACCGGACGGAGGGCGGGCGCCCGCTGCTTGTACTCCAAGTCGAGCGGGCCCGTGGACTTCGTCTGGGCCGGCGCGATTCCAGCGCTCGCGAGCAGCATCAGCACGGCCAGCGGCAGCGTCTTCATGGCTCCCTCCGTGCTAGAGCCTAGGCGCCGCCGGGCCGCCGAGTCAAATTTTGCCGCGCCGCGCCGGGGCTTGCTCGAGCGCCGGCTTTCGCCCGCGCAACCCGCTCTGGGGGAGGCTCGGAGGGGGCCTTTCGGGGCCCCCTTCGATGACCTAGGCCCCGAAGACCACCCGGGTGCCCGTGGAGGGCATGATCAGCTTGGCCGGGAGCTCCCGGTGCACCGCCATGATGGTATTGAGCCCCGTGCAGTGGGCCGGGAGGATGTAGTCCGGATTGATGGCCTTGAAGGCGGCCACCGTCTTGGCCACCACCTCCTCGGCGGCCGGCGCCAGGTGAAAGCCGCCCACCACCGCGTGGACCTTCTCGATGCCCGTGACCTTCTGCACCTGCCGGACGGAGTTGATGACCCCGGCATGGCCACAGGAGGTGATGACGACGAGCCCGCGGTCCTTCACGAGGAAGGCGGTCGCGTGCTCGCCCTGGAAGTTGTCGGCCACCAGGTCACCGGCCCGGGTCTCCACCTTCACCACGCCGAAGTGGGTCGGCGAGCACGCCGAGTTGACATCCCCCGCTCGCAGCCGGGCCGCCGCGGGGGGCTTCTCGAAGTCGGTCAGCCGCGCGATCTGCCCCGACGTGAACGCCTGCCCGGAGACCACCGCGGGCTGGCTGGCGAGGTGGACCTTCAGGCCCTTGGCCTCGAGCGCCGGGCGGTCGAGCTGGCCCTGGTCGATGGTGGCGGCGGGCGTCACGACGACGCGATGGCAGAAGGTGTCCTCGCCGCCCGCGTAGACCGTCACCCCCGGCTTCCACTTGCCCTGGCCGGCCGAGGCCAGCGCAGGCAGGGCACCATAGTGATCCATGTGCCCGTGGCTCAGCACGAGTGCGTCGGCCGCGTAGGGATCGATGCCGAGCGCGCGGTAGTTGTTGAACAGGCTCCAGTCGGTGAGGCTGAAGTCCAGCAGGATCTGCCGGCGCTCCCCGCCCCGTGACGAGTCGATGTGGTAGGCGAGCCCGTGCTCGGCGAGCAGCGGGGTCTTGCCCAGCGGCGTGCGCTCGACGGTGACCGTGTCGAGCCGGCCCGCGCGGGCGAAGACGTCGTAGAGATTGTCCACCACGTTCGTGAGCACGAGCCGGTCCACGGTGGGCGGCGCGCTGGCGGCAGCGGCCACCGGCCGGCTGCCCATCCGGGAGAGGCCACCCACCGCGAACGTCCCGCTCGCCACCGCGCCCAGGGTCAGGAACTGTCGTCGATTCATAGGGCCTCCGCCATCAGTGCGTCCAGGTTGTGTGCCCGCGCCTCGAACCACGCGAGGCGCTCCCGCAACCGTACCACCTCTCCGATGATCGCCACCATCGGCGGCGCGACCCGGGCCGCGCGCGCGTCGGTCACCACGGCACCGAGCGTGCTGACGGAGACCTCCTGCGCCTCGGTCGTGCCCCAGCGGATCAGCGCCACCGGCGTGTCGGGGGAGCGCCCGTGGCCGACCAGCTCCGCCGCGATGCGCGGCAGGCTCTGCGCGCCCATGAGCACGACGAGCGTGTCCACCGCGGTGGCCAGCCGGCCCCAGTCCACCGCGGCGTGATCCTTGGCGGGATCCTCGTGCCCGGTCACCACCGCGAACGACGAGGAGAGACCCCGGTGGGTCACCGGGATGCCGGCGTAGGCGGGCACCGCGACCGCGGCGCTCACGCCCGGCACCACCTCGAAGGCGATGCCGGCCTCCGCCAGCGCCAAGGCTTCCTCGCCGCCACGCCCGAACACGAAGGGATCGCCGCCCTTGAGCCGGACCACCGAGCGCCCCAGGCGGGCCTGCTCGATCAGCCGCGCGTTGATCTCGACCTGGGGCAGGCAGTGGCCGCCGGCGCGCTTGCCCGCGAAGATTCGGAGCGCGCCGGGCGGCGCCTCATCGAGCAGGGCCGGGTTGACGAGGCGATCGTAGACGACCACGTCGGCCCGGCGCAGGGCCTCGAGCCCGCGCACCGTCATGAGCCCGGGATCGCCCGGGCCCGCGCCGACGAGGTAGACGCGCCCCCCGTCCATCAGGCGTCCATCAGGCCGACTCGAGATTCCGCGCCAGCCGAGCACGCGCCTGCCGGTAGCGCTTGTCGGCGATGAGCCGGCGCAGGCCGGCGTCGAGCGCGCCGCGCCAGCGGGCGGGACCCGGCGACACCGCGCGCCGCCGCAGGTCTTCTCGCGCGTCGGCGGCCACCTCGACCAGCATGGCGTGCTCCTCGGTCAGGTACCCCTCCAGCTCTTCCCGGATCGCCCGCGCCGCCGCCGGGCTCGCTCCGCCGGTGGACACCGCGACCACCAGCCGGCCTCGCCGGATCACCGAGGGCAGGATAAAGTCGCACCGCGCGGGCTCGTCGGCGGCATTGACCCAGATGCCGCGCTCCCGCCCCTCCGCCGCCACCGCGCCGCTGACCGCCGGGTCGTCGGTCGCGACGAGGGCCAGCCGGCGCCCGGCGAGGTCCCCCGGCTGGTACGCCCGCGCGAGGTGCTCGATCCGGCCGGCGGCGACCCAGCCCGCGAGGCGCGGCGTCACGGCGGGGCTCACCACCGTGACGTTCGCGCCCGCGGCCAGCAGGCCTTCGACCTTCCCCTCGGCCACCGGACCGCCCCCGACCACGAGCACGGGGCCATCCGTGAGGTCGAGGAAGACCGGGTAGTACGCGCGCATGTCAGCCCTTGCTCGCCTCGGGCTGGGGCGTGAGGCGCAGATACGGCTTGAGCGCGCGCCAGCCGCGCGGGAACTTCGCCCGGGCCTCCTCGTCGGTGACCGCGGGCACGATGATCACGTCCTCGCCCGGCTTCCAGTTCACCGGGGTCGCGACCCGGTGCCCGTCGGTGAGCTGCAGCGAGTCGATCACGCGCAGGATCTCGTCGAAGTTGCGGCCGGTGGTCTGAGGATAGGTGATGAACAGGCGGATCTTCTTCTTGGGATCGATCACGAACACGGTGCGGACGGTGTACACCTCGTCGTGGGCGGGATGGATCATGCCGTAGAGGCCGGCCACCTTCCGGTCCGGGTCGGCGATGATCGGGAAGTTCACCGCGTAGCCCTGCGTCTCCTTGATGTCGGCGAGCCAGCCCTGGTGCGACGTCACCGGATCGATCGAGAGACCGATCGCCTTGACCCCGCGCTTGTCGAACTCGGGCTTCAGGCGCGCGACGTAGCCGAGCTCGGTCGTGCACACCGGCGTGAAGTCGCGCGGGTGGGAGAAGAGGACCGCCCAGCTGTCGCCGACCCAGTCGTGGAAGCTGATGGGGCCGGACGTCGTCTCGGCCTGGAAATCGGGAGCGGTGTCGCCCAGTCGCAGGCTCATGATCGGGTCTCCTTGTCGGTTCGGGTCGTTGATCTCAGCCTTCGAGTCCATGGGGAACGGGGCCGGGCGAGGCGTCGCGGGTTACTTCCGCGACGGGGGCGCCGGCCAGGAAGGTCCGCAGCTCCTCGTCGGTGCGCGCGGCGCAGAACGCGCGGAAGGTCTGGCCCGGGCGCCGCTCGGCGAGGTAGACGCGCAGCAGGCGCTCCACCGCCTCGGGCACCGCGCTGGCGGGAACCCGGTAGCCGACGGGCCGGGCCACCGCCTGGTGCCGGCCGACCGCGCCGCCCACGCAGAAGTAGTAGGCATCCACCAGGCGGCCGTCCATCTTGATCTTCTTGCCCTCGATGCCGATGTCGGCGATCCAGTGCTGGCCGCAGCTATTGGGGCAGCCGGTGACGTTGATGCGGACGTGCTCCTCGAAGCCGGGCAGCCGCGCCTCCAGGTCTTCCACGAGCCAGCGGGCGAAGCCCTTCGTCTCGGTCAGCGCGAGCTTGCAGAACTCGCTCCCCGTGCAGGCCACGGTGCCGCGGCGGAACGGGGAGGCGTCCAGCCGGAAGCCGGTGCGATCGATCGCGCGCTCGAGCTCGCCCGCGCGCGCCCGCGGCACGTTGACGATGACGAGGTTCTGCATGGTGGTGGTCCTGAGCTCGCCCGTGCCGAAGCGCTCGGCGAGCCCGGCGAGGCCCCGCATCTCGTCCGGGGTGAGCCGGCCCCGCAGGATCGGCAGGCCCGCGTAGACGAGCCCGGCCTGCTTCTGCGGATGGATCCCCACGTGATCGCGGTAGGACTCCTCGGGCAGGGTCTCGGGTACTGCCGGATCGAGGGGAAAGCCCACGCGCGCCTGGAGCGCGTTCAGGAACCGGTCCGGGGTCCAGCCGTGATCGAGAAAGAGGAACTTCAGCCGCGCCTTCTCCCGATTCTGGCGGAGGGCGTCGCTGTCGCGGAAGATCTCGGACACACCCTTGACCACCGCGAGCACCTGATCCGGCCGCACGAAGGCGTTGAGCCGGGGCGCGAGATGCGGCTGCGTGGAGAGCCCGCCACCCACCCGCAGCGAGTAGCCCACGTGCCCGGTGTAGCCGTCGCGGACGGCGGTGAGCCCCACGTCGTTGATCTCGGGATAGCTGCACCAGACGCGGCAGCCGGTGATCGAGACCTTGTACTTGCGCGGCAGGTTGTAGAACTCGGGGCTGCCGTTGACCATCGCGGTCGCCGCGTGCACGAGCGGCGAGGCGTCCACGATCTCGTCGGCGTCGAGTCCGGCCAGCGGGCAGCCGGTGATATTGCGCGTGACGTCGCCGCAGGTGCCGAGGCTGCTGAGCCCGCAGTCCCCCAGGGCCGAGAAGATCGTTGGCAGATCCTCGACCCGCACCCAGTGGAGCTGGACGTTCTGGCGGACGGTGAGGTCCGCCACGCCCCGGGCGTGGCGCTCGGCCAGGTCGGCGAGCACGCGGAGCTGTGCGGCCGACAGGATGCCGTTGGGGATGCGGATGCGCAGCATGAAGTAGGGCACGGCCTTCCCCTCGCCGCCCTTGCCCCCCACCGCGCCGACGCCATCGCCCTGGGTATAGATGCCCCACCAGCGGAAGTAGGTGCCGAGCCACTCGGCGGGAATCGCCTCGAAGCCCTCCCGCGCGAAGCGGACGATCTCCGAGTACGCGGCCCACGGGTTCAGCTCCCGCTTGAGACGCTCCACACGCTGCGCCTTGGTCTCGATCCCCATCTCGCTCACTCGCGTCTCCCCTGAAAGCACGAAAGCCGAGCGGCGGCCGCTTCTTCACGGCCCCCACTCGGCTTTGCGTCTCGGTGCTACGACGTTCGGCTGCTGAGAAGGCCTTAGGCTGCGCCCGGACAACAACAGCGGTGCTCGAGCGCGCGGCCGGTGGCCTTCTTCATGCCGCGAATACTACATAAACTTGAGCGATATTGTCAAGAACTTATAACTATCAGCGATCCTTGGTCAAAAACGTGTCGTTCCGGTTCTTCGCCCAGCAGGCCTCGTTCTTCTCGGGGCAGGATGGGCGCTCCTTGCCGTAGGAGATCGTGGTGATCCGGGAGGCCTCGACCCCGTTGGACACGAGGTGGTTCATGGCCGCCTTGGCCCGCCGCTCGCCCAGGGCCAGGTTGTACTCGGAGGTCCCCCGCTCGTCGCAGTGGCCCTCGATCAGCACGAGCTGATTGGGATTGGCCTTGAGGTAGGCCGCGCTGGCCGCGAGGGTCTTGGCGTCGTCGGGCCGGATGTCCGCCTTGTCGAAGGCGAAGAAGATCTGGTTGAGGGCCGCGTTGCTCCGATACTCCTTGGGCGGCGCCGGCGGGGCGGGCGCGGGAGCCGGGGCCGCGGTGGACGGCGCCACCGGCGCCGGCGCGACGGGCGCGGGGGCCGGGACCGGCGCGGCCGGCGTGGGCGGCGCCGCGGCGGCGGGCGGCAGCGGCGGCGGGGCGGTGGCGGCGGTCATCGCGGGGCGCTTGGGACAGCCCGCGAGGAGCAGGGCGAGCGAGATGATCGGCAGCAGCGAGGCCACGGTGCGGACGTGTCTATTCATAGTCAAGTTCTCCTGATAGTCGGTGCGGTGTTGGACTACTTCTTCATGCGCTGCTCGAGACCGCGCAGCAGCCTCTCCGCCTGGTCGATGTTGCGTCGGGCGTTGGCGTTGCCCGGGTCCATTTCGAGCACCACGCGCCATTCCGCGATGGCTTCCCGGAGCTTCTCCTCGCGGTAGTAGCGCACGCCCAGGGTGTAGTGCTGCTCGATGATGCGGGTGCGCGCCAGACGGAGCAGGGCGGGCGCGTCCTCGTAGTCGGGCTGAAGCCGCGCGAGCTGGTTGAGGCTCTGGATGGATTCCGGGTACTGCCGCGCGCCCATCTGGCTCTTGGCCTGGCCGTAGAGCGCCTGCTTCTTGAGCGTCAGCCCCTCGCGGTCGCCCGGCTTGCCGCCCAGGAACTTGTCCACGGTCGCGATGGCGTCGGGATAGTCGCTGCGCTCGAGCGCCTCGCGGGCCTCCGCGAGCAGGGGATTGACCTCGGGCGTGAACTCGTCCTTGGTCGGGGGCGCCGCCGGCGCCGCCGGGCCCGTGGTCGGGCCCGGGCGCGGCACGTCGGGAGTGGGAATGGCCGCCACCGCGGGCGCGGGCCGGCGCGCCTCCGGGTGAACGAACGGCACGCCGGGGATCTCGGGAATCTTGAGCGTGGTGCCCGCGGCCAGGCGCGGATTGGGCGGGAGCTGGTTGGTCTCCCAGATCACCTCGCCCCGCGAGCGGTCGCCGTAGTAGCGCTGGGCCAGCCCGGTCAGCGTGTCCCCCGCCCGCACGGTGTGGGTGATGAACTCCACCTCGCGCGTGTCGCTCTGGAGCGCGTCGAAGGCGGCGCGGTTGGACGGGTCGAGCGCGAGAGCGGCCAGGAACTTGCGACGCGCTTCGACGTGCACGCCGCGGGCGAGCGCCCTGCGCCCCTCGTCGAGCCGCTCGGCCACCACCTGGTCGATGCGCGCCTGCAGGGCCCGCAGGGACTCGCGCGCCCGCGCGTCGCCGGGCGCGATCGCGAGCGCGATCTTCCATTCCTCGGCCGCGCGCCGGAGCTGGCCGTCGCGCTCCAGCGTCTCCGCCTGCTGCCGGTGCCGCGCCGCGAGCGGGTCGCGCGCGACCGCGGCGGGCCCCGCGCCGGGCTCGCTCGGCGTGGAGGAGGTCAGGGCCGCGCAGCCCCCCAGCGCCAGGCTGAGCGCCGCCGCGGCGAGCCATCCCCGCCCCGCGGCTCTCACCTCAGATTCTCCTCCTGGAAGACGTTCAGGTTCCTGACGAAGTCGTCGAGCGTCATCTCGGAGTAGATCTGGCTCCGGTGGCCCGCGAGCGGCCGCACGAAGGAGGCATTGCCCTGCCGTCGCACCGAGAAGGCGGCGATGTAGCCATACTCCTTCACCTTGGGCAGCAGGCCCTCCTCCCAGCGCCCGTAGGGGTACGCGAGGACCTGGGTCCGGCGCCCGAGGTTGCGATTGAAGAGGTCCTGCGGCTGCTCGAGCTCCGCCTGCATGCGGCGCGCGTACTGGGCCTCCGTCTCGCCCTGGGCGCGGCGCAGGTCCGCGTGGGTCTTGCTGTGGCCCTGGATGTCCATGCCGGCGGCGGCCAGCTCGCGCAGATCCGCCCACGAGAGCGCGCCGCGGCCCGCGCCCACCCAGTCCGTGTAGATGAAGAGCGTCGCGGTGAAGCCCAGCTCCTTGAGGACCGGATAGGCGAGATCCTTGAACGCCCGGTAGCCGTCATCGAAGGTCAGCACGACGGCGCGCTGCGGGAGCTGGCGGTTGAGTCGGCTGAACTCGATGAACTCGGCCAGGCTCACCACCCGGTAGCCGTTGGTCTTGAGGTACCGCATCTGCTCGCGAAAGCTCGCGGCGGCCAGCACGAGCCGGCCCTTCGCCTGCTCGCCCAGGTTGTGATAGGTGAGGATCGGCACGATCTGGTAGCCGCCGGGCGTGACCCCGGCCAGGTTCCACGGCCGGCGCGGGATCACGATTTCCTGGCCGGGCGCGAAGGCGCGGAGCCCCGTGTAGTCCTCGATCATCCATCCCTTGTCGGCGCCGCCCAGGTAGCGCTCCGCGAGCGCCTCGGGCGTGTCGCCGGGCTGGGCGAAGGTGACGATGAAGTCTTCCGACTGGTACGCGGCCGGGCGCGGCGCCGGCTTGGCGGGCCCGGCGCTGGGCGCGGGACCGGGCGCGCTCGCGGTGGCGCAGGCGGCGAGGCACAGCGCGGCGACGCTCGCCAGCACGCCCGATCCCCGCACGCGTCGCCTCATCATCCCCATATCCTACGCGACCGAGGCGAGAACCGGCTCACACTACGGGCGCCAGGCCGAGCACCTCGTAGACCTCGACCTCCTCTTCCTTGCCCTTGACCCGGATGCGCCCCAGCGGGCGCGCGTCCACGAGGTCGCGCACCCGCTCGTAGGTGCGGTGGCTGATGAGGATCTGGCCGGGCTTGGCATTGGACTCGAGCCGGGCCGCGAGGTTCACGCTGTCGCCAATCACGGTGTACTCCATCCGGTCCTCGGTGCCCACCGTCCCCGCCACCGCCTCCCCGGCGCTGACCCCGATGCCGACCGAGATGGCCTCCTTGCCGTCGCGCACCCGGCGCTCGTTGAGGCCGGTAATTCCTTCCTGCATGGCGAGCGCGGTACGGATGGCGCGCGCGGAGTGGTCGGGATGGGCCATGGGCGCCCCGAAGACCGCCATCACCGCGTCGCCCAGGAACTTGTCGAGCGTGCCGTCGAACTTGAAGGTGGTCTCGATCATCAGGGTGTAGAAGTCGTTGAGCAGCAGCACGACCTCCTCCGGGGCGAGCCGCTCCGACATCGGCGTGAACCCCCGGACGTCGCAGAAGAGCACGGTGACCTGGCGCCGCTCGCCGGAGAGCACCAGGTTCTCCGGGTCCTTCAGGATCTCCTCCACCACCTCGCGCGCCACGTAGCGCGTGAACGCGCGCTTGATCATCTCCTTCTCGCGCAGGCTGCGGGCCATCCGGTTGAAGGAGTCGGTCAGCACGCCCAGCTCGTCGCGGGAGGCCACCGGCAGCGTGACGTTGAAGTTGCCCGCGGCGATCGCGCCGGTGGCCTGCACGAGGCGGAAGATCGGGCGCGAGAGCAGCGCGGCCAGGCCGATCGCGCCGCCGAGCCCGGCCAGCACCATGAGTAGCGTGATCAGCAGGGCCTGGTTGCGCGCGCTCGCGAGCGCGGCGGTGATCGCCTCCTCGCTGAAGCCCAGATAGAGCGCGCCGACCGGCACGCCGCCGTAGACCAGCGGCACCGCGAAGTCGATGATGCGGCCCTGCGGCGTCTTGTAGGTCTGGATCAGCACCCGGTTCTTGAGCGGCTCCAGCTCCTTGGGCCGCACCACCGCGGTCTTCACCGCCCGGGCATCGGAGTGGGCGAGCACGTTGCCGTCCTGATCCGAGACGATCACGTAGGCTACGTCCGGATCCCTCATGGCGTCGGTCACCAGCACCCCGAGGGTCAGCTCGTCGTTGGTGAGCAGCGGGGTCTTGGCCCCGGCCGCGAAGTTCTCGGCCATGGTGAGCCCGCGCTTGGTCATCTCCGCGGTCAGGCTCTGCTGCTGCTCGCGGAGGAGGAAGAGGCCGACGAGGGCGACGGCCAGGACCACGAGCGCGGTGATCAGGAGGCTGAGCTTGACCTTGAGCGGAACCCGGATCGCGGCCCGCCCCGGAGCGTCGGGGCCCGCGGCTTCCCGCGAGACGGACGGAGCCACCACCGAGCCGGCCGGAGTTGTATCCACCCCCCGATTCTACAGCCCGTGCAGCGGGAATATTCTGTCCTGGATCTCCCCCACCTGCCGGCGCGCGTACTCCTCGGCCCAGCGGCGGGTGTCGGGAGGCAGGACCTCGACCGGATCGGCCAGGGAGAGGGTCCCCAGCCCGAGCCGCTGCATGTCCCGGTGGCTCTCCCGCGGCAAGTCCAGGGGCAGGTCCACGTCGTTCATGGCCGCCCAGGCCGCCGTCCAGGCCCGCGCCACGTTGGTCAGATCGTAGCCGCCACCGCCCAGCGCGACGACCCGGGGGGCCAGGGGCAGGAGCCGCTTCACCGCGCGGGTGAAGCCCTGCACGGTGAGGCTCAGGTGGGTGAGCGGGTCGGTCCGGTGCGAATCGATGCCGAGCTGGAGGACCAGGGCGTCTGGCTTGAAGGCGGTCACCAGGGGCGGGACCACCGCCTCGAAGGCCTCGTGGTAGACCGCGTCGTCGGTGAGCGGCTGGAGCGGCACGTTGACCGAGTACCCGAGGCCGGCGCCCTCGCCCATCTCGACCACGAAGCCGGTGCCCGGGAAGAGCCGGTCCCCGCGCTCGTGGGTGGATACGGTGAGCACGTTGGGATCGTCGTAGAACGCGAACTGGACCCCGTCGCCGTGATGCGCGTCGATGTCCACGTAGGCCACCCGGAAGCCCCGCTCGCGCAGGCGCATGATGGCCAGCACCGCGTCGTTGACGTAGCAGAAGCCGGAGGCGCGCCCGGGCATGGCGTGGTGCAGCCCGCCCGCGAAGTGGAAGGCCCGCGTGGCCTCCCCGTCGGCCACCAGCCGGGCCGCCAGCAGGGAGCCGCCCGCGCCGAGCTGGGCGGCCTCCCACAGCCCCGGGAAGATCGGGTTGTCGCCGGGGCCGAGCCCGTAGCGGGCGGCGTCGGGCACCCAGTCGCCCGCGCTCACCGCGCGCAGGATCTCGATGTACTCGCGCGAGTGGAAGCGGGCGATCTCGTCGAGCTCGGCGCGCTCGGGGGCCCACACCTTGGCACGCGGCAGCACGGTGAGGCCGTAGGCCTCCATGAGCCGCCACGTGAGCCCGAGCCGCTCCATGCGGAGCGGATGCTCCGGCCCGTAGTCGAACTGGCGCCACTCGTCGGAATAGATGATCGCGGTGGTCATGTGCGGTCAGGGTCCGTTGCGGTAGCTTGGTCCCGCTATCATTCTTGTATCCGCTCGGCTCGCCTGCGGCTGCGCCTCGCCAAGCCACTGCGGCGCCAGATTCCTGATTTGCCGCCGGACTTCTCGACGAGGCAGAGGTCGGTGAGGACGACCCCGCGGTCGACGGCCTTCACCATGTCGTACACGGTGAGGCCGGCCACCGCCGCCGCGGTCAGCGCCTCCATCTCCACGCCGGTCTTGTCCACCGTGCGCACCCGCGCGTGGACCGTGATCGTGGAGCGGCGCGAGTCGAGCGCGAACTCCACGTCCACCCCGGTGATCCGCAGCGGATGGCAGAGGGGAATCAGGTCGGGCGTGCGCTTGGCCGCCATGATGCCCGCGGTGCGCGCCACCCCGAGCACGTCGCCCTTCGCGAGCTGGCCGGCGCGCACCGCGGCCAGGGTGGCCGCCTTCATCTTCAAGGTGACGCGGGCGACCGCCTCCCGGACGGTCTCCGCCTTGGTGGAGACGTCCACCATCCGGGCTTCACCGGCAGGGGTCAAGTGGGAGAGGCCACGAAAACCCGGCATCTCCCGGGACGGGGACATCGGTCGGGTGGGGAACCCGACTCAGGCGTGGGTCGCGGCGCGCGCGTGCCGGAGCATGGTCTCCATCCGGTCCTTCGCGATGAGCTTGAGCTTCTTCAGCTCGCTCACGCGCCACTGCTGATCGGGGGCCAAGAAGCCGCGCCCGTTCAACGCGGCCAGCTCCAGCTCGTGGCGCTGGTGCTCTTCGCGGAGGGTGCGGAAATCGTGGTTCTCGGCGGTGAGTCGCTCGATGAAAGCTTCCGTGTCGGGCATGCGGACCTCCTTGCGAGGCGGTTGACCCTGCCCCAAGCAGCGTCGGTACCCGCGTTATACTCCCCGCTTCTTGGGACTGTCAAGGCTTGGCGTGGCGCAGGAGATGGGGGGCGGTGGCCTTGAAGTGTGCGGTCACCGGGCTGCCGGCGACGAAGCCCAGTTCCTCCACGGAGCGCTGCGTCACGAGGGCCACCAGGGGGAATCCGCAGTCAATCACGACACGCACATGGGGCCCGCTCGGCACCAGGCGCTGCACCGTGCCACCCAGCCGGTTGAATTCCCGCGTCCCGCCCGGCTTGGGGGCACCGGGAAAGATCGCCACGTCCTCCGGTCTCACGCAGAGCCGCACGCGCTCGCCCGGCTCGGCCCGCTGGGCGACCTCGACCATCTGCCCCCCGACATCCACCAGGGCCAGATCCCGGATCCACTCGACGACATGCCCGTCGAGGATGGTCTCCACCCCCACGAATCGCGCCACCTCCTCCGACGCGGGGGCCCGGAACACCTGGGCCGCGTCGTCGAGCTGCACGAGACGGCCGCCCATGAGGACGCCGACCCGGTCCCCCAGCGTCATGGCCTCGGCGCGATCGTGCGTCACCAGCACGGTGGTGGTGCGCTCCTGGCGCAGGATCCGGGCGAAGTCGTCGAGGAGGGCCTCGCGGGTGGGCTGGTCCAGCGCCGAGAACGGCTCGTCGAGCAGCAGCAGCTCGGGCTCGAGCACGAGCGCGCGGGCGAGCGCGGTCCGCTGGGCCTCGCCCCCCGAGAGCGTCCGCGCCTGGCGGGAGGCCAGAGGCGCGATGCCGAGCCGCGTGAGCCACGCGTCCACCCGCGGCGCGGCGCGGCCGGCATCCACACCGCGGAAGCGGAGGCCGAGGGCCACGTTGTCCCGGACCGTGGTATCGGCGAGGAGGGGCTCCTGGAAGACGCTGGCCATGCGCCGCCGCACTGCGAGGCCGTGGGCCGGGCTCACGCGCTCGCCCTGGAACCGCACGCTGCCCGCCGTCGCCGGCTCGAGCAGTCCCATCACCCGGAGGAGCGTGGACTTGCCCGCACCGTTGGGGCCGATGACCGCGAGGACCTGGCCCGCGTCCACCGCCAGCTCGGGGATCTCCAGGACGGTCCTGCCGGCGCGCGCGACCTGGATGCCGTGGAGCGCGACGACCTGGAGCGGCGTCATGCGGAGGGCAGGACGTGGATCGAGCCGCGATGGAGCGAGAAGCGCCAGTGCCGATCGCGGTCGATCTCGAGGATCTCGTAGACGAGCCGGGGCACCTCGACTTCGAGGTCGTAGTCGCCCTGCGCCGGGGCGCCGGGCTCGTCGAGCCGGAAGTACAGGATCCACATGGCCCCGAAGTCCACTTCGCGGACGATGGTCCCGGACATGAGGTTCATGTGATGCGCGGAGTCCACCCGGTCGCGGTCCTTGCGGATCAGGCGGACGTACTCCGGTCGGATGAAGAACGCGAGCGGGCTGTCCGCCGCGGGCAGGTACGAATGCGTCGGCGAGTTCACCGCCTCCAGGGTCTGCCCCCGCCAGCGGAACTGGATCCGCTCGGGCGTGGCCTTGAGCGTCACGCCCTGGAGCACGTTGCGCAGTCCCATGATCCGGGCCACGCTGCGGGAAGACGGCTGCCAGAGCAGCTCCGAGCGCGGGGCCGCCTGGATCACGCGACCCTCCTCGTAGACCACGATGCGGTCGCCGAGCCGGTAGGCCTCGGTCAGATCGTGGGTCACCAGCACCGCCGCGGTCCCCCACCCGGTGAGGATGCTCCGCAGCTCGTCCCGCAGCGCCTGGCGTAGCGGCAGGTCGAGCGCCGACAGCGGCTCGTCCAGCAGGAGCAGCGCGGGATCGATGGCCAGCGCGCGCCCAAGGGCCACGCGCTGACGCTGGCCGCCCGACAGTTCGCGCGGGTAGCGGTCCGCGTAGGCCGCGATCGAGAGGCGCTCGAGCACCTCGTCCACCCGGCGCCGGCGCTCGGCCCGCGCGCGGTCGCGGAGCCCGAACCCCACGTTCTGGCGCACGCTCAGATGCGGGAATAGCGCGTAGCCCTGGAAGACGTAGCCGACGCGCCGCCGCTGGGGCGGCAGGTTGATCCCGACCCCCGCGTCGAAGAGCACTTCATCGTTCACCACGATCCGGCCGGCGTCCGGCCGGACGAGCCCGGCCAGGCATTGCAGGGTGAGCGTCTTGCCGGATCCGGAGGGCCCGAAGAGCACCGCGACGCCGTCGCCCGCGCTCCACTCGACGTCCAGGGTGAAGCCCGGCAGCGCCTTGCGGACGCTGACCTCGAGACGGCTCGTCATGCCGCGCGGGCCCCCAGGCGGTTGGCGACGACGAGCACGAGACAGGAGAGCACGGTGAGCGCCGCGACGAGCCCGAGCGCCTCGCCGCTCTCGCCGGTCTGCACCGCGGTATAGATGGAGAGCGGCACGGTCGCGGTGCGGCCGGGGATATTGCCGGCCAGCATCAGGGTGGCGCCGAACTCGCCCAGGGCGCGCGCGAAGGCGAGCACGAGGCCGGCCAGGATCCCGTTCCGGGCCAGCGGCAGCGTCACCTCGAGCGCGGTGCGCAGCTCGGAGCGGCCGAGTGTGTAGGCCGCGCGCTCCAGGTCGCGATCGACGGACTCGATGGCCGCGCGCACTGTGCGGACCAGGAGCGGCAGCGCCATGACGGTGGCCGCGATCACCGCCGCGTACCACGTGAAGGCCACCGTGAAGCCCGACAACTCGTAGAGCGGCGCGCCCAGGACGCCGCGCCGGCCCAGCAGCACGATCAGGTAGTAGCCCACCACGGTGGGTGGCAGCACCAGCGGCAGCGTGACCAGCAGGTCCACCAGGCTCCGGCCCCAGAAGCGGCGCCGCGCCAGCAGGTAGGCGATGGGAATGCCCACCAGCGCGTTCAGCGCGGTGGCCGCCACCGCGACCTGGAGCGACAAGCGGAGGGCGGAGAGATTGTCCGGGCTCATGGTGGATCGACGCGATGCCCCGGTAGTATGTCATGCCCGGATGCCCCGACGGCCGGAACGCAGACGCGCGTCACCCGCCCGTCCGCGCGGGCGACTTCCAGCACTGTCACCTCCACGCCGTAGACCGCGCGCAGGCTCTCCCGGGTGATCACCTCGTCCGGCGCGCCGAGCTCCACGTTGATGGAGCCGCGCGCGGCGGTCTCGAGTCCCTTCGGCCCGCGCGCGTAGTACGCGCGCGGCCGCTGCGCGGCGGGCGCGCGCGCCACACGCCGGTCGGTCTCGGTGAGCAGGCGCTCCGCGTAGCGCGCCAGCGCGCGGCCGCGGGCGCCGACACCAAGCAGCTCACCCAGGCGCGCGTAGACGCCCGGGATGGCGGAGAGGCTCCCGTCGAAGAGGAGGTAGGGCACGCCGATCTGCTGTTGCATCCGGTCGGCCAGTGAGCGGTAGGTCGGGTCAGCGAGCCGTAGTCGAAGATCAGGCCGGGGCGCGCGGCCAGGACCACCTCCACGTTGGCGGTGTTACCGCGCCAGGTGAGCCGGCCGAGCGTGGGCAGGTCCGCGAAGCGCGCCGGCACGAAGGCCCCCTCTTCCGCGCTCAGCGGGCGGTTCCAGCCGAGCATCTTCTCCGGCGCGAGCGTGTAGAGAAAGATGCTCGCCGGCCCGCCCGCTGCGTAGACGCGCTCAACGAGCGCGGGCACGTCCGCGCGCCGCCCCGTCGAGTCGATGACGCTCCGTGTGTCGGCGGCGGGCGCCGTGCCCGCGAGCAGGACGAGCGTCTCGGCGGCCAGGATCGCCCGCGCGGTGGGAACCACACTCAGTCCTTACCCACCATGACGTCGGAGGCCTTGATGACCGCGTAGGCCGCGTCGCCAACCTGGAGCCCGAGCGCCTCGACCGCCTCGTTGGTGATGGACGACGTGATCACGCTGCCACCGCCGATGTCGATCTTGACGTGAGCGGTGGTGGCGCCGCGCGTCACCTCCAGCACCTTGCCCTTGATGATATTGCGTGCGCTCAATCGCATGTCCGCCTCCCTCTTCTTGGTCTTACTGGCTCCAGCCACCCGCCGGGATCGCGACCCGCGCGCCCGGCGCCAGCCGGATCGCGTCGAGATGGCCGGAGATCCGGCCGTCCTGGGTCCGCAGATGGACGTGCACGTTCGATTCTCTCGGGGTGAAGATGCCGCGATGCTGCCGTGAGTAGAACCCGACCAGCTCGACCGACGCGCGCTCCAGCGTCCGCCGCACCTTCGCCTGCTCGTGTCGCTCCGGATTGTGGGGCAGCCCGTCGCGCTTGTCGAGCACGTGGAGCGTGGCGCCGACGGCGGTGCCGCGGACCCGGAAGGGCAACGGGCGCTCCGGATCGAGGCCCGTCGCGCGGGCGAGCGCGACCACTTCGCGCTCGACCTCGTCGAGAGTCGGGCCGCCGGCTTCGAGCGCGCGCTCGGCCCAGGCGGGGACGGCGGCCCACACCAGGAAGCAGGCCCGGGCGCGCCAGCTCGAAGCGGTCACCACCGCTCCCTCCTCGACCCGGGCGATGGACGGCTCGCCACCGAAGATCGAGACCTCACCGCGCACTCCCTCGAGGGGACCGAGCGCGTAGAGGTGCGGCACGGACGCCAGGGTCTCGAGGTCGACGTGCCCGCGGAGGTCGCCGGCGAGAACGTCGCGCTGTGCCCCGGCCCAGCGGACGGGGCCCGGACCGCTCACCGAGGCCGCGCTCAGCGCGCGCCGGCGGGCGGCGGCTGGAAGCCGAAGCGACTCAGCACGGCGCGTCCCTGCGGACCGTCCAGCAGGTCGAGGAATCCCTGGGCGAGGGCCGGTTGCTTGGAGGCCGCCACCACCGCGCCCGGATAGATGATGGGGCGATAGCTGTCGTCGGGTGGGCGGAACGCCTCCTTCACCCCCTGGGCGCGCGCCGCGGCGTCGGTGGTGTAGACGAATCCGGCGTCGACCTCGCCACGGGCCACGTAGTCGAGGGCCTGGCGCACGTTCTCCGCGAAGACGACCTTCGGCTGCAGCCGGTCCCAGAGGCCCAGCGCCCGCAGACTCTCCTCGGCGTACTGGCCGGCGGGCACGCTCCGGGGGCTGCCGATCACGATGCGGCCGACCCGTGCTTCGAGCAGGTCGACGGGCTTGGTGATGTCGACGCGCGAGTCGGCCGGCTTGATCACCACGAGGGCGTTGCGGGCGAAGGCCCGCCGGCTCGCGGACACGATCAGGCTCTGTTTCTCGAGCTCGTCCATCTGCCGCTGGGCCGCGGAGAGGAAGACGTCGACCGGCGCGCCCGCCTCGATCTGCTTCTGGAGATCACCCGAGGCGCCGAAGTTGTAGCGGAGCGTCACCCCGGGATGCGCGGCCATGAAGCCGCGGCCCAGCTCCTCGGTCACCTCCTTCAGGCTCACCGCGACCGACAGGGTCACGTCCTGCGCGCGGGCAGCCACCGCGGCGAGGAGCACCACCACGAGGGCCACCGCGAGAATCCTCGCGAACCGCATCGCTACGC
>DASQAL010000097.1:0-20928 GCA_035635775.1 Candidatus Acidiferrum sp.
ACACCGACACCGTCCTCGCCGACCTCGGCTACACCCCCGACCAGATCAAATCCCTCCGCGCCAAGAAAGCCGCGATGTAGGACGGGGTCAGGTCTTGAATTACGACATTTTCACGTTGGCCGGCGAGTCCGCGGGCGGCGGAAATGTCGTAATTCAAGACCTGACCCCAAGCTAGCCGAACTTGCGGGATTCTTCGCGCTGGTAGGCGCGGAACGCGATCAGGAGGAAGAGCGCGGTGTAGCCGGCGAGCCACGCGATGCTCACGGACAGGCGCTCGGTATTGGCGCCGACCGCGCTCCAGCCGAGCTGGCCGTAGTGATACGCGGGCAGGTAGGGCGCGATCCCGCGCACGAAGCCGGGGAGCTGGGAGAGCGGGATGAAGAGCCCCGAGGCGAACGTCAGCGGCAGGTAGACCAGGTTCGCGACGGCGGGGGCCACGTTGGGGCCGCAGAGATAGCCGATGGCGAAGCCCAGCGCGATGAACGGCACCGAGCCCGCGAGCAGGCGCGCGATCATGTCGAGCCACACCGTGAGGTCCTGGCGGATCCCGCCCACCACGATGGCGTAGGCGATCAGGACCACGAGCGAGAGCAGCGCGTAGGCGAGCGCGTTCAGCACCTTGGCCAGGATCGCGATCAGGGGTGGCAGCGGGGTCGCGCGCATCAGCACGTCCACCTTCAGCCCGCGCTCGGTGGCCACCCCGATGCCGAAGCCGAACACCATCACGCTCCCCACGCTGTACGCCGCGAACGAGGCGACCAGATAAGCGCCGAGGCTCGATCCGTTGGGCAGGGTCTGCTTGGCGTAGGGCAGCCCGAAGAAGGTGAAGAAGAGCACGGGCAGCGCCACGATGGTCACGCTGAAGGCGGGGATGCGCCAGCGGATGCGCAGCTCGCTCCACGTCTGCGCCAGCAGCATGCGCCCGAGTGGCGCGATTTCTGGTTTCGCGGCAATGGCGGTCACGGCGCGTCCTCGCTCCGTCGCGTCAGCATGAGGAACGCCTCCTCGAGATCTGCTCCCGTCACCTCGAGGTCCACCACGTCCACGCCGCGACGAAATACCTCGCGCAGCACCGCCGCCGGCTCGTTGCTGAGCAGGCTCGCGCGCGCGCCGCTCATGTTCAGCACGCGGGCGGGCAGGCCGTCGAGATCGGCGGGCGCAAACGGCCGGCCCGCGATCAGGGTGATCTTCTTGCCGGGCACCCGCGCCTTCAGCTCCTGCGGGCTCGCGTCCGCGATGACCGCGCCGCGATCGATCACGATGATCCGCCGGGCGAGCTCCTCGGCCTCGCGGAGGTAGTGGGTGGTGAACACGATGGTCTTGCCCGCGCCGGACAGCGTCTGGATGCTGGCCGTGAAGGCGCGCCGGGCCTCCACGTCCATGCCCACGGTGGGCTCGTCCAGGAAGAGGATGTCGGGATCGCCGCAGATCGCGAGCGCGAAGTAGAGGCGCTGGCGCTGGCCGCCCGAGAGCGTGCCGACGCGCGCGCCGGCCTGCTCGGTGAGCCCGGCCATCGCGATGGCGCGCTCGGCGGGCAGCGGCGCCGGGTAGTACGCGCGGAAGACGTCCACGATCTCGCGGACGGTCAGCACGCTGGTGGTGCCCGATTCCTGCAGCATCACCCCGCAACGGCTGCGCGCTCGCCGATCGGTCGGCGGCAGGCCGAAGAGGCGCGCCTGGCCCGCGGTGGGCTGGCGCAGACCCAGCATCAGGCTGATGGACGTGGTCTTGCCCGCGCCGTTCGGCCCGAGCATCGCGACGACCTCGCCCCGGTGGATGGTGAGATCGATCCCGCGGAGCGCCTCGACGTCCCCGTAGCGCTTGCGCGCCCCGATCAGCGCGACGGGAGCCGAGGCGGCGTCATCCCTTGAGGCCGTAGAGCCTCCGCGTATTGTCCGAGAGGATCTTCCGCTTCTGGGTGTCGCTGATGTCGCCCCGGTCGCGGATCTCGTCGAGGGAGGCGGGATAGCTGTGATCCCAGTGCGGGAAGTCGGAGGCGTAGACCACCTGGTTCTCGCCGATGAGCTTCAACGCCTGCGGGAGCAGCCACTCGTCCGCCTCGCAGGAGAAGAAGATGGACCCGCTCCGCACGTAGTCGCTCGGCTTGCGGGTGAGCGCGGGCGCCTCGGACGCGCGCTTGGCGTACTCGTCGTCCATGCGCTCCGCCCAGTAGGGCGCCCAGCCGCAGCCGGCTTCGAGATAGGCGATCCGCAGCCGGGGGAAGCGCTCCGGGATCCCCTCGAAGACCATCGAGGTGATCTGCCGCATCTGCCCGAACGCGTGCGAGCAAGTGTGGGCCTGGATGAACTGTGGGAAGAGGTCCACGCCGGCGCCGCCCAGGTGCGAGCCGGAGGCGTGCACGCCCAGCATCACGTCGAGGCGGTCGGCTTCCTCGTAGATCGGCAGGAAGCGCGAGTCGCCCAGCAGGTGGCTGCCGTCGGCCGCCAGCATGGCGCCCACCAGCCCGAGCTCGGTCACCGCGCGGCGCAGCTCGCGCGCGGCCGCGTCGGGATCCTGCACGGGCAGCAGCGCGACCGCGTGCAGCCGCGGGCTCTTCTTGACGAACTCCTCGTGCAGGAACGTGTTATAGGCGCGGCAGAGCGCCACCGCCCACTCGCGGTCCTTGAGGAAGGAGAGGAACAGCCCGAGCGTCGGGTAGAGCACCGCCTGCTCCATGCCGCCCCGGTCGAGCGCGCGCAGCCAGGCGTCCGCGGTGCCCGCGGAGTCACCCAGCGTGCCGAGGAGCCGGCGGTCCCAGCCGTCCCACGGGTAGAAGGAGAAGTTGAGCGGCCGCCGGTTGTACGGCGCGTCGAGGTACTTGGCCACCTGCTCGATGGACTCGGTGATGTGGCCGTCGGCGTCGAAGATGGGATACGCGGCCTGACTCATGAGGTCCTCCAGCGCGGAATCGCCTCCGGGTTCACGCAGTGGGCGGGCGCCTCGCCGCGGCCCGTGGCCAGGATCTGGTCGAGCGCGAGCTTGAGATTCGCGCGGCGGCCCGCCTCGCTATGGCTCACATTGTGGGGCGTGAGGATGAGGAGCGAAGGGTCCACGTCGCGTAACGGGCTCGAGGCGGGCAGCGGCTCGCGCGTGAAGGCGTCCAGCGCGGCCCCCGCGATCCAGCCCTCGGTGAGCGCGCGGGCGATCGCCTCCTCGTCCGCGATCTCGCCGCGCGCGGTATTGATCAGGATCGCGGTGGGCTTCATGGCCCGGAGCGCCTTCTCGCCGATCAGGCCGCGCGTCTCGGCGGTCAGCCCCGCGTGCAGCGACACCACGTCGCTCTCGGCCAGCAGCGTCGGCAGGTCCACCAGGGTGGCCCCCAGCGACCGGGCGCGCTCCGGGGAGACGTAGGGATCGGCGGCGAGCAGGCGTACGTCCCAGTTCACCAGGCGCCGGGCGACGTGCGAGCCGACGCGGCCGAGGCCGACCAGCCCCACCGTCTTGCCGAACAGGAACTCGCCGCGGTCCTGCCGCTGGGCCCACTCGCCGCGGCGCAGCTTGGCCTCGTTGTGCTTGATGCGCTTCTGCAGCATCAGGATGACGGCCACCGTGGCCTCCGCCACCGCGATGAAGTTCTCCGGCGTCGGGCTATTGGCCACCAGGATGCCGAGCCGCGAGGCGGCCGGGACGTCGATCTTGTCGGTGCCGATGAAGGGCACGATGACGAGCCGGAGGCTCGGGGCCGCTTCCATCACCCCGCGCGTGATCGCGTCGAGATGCGAGGCCAGGATGACGTGGGCCTCGCGCGCGGCCGCCCCCAGCTCGGCCTCGGGGTAGGCCGCCCGACCGGGCTGATCGAGCGGCCGGCCGATCACGACCTCGTGGCCGGCCGCGCGGAGGGGGTCGAGCTCGGGCGGCGGTCCGCTGGGGCCGGAGGCGAGGATCTTCACGGCTTCTTGCAGATCACGTTGAGGACGACCTGGCGCTTCTCGTCCTTGACGATGCGAAGGCCGCGCCGGAGGGCGTCGGGCAGCGCGGCCGGATCCTCCACCCGCTCGCCGTGGCCGCCCGAGGCCCGGCAGATCATCTCGTAATCGGGCGAGGGCTCGAGCGCGGTGAGGGGCATCGAGTCGGTGCGCACCGCCCAGCCGTCGTGCGCGTAGGTCTGCACCGCGCGCTTCACCGCGTTCCAGGTGCGGTTGTTGAAGACCACGAACAGCACCGGCAGGTTGTAGGCGTGTGAGACGAAGTGCGACGCGGTGGGCGAGCCGAAGATGTAGGCCCCGTCGCCCACGCAGCAGATCACGCTGTGATCGGGCGCGGCCAGCTTGGCTCCGAGCGCGGCGCCCAGCCCCCAGCCGAGCCCGCCCGAGGGCGGCGCCGCGAAGTAGCTGCCCGGCCGGGTGAAGGCGCACTGGGTGGCGTCGAGATCATACTCGTTGATCACGATCGTGCGGTCGTCCACGAGATCGCCGATGGCGCGGGAGAGCCAGAGCATGTCGATGGGCGAGTCGCCCTGGACCGCCCGGCTCTTCGCGCCCGCGGCCTCCCGCCGACGGGCGCCCGCGGCCGCCCAGCGCTCCCGGCGTTCCGCGACCGATGTCGCGTTCACCCGCCGCGTCACCGCATCCGCCAGCGCGGCCAGCGCCAGCCGCGGGGTACCCGCGAGGGCGAGGTCCGCGGGGAAGCCGCGCACCGGGTAGCGCGAGAAGAGCGGGTCCACGCCCAGGTGGACGACGCGCGTCTCGGGCTTCGGGCGGTTCATCTGCGGGAACCACGGCACGTCCGACTCGATGACCAGGATCGCGTCGGCGTCCGCCAGATGCGGCGCGGCCTCGAAGCCGCCGTGGAGCGCATGATCCTGGGGGAAGTTCACGTAGGTGTGGAACTGGTCGAAGACCGGCGCGCCCAGGGTCTCGGCGAGCCGCACCAGCACGGGCACCGCGGCCGGATCGCGGCCGAGCGCCTTGGTGATGATGATCGGGTTGCGGGCGGCGGTGAGGATGGCCGCCGCCTCGCGGATCGCGTCCGGATCCGGCAGCGTCGCGGCCGGCACCACCGCGCGCGCGGGATCGGCGTATTCGATGGCGTCGTGGCGCTCGGCCAGGACCTCGCGGGGCAGCGTGAGGTAGACCGGCCCGCGCGGCTCCGACTGGGCCAGGGTCAGCGCCCGGTCCACCACCGTCTCGAGCTGGTCGAACCGCTTGAGCTCGTAGTCCCACTTCACGAACTCGCGCAGCATGCCCGCCTGGTCGAAGGCCTCCTGCGCCCAGTGGATCGGGCGGTCGCGGCTGCCCGCGTTCCCCGCCTCGGTGATCGGGTTGCGCCCGGCCGAGAAGAGCATGGGGATGTTCGAGCGCGCCGCGTTGATCACCCCGCCCGTCGCGTTGCCCGCGCCCACGATGACGTGGACCATGACCACCTGGGGCCGGCCCGTGACCATGGTGTAGCCGTGCGCCATCGCCACCGCCGGCACCTCGTGGGGCACCGTGATGGGGCGCGGGCTCGCCTGGCCTTGCGCGCCGCGGCGGGCGTAGGCCTCGATGATCGGCGCGAAGTCGGTGCCCGCGTTGGCGAAGAAGTACTCGACCCCGCGGGCGGCCAGGAGCTCCAGATAGGCGTCGGCGGTGGACTCGACGGTCGCTCGTTTCATCATGGTGCAGGGAGGGTAGCGCCGGGCCGAGGGGTGGTCAAGGACCATGCAGTTGCCGTAGAGTAGGCCCCCATGGCGACCCAACGTACGACCCAGACCGCGGCCCACGACCTCGTCATTCGCGATGGACTCGTCGTCGACGGCACCGGCGCCCCCGCCCGGCGCGCCGATGTGGCGGTGCGGGACGGGCGCCTGAGTGAGATCGGCGCGGTGACCGGCCGCGGCGCGCGTGAAGTATCGGCCGCGGGGCTGGTTGTCGCGCCCGGCTTCATCGATCCGCACACCCACTACGATGCTCAGATCACGTGGGACAGCCTGGCCTCCTGCTCGTCCTGGCACGGGGTGACCACGGTGGTGATGGGCAACTGCGGCTTCACGCTCGCCCCGTGCCGCGCCGAGGACCGCCTGACCCTGATGCGCATGCTCACCTACGTGGAGGGCATGCCGCTCGAGGCGCTCACCCAGGGCATCCGATGGGAATGGGAGACTTTTGCCCAGTACCTGGACGGCATCGAGCGGATCGGCCCGTGGACGAACGTGGGCTGCTTCATCGGGCACTCGGCCATCCGCCAGTACGTGATGGGTGACGCGGCCTGGGAGCGCGAGGCCACCGCCGATGAGATCGCGGGCATGGGTCGCCACGTGACCGAGGCGATGGCGCTGGGCGCGGTGGGGCTCTCGTCCACCACCAACAAGAATCACGTGGGCGATCGCGGCCGCCCGGTGCCGAGCCGGCTCGCCCACGAGGACGAGCTGACGACCCTGGTGCGGACCATGGGCGCCTCGGGCCGCGGCATCCTCGAGCTGACCATCGGCGGGACGCGGCCGGACCGCCTGGCCGAGGTCGACCGCTTCGCCGAGCTGGCGCGCGCGGCCGACCGGCCGGTGACGCTGGTCTCGCTCCGCCACAACCCGTCGCACCCCGAGGAGCACCGGGCGATCCTGGCGCGCATCGAGGCGCTCGCGCGCGACGGCGTGGAGATTTTTCCTCAAGTGACGACTTCTCCCCTCACCGCCACGTTCGATCTGGCGAGCGCGTTCGTCTTCTTCCGTTTCCCGGTCTGGACGCGCGTGCTCGACGCCCCGGTCTCGAGCTGGCGCGCGCTCTTCCGCGACGCGGGCTTCCGCGAGGAGTTCCGGGCCTCGGTCGGCCGCACCCCGCTCTTCCGGGGCGACACCGCGCCGCTCCGCGTGCACGCGGTCGGCGCGGACGCCTTCAAGCCGTTCGTCGGGCGCGCCCTGACCGACGTCGCGGCCCGGCGCGGCCAGGACGTGATCGACGCCTTCTTCGACCTGGCGCTCGAGGACGATCTGCAGACCCAGTTCACGGTGGCGGTGATGAACACCGACGCGGCCTCGGTGGCCGAGATCTTCACCCACCCGCGCTCGCTGATCGGCCTCTCCGACGCGGGCGCGCACCTGACCCTCTTCTGCGAGGCGGGCCAGACGAGCCGCCTGCTCGGCCACTGGGTGCGCGAGCGCCGCGCGCTCTCGCTGGAGGACGGCGTGCGCCGCATCACCGCGATGCCCGCCGACCTCTTCGGCCTCCGCGACCGCGGGCGGCTCCAGCCGGGGCTGGCCGCCGACATCACGGTCTTCGATCCCGACACCATCGCCGATCACGAGCCCGAGCTGGTGCACGACCTGCCGGGCGGCGGCCCGCGGCTGGTGCAGCGGGCCAGCGGCATCGAGTGGTCCTTCGTCAACGGCCAGGCCGTCATCCAGGACGGGCGGCTCCCCGAGCCGTCGGGGACGCGCGGGCCCGGCCGCCTGCTGCGCGCGTCATGAAGTTCGGCATCTTCTACGAGCATCAGCTCCCGCGGCCCTGGGGCCCGGACAGCGAGTACCGGCTGCTGCAAGACTCCCTCACCCAGATCGAGCTCGCCGACCGCCTTGGATACGACTACGCCTGGGAAGTCGAGCATCACTTCCTCGAGGAGTATTCGCACTCCTCGGCGCCCGAGGTCTTCCTGGGCGCGGCCACCCAGCGCACCAGTCGCATCCGGCTCGGCCACGGGATCATCCAGCTCCCGACCAACCACCCGATCCGGGTGGCCGAGCGCGTGTCCACGCTCGATCTGCTGAGCGGCGGTCGCGTCGAGCTGGGCCTGGGCGAGGGGCAGGGGCCCATCGAGCTCCATCCCTTCGGCCGCCGCGTGAGGGACAAGCGTGAAATCTGGGAGGAGGCGGTCCGGGTGCTGATCCCGTGCTTCACCCAGGACTCGGTCGAGTTCCATGGTCAGTACTTCGATTTCCCGGCCCGCAACGTCATCCCGAAGCCGCGACAGAAGCCGCACCCCCCGCTCTGGGTCGCCTGCTCGAACATCGCGACGATCGCGAGCGCGGGCCAGTGGGGCATGGGCGCGCTCGGGTTCCAGTTCGTCTCGCCGGAGGCGGCGCGCGCCTGGGTGAACCGCTACTACACGAGCCTCACCCGCGAGCCGAAGCGACTGGCGGACTACCCGGTTAACCCCAACGTTGCGATGGTGAGCGCCTTCATGTGCGCGCCGACGGACGAGGAGGCGCGCGAGAAGGCGGCGGGCTGGACCTTCTTCGTCTTCTGCCTCTCGCACTACGGCCGTCACGGCATGGCCGAACCCGGCCGGGGCGACATGTGGAAGCTCTACGAGGAGTGGCGGCATACGCCCAAGGCGCAGGAGACGCTCCAGGCCGGGCTGATCGGCTCGCCGGCGACGATCCGCCGGAAGCTCGCCCAGTTCGAGGCCTCCAACGTGGACCAGGTCATCCTGCTCAACCAGACCGGGCGCACCAGCCACGAGGACATCTGCTCGAGCCTCGAGCTGTTCGCGCGGGACGTGATGCCGGAGTTCCACGCCCGGGAACCTACGCACCAGCGCTGGAAGGAGGACGTCCTGGCCGGGCGCATCACCCTGGACGACCTCGACACCGACGGCTTCAAGGTCTACGCCCACCAGAACGAGGACATCGTCCGGCTCACGCCGGAGGAGCTCAAGCAGAAGATGGCAGCCAAGGAAGCGGGGAACCCGTCGTGAGCCTGCGCATGCGCCAGATCTGCCTGGTGGCCCGCCACCTGGCTCCGGTGGTGGATGAATTCCGCGCGGTGCTCGGCCTCGAGGTGTGCCACCGCGATCCGGGCGTGGGCAAGTACGGGCTCGAGAACGCCCTGTTTCCGATCGGCCACAACTTCCTCGAGGTCGTGGCGCCGGTGCGCGAGGGCACGACGGCCGGGCGCTATCTCGACCGGCGCGGCGGCGACGGCGGCTACATGGTGATCACCCAGTGCGAGGACCTGGCCCCACGCCGCAAGCGCTGCGAAGCGGTCGGGGTCCGCATCGCGCACGAGATCGGCCATCCCGAGTACCGCGAGCTGCAGCTGCACCCGCGCGACGTGGGCGCCGCCATGCTGTCGTTCGGCTGGCAGCCCGGCGCGCGTGAGCCCGGCGGCCCCTGGCACCCCGCTGCTTGGCGAGGTGCAGCCGAAGGCGAGCCGAGCGAATACAAGAAGAGCACTGCCGCCATCCAGTCGGGCGCAATCCTGGCCATGACCGCGGCCGAGCTACAAAGCGACGACCCGGAACGCCTGGCGCGCCGCTGGAGCGAGGTCATCGAGCGCCCGGTCCAGAGGCGCGATGGGCAGCGCGTCATCGCCCTCGACGACGCGACGCTCCGCTTCACCGAGGCCACCGATGGGCGGGCCGAGGGGCTGGGTGGCCTCGACCTGGCCTGCGCCGATCCGACGCGCGCCGGCCTCGTCCAGATCTGCGGCATCCGCTTCCGCCTCGTCCGCCCGTAACCCCCCCAGGCAGCGGTATCCCGTGGACACCGGACGGCGCGGTGTCAGCGGGCAGCCCGGATTCGTCACATCGCGCGCTTCCGGCCATCGTAATTCCACGTACTTGGCCGGGCGTCCCCGGTGGCAAGAATGTTGCGATCTCGAACCGGCATGCTGGCCATACCGCCGGGGCTCATGCGCTGGATCTTCGGGGTCGCGCTCGCCGCCTCCCTCCTGGCGATAGGCTGCAATGGCCCGGACTCGAGAGTCCGAGGGGCGATCCAGGCGGGGGATGAGGCGGCGCGGCAGCGGGCGCTCCGCGAGGCGCTGAACCACTACCGGACCGCCGCGGTCGCGGAGCCCGCCTCGCTCGAGGCCCAGACGCGCCGCGGCGCGATGGCCGAGCTGCTCGGTGAGTTCGACGAGGCGCTCGATGCCTACGGCCGCGCGAGCCGGCTTCGGTCGTCGGCCCTCGCCTACTACCGCGCCGGCGCCATGGCCGACCGCATGGGCAATACCGTGCTCGCCACCGAGTACCTGAACGCCAGCATGCAGGCGCTGCCCACTCGCGGAGAGCGGTGGGCGCAGACCGGGCAGCGTGCGATCGAGCGGCTGATCACCTCGCTCGACGGCTCGCGCTGGGCCCGGATGCTGCCCGACTGGGTGTTCCGCTCGCTCCACCTGAGCCGCGTCGCCCTGGCCAATGCCGTGCTCGATCGCGAGGTGGTGGCGGCGGCGCTCTTCACCACCCTGCTCGAGGCCGGCGAGACCGAGCGGGCGCTCGAGGTGGCGCGCGGGCGCGGCTGGGTGCGCGAGGGCACCGACTACTGCGCGGCCACGCGCGGGGCGGTGGGGGCCGAGACGCGGGCCCTGGTCGGCATGCTCGCCGCGCCGGAGCGCGCGGACTGTCTCCTCCCGCTGGGACGCGCGCTGACCGACGGCGGCCTCGTCCGGCTCTCGCGGCGGGTGCTGCAGGACCGGATCCGCCGCTCGCCGGATCCGCGCGTGCGCCGCGAGGCGGAGGCCTTCCTGCGCTACCGCCTGCCCGCGCATGAGGTGCCCAAGGCCGCCGAGTCGCTCAACATCGCGGCCTACAATCTCCAGCACCGCTTCGGCGATCAGGGCGCGGCCGCCACCGCGTACCAGAAGGCGATCGCCGCCGACCCGAAGTTCTCCTGGCCCTACGCCAATCTCGGCCGCCTCTACATGGATCTCGACCAGTACGATCTGGCGGTCGACTGGCTCGGCACCGCGATCCGGATCAACCCGAACCATTTCCGCGCCCACGCCAACCTGGGCGTGGCGCTGCAGACGCTGCGGCGCTACGACGAGGCGGTGGGGGCCTACCGCGCCGCGCTCGCGCTCAATCCCGAGGACGCGGCCACCCACGCGAACCTGGGGCGCAGCCTGCTCAGCCTGAGCCGCGACGCCGAGGGCCTGCGCGCGCTGCAGACCGCGGTGCGCCTCGACCCGAGCCTCGACGAGGAGCGCGAGCTCGTGAGCCGGCGCCTGGCCGGCGGCTTCCGCCTGGACTGACGCCGCGGTATGGTGGGGCGCCCATGCGCCCCGACCCGGCGGCCTCCCCCGCGCCTTCGTATCTCGCCCTCGCCGTCACCGTCGTCACCCTCGCGCTGGCCTACGGGGTCTGGTACGCCTACAGCGTTTTCCTGGTCGCGCTGCTGCGGGAATTCGGCTGGAGCCGCTCGGTGCTGGCGGGAGCGTTCTCCATCTTCACGCTGGTCAGCGGCGGCGCCGGACCCGTGCTGGGCGCGCTCGCCGACCGCTTCGGGCCGCGCCGGCTGATCCTCATCGGGGGCGTGCTGCTGGCCGGCTCGCTGTGGGCGGACAGCCTGATCACGCGCGCGTGGCACCTCTACCTGACCTTCGGCCTGCTCACCGCCGTCGGGGTGGCCACCGCGGGCTGGACGCCCGCGGTGGTGATGGTGCAGCGGCAGTGGAAGGCACGCCTGGGCCTGGCCCTCGGCATCGCGGGCTCCGGCGTGGGCCTCGGCATCTTCCTGGTCGTTCCGCTCTGCCAGGCGCTGATCGACGGCTTCGGCTGGCGCTGGGCGTTCCGCGTGCTCGCCGTCCTCTGCGCGCTCTGGATCCTGCCCGCGACCTACCTGGCGATCCGCGACGCGCCGCCGCTGCCCCGCGTGCCCGTCGCGCGCAGCGGGGACGGCCATCCGGCCACCGGTGAGCACTCCCTCGAACGGGCGCTGGCCAATCCGTCCTTTCGACTCATTGGTCTTGCCGTCTTCCTCGGGAGCATCTGCAGCCAGACGCTTCACGTCCATCAGGCCGCCTTCCTGGTGGACCACGGCCTCTCGGCCATGACCGCCGCCTCGGTGATCAGCGTGGTGGGCGCCGCCAGCATCCTGGGCAAGACGGGCGGGGGGTGGATCTCGGATCACCTCTCCCGCGAGCTGGTCTACGCGCTCGGCATGATCGGCATGATCCTCGGCGTGGGCGTGCTCTGGCTGGTGGCGCTGGCCCCGTCGGCGTGGCTCGCGCTCGGCTACGCGGTGCTGTTCGGGGTCGGCTACTCGGTCACCGCGTTCATCGTGCCCGCCATGATGAGTGACCGCTTCCGCGGGCCGCATTTCGGGTCGATCTTCGGCGCGACCCAGGTGGCGAGCGCGCTCGGCAGCGCGCTGGGCGCGTGGCTGGCGGGGCGAATCTTCGACGCGACGGGGAGCTACGCGATCGCGTTCACGCTGGCCGCCGCGGCCGCCGCGGTGGCCGCGCTGTCGGTGTGGGCGGGTCGGATGCGCGGGCCGGCGCGGCCCTAGGGGCTCTCGCCGCGCACGGGCGCCGCGACGGCGGCGTCCGACGGCTGGACCGGGCGCCGCTCACGGGCGGGCCGCGGCCGGGGTGCGGCGCCCGGGTGGGCGTCTACCGGAAGAATGCGCCCGGGCTCGGGGACCTCGGGCGCGCGAACGCGGGCCGGGGCGAGGGCCGCGTCCTGGGCCGCGGCCTTGACGGGCGCGGGCGCGACCGTGGCGCGCGGCGCCGCGGGGGCCGGGCGTGCAGACGCGCTGGGAGTCGGATCGGCATGCGGACCGGAGGCGTCGAGGTGCAGGAGATACGGCAACGAAACGAGAGCGACCATGCCCACCGCGGTCAGCAGCAGCGAGGCGCGCACCCAGCCGCGCGCCAGCCAGCCCGGTGGCTCCTCGTCCTCGCCGGTGAGCCAGCGGATCTCGTCCTGCAGCGCGGCCACTTCCGCGCGCAGATGCGTGGCCTCGTCATCGAGGCTCGCGAGCCGCTCGTCCAGTTTCGACGGCTGGCGCGCGCCGGACGGCGGCCCCGTGCTGATGTTGCGCTCCGGTGAGGCCATGATCCTCCAGAGGCAGCAAGAGGGAGGCCAGTCGCCGATGGCTGAAAAGTCGGCCGGTTATGGGGTGGGGGCGCATCTTCTTCGGCGCGGTTCGCGTCAGGGCGGTGTCCTTCTATGACGATTCCCGACATCCTGGCGCTCGACTTCGACGGCGTCTGCTGCGACGGCCTGCGCGAGTACTTCGAGACGAGCCGCCGCACCTGTGCGCGTGTGTGGCCGGCGGATGAGCCGCCCGCCGAGAGCGCCTTCGAGGCGTTCTGCGCGCTGCGCCCGGTGATCCTGAGCGGCTGGGAGATGCCGGTGCTCCTGCGCGCCATCGCGAGGGAGATCCCGCGCGCGGAGATCCTGGGCGACTGGGAGCGGGTGCGCGCGGAGCTCGTCGCGGCGGCGTCGCCGGCCGGCGACGTGCTGATCGCGCGGCTTGGCCACGCGCTCGACGAGGTGCGGCGCGAGTGGATCGCCGCCGACGAGGCGAGCTGGATCGCGCTCCATGCCCCGTACGGGAGCGTCGACGAGCTGCGCCGCCTCGTGGCCGAGCCCGGGCGAAGCGTGCTGGTCACGACCAAGGACGGCGCGTTCGCGCGGCGCGTCCTCGACCACTGGGGCGTGCGGCTCGCGGACGTGCAGGGCAAGGAGACGGGCGTGCACAAGTGCCTGAATCTCCGCGCGCTGATCGCGGCCTGGCGCGCCGAGCACGGGAGCCGGCCCCGGCTGGCCTTCGTGGAAGACCGCCTCGAGACGCTCCAGCACGTGACCACGCATCCGGATCTGGACGACGTGCGCCTCTTCCTCGCCGCCTGGGGCTACAACACGGAGGCGGCGCGGGCGGTGGCCCGCGCGGACTCTCGCATCCGGCTCCTGACGCTCGAGCAGTTCCGGCAGGGCACGGCGGTCTGGCCCTGACCGCATTCTTGTATCCGCTCGGCTCGATTGTCTTATCCGCTCGGCTCGCCTTCGGCTCACCTCGCCCGGCCACGGCTGCGCCTCGCCCTGCTCTTGTTCGCGCGCGCCGGCTGTGGCATGGTCTGTCGCCATGAAGATCGCGCGCGTGGAAGCTCTGCACTGTGACGGCGGCTGGCGCCCCTGGACCTTCGTCCGCGTCGAGACCGACGACGGCCTCGTGGGCTGGGGGGAATGCAGCGACAATCGCAGCCCGTACGGCATCGCGGGCTCCGTCCGGGACCTGGCCCCTCTGCTGATCGGCCAGGACCCGCGGCCGGTCGAGCGCCTGTACTGGGACATGCTGCGGGCCACGCGCCAGAACCTGGGCGGGGTGACCCACAAGGCGATGGCCGGCATCGAGCTGGCGCTCTGGGACATCAAGGCCAAGGCCCTCGGCGTGCCGGTCTACGAGCTGTTCGGCGGCCCGCTGCGCGACCGCATGCGCCTGTACTGGTCGCACTGCGGGACGACGCGGGCGCGGCTCGGCCACGTGCTGGGCACGCCACCGCTGCGCACCTACGACGACATCGCCGCGCTCGGCCGCGAAGTGGTGGCGCGCGGCTTCACCGCGCTCAAGACCAACATGGTGATCCCGGGAGATCCCGCCACCGTGTACTTCCCGGGCTTCGCGAGCGGCATCAACTCCACGGACGGCGCGCCCACCGCGGAGATCCTGGAGGCCATCGAGCGCCTGATCGGCACCTTCCGCGACGCGGTGGGGCCCAAGGTCGGCCTCTGCCTCGATCTCAACTACAACTTCCGCACCGAGGGCGTGCTGCGGGTGGCCAAGCTGCTCGAGAAGTTCGACATGCAGTGGGTCGAGTACGACAACTGGGACCCGCAGGCCCTGCTGCAGATCAAGCAGTCGACTTCCACCCGTCTCGCTTCGCTCGAGAGCCTGGTGACCACGCGCCAGTACCGGCCCTTCCTCGAGCTGCACGCCGTCGACGTGGCCATCATCGACGTGCCCTGGAACGGCTTCTCCCAGGCCGTGCAGATCGGGCGCATGGCCGAGACCTACGAGATCAACATCGCGCCCCACAACTACTACAGCCACCTGGCCGATCTCCATTCGCTGCACCTCTGCGCGGTGCTGCCCAACGTGCGCATCATGGAGATCGACGTCGACGACGTGGCCTGGAAGGCGGACCTGGTGACGAAGCCGCCCGTGATCAAGGACGGCCACATCTTTCTCACCGACGCGCCGGGCTGGGGCGCCGACATCAACGAGGAGGTCCTGCGCGCGCATCCCTGGCCGGGGCCGGGCGACCGCGCGCGGACGTTCTACGGCATGAGCCCCGAGCAGATGCGGGCGCGCCCGTCCGCTACGTGACGTTCGGCTCGATCTTCCGGTGCAGGGCCTTCTCGGCCGCGCGCCAGAGATACCACGCGGCCACCGAGCGGTAGGGCTCCCAGCGCGCGCCGTAGCGCCGGAGCTGCTTCGGGGTGGGCTGCTTGCGCCGGCCGTAGGCGACCTTGAAGCCCTCGCGGACCCCGAAGTCGTCCACCGGCAGGACGTCCGGGCGGCCGAGGGTGAAGAGCAGCAGCATCTCCACCGTCCACTGCCCGACCCCGCGCACCTGGACCAACCGCTCGATGAGCTCGGCGTCGGCGAGGCGGTGGCAGGCGCGCCGGGTGGGAATCAGCCCGCTGCGCGTCTTCCGGGCGATGTCCTTGATCGAGCGGGTCTTCGCCCGCGAGAACCCGGCGCGGCGCATCTTGCGGGCGTCCACGGTGGCGATGTCCTCGGGCCTCGGGAAGCGCCGGCCCGGGAAGAGCGCGATGAAGCGGCCCAGGATCGCCTCGGCGGCCCGGCCGTGGATCTGCTGATGCGCGATGGCGCGCACCAGCGTCTCGAAGGGCGAGTGATTCCGCACCGCGAGCCCGCACGGCCCCACGCGCCGGATGAGCGCGCGCATCACCGGATCCACCTTGGAGAGATGCCGGATCGCGGGGCGGCTCATGTCGCGCGACTGTAGCACAAGGTTGTTGACTTCTCTGCCGTGAGTGGCGACCATCCGGAGTCATGCAGACCGCGCCCGTCCGCTATCCCGATCCGGCGGTGCAGATCCTCGACGAGAGCTTCGCCAAGTACCGCATCTTCAACGCGGCGGTGGAGCGTCTCGCCACCGGCTTCCGCTGGGCGGAGGGACCGGTGTGGTTCGGCGACGGCCGCTATGTCCTGTGGAGCGACATCCCGAACGATCGCATCATGCGCTGGGACGAGGAAACCGGCATGGTCTCCGTCTTCCGGAAGCCCTCGCACTATTCGAACGGCAATACGCGCGACCGTCAGGGCCGGCTCGTCACCTGCGAGCACGACAGCCGGCGCGTGACCCGCACCGAGTACGACGGCGCCGTCACGGTGCTACTGGACCGCTTCGAGAACAAGCGGCTCAACTCGCCGAACGACGTGGTGGTCAAGTCGGACGACAGCGTGTGGTTCACCGATCCGCCCTTCGGCATGCTCGGCAACTACGAGGGGCACACCGCGCCGCTCGAGCTGCCCACGAACGTGTACCGCCTCGACCCCCGGAGCGGCAAGGCCACCGTGGCGACCGGCGACATCCCGCGTCCCAACGGCCTCTGCTTCTCCCCCGACGAGAGCCGGCTCTACGTGGTGGTGTCGGGAGCGATGCCGCGCGAGATCCGCGTGTTCGACGTGGTCGCGGGCGGCACCGCGCTCGCCAACGGCCGCGTCTTCGTCAACACGGGGGCGGGCATCCCGGACGGCCTGCGCTGCGACACCGACGGCAACCTCTGGTGCGGCTGGGGCGGGGGCGAGGGGCTCGACGGCGTCGCGATCTACAATCCCGACGCCAAGCTCATCGGCCGCATCCTGCTGCCCGAGCGCTGCGCCAACCTCTGCTTCGGCGGGGCCAAGCGCAACCGGCTCTTCCTCGCCGCGAGCCAGTCGCTCTACTCGATCTTCGTCAATACCCAGGGCGTGGCCGGCGGCTGAGCGGCCGCCGATGGCGCTCCCCACCGGCCTCCGGGCGTTCCGCCACGCCGATTTCCGGCGGTTCTTCGCGGCGCAGTTCGTGGCCCAGGTCGGCTCCTGGATGCAGACGGTGGCCCAGTCCTGGCTGGTGCTGCAGCTCACCTCGTCCCCGCTGCGGCTGGGCCTCATCGGCACGCTCCAGTTCGCGCCGATCCTGCTCTTCTCGATCGTGTCGGGCGCGGTCGCCGATCGCGTGCGCAAGCGCCGGCTGCTGCTCGTGACCCAGTCCGTGCTGGGCGGCCAGGCGCTCGTGCTCGGCGCGCTCGTCTACGGGGGCCACGTGGAGTACTGGCACGTGGCGGTGCTCGCCACCGGGGTCGGGCTCGCCAACGTGCTCGACGGGCCGGCCCGCCAGTCCTTCGTGGCCGAGATCGTCGGCCGGGCCGACCTGGGCAGTGCGGTGTCGCTCAACTCGGCCTGCTTCAACGCGGCCCGCATCGTGGGGCCGAGCATCGGGGGCGTGATCATCGGCCGCTACGGGATCGCGCCCGCCTTCGCGCTCAACGCGGTGGGCTTCGCCATCGCGATCGTCATGATGCTCACCCTGCGGGCCCGCGGGCTCCCGCAGCCGCGCTCCGGCCAGGGCGTGGCCCAGGAGATCCTCGTCGGCATCCGTTACGTCTGGCGAACCCGCGAGATGCGGCTGGCGCTCGGGCTCACCTTCATGGTGAGCCTCTGCGTGTTCAACTTCACGGTCTACGTCCCGCTGGTGGTGCGCACCGTGCTGGGCCTGGGTGCGGAGGGCTTCGGCTTCCTCATGGCCGCGCTCGGGGTGGGGGCGGTGAGCGGAGCGCTCACCCTCGGTACCCTCGGCCCGCGGCGGCCCCCGCGCCCGCTGATGTTCGCGGCGGCCGCGCTGGCCTGCGGCGGGCTCATCGGCCTGGCGTTCGTGCGCGCGTTCTGGCCCGCGGTGGCGGTGCTGTTCATCACCGGCTTCTTCGGCATCATCGCGGTGGTCTCTTGCAACACCACCATGCAGCTCGCGGCCCCCGACGCGCTGCGCGGGCGGGTCATGAGCATCTACACCCTGATCTGGGGCGGGGTGTTCCCGATCGGTGCGTTCATGGTGGGGGCGATGTCCGAGCGCTGGGGCGTCGAGCGCGCGCTGATGACGAACGGAAGCATGGGACTGGCCGGGGTGGCGGCGCTGCTCGGCTGGTGGCGGCTGCGGGCGCGCTGAGCGCCGGGAGGAGAAGGAACGCGATGGCGTCACGACCGAGAGTGCGGGTGGGCATCGTGGGGGCGGGCTTCGTGGCCCACATCCACGGCGAGGCGTACCGTCACGTGCGCGGGGTCGACGTCGCGCTCGCGTGCGTGACTGCGGCGCGGCCCGAGCGGGCCCAGGCCTACGCGCGGGAGTTCGGGGTGGCGCGTGCGGTCGCCGATTTCCACGCGATGCTCGCCGATCCGGAGGTGGACCTGGTGGATCTCTGCGTGCCGGCGCACCATCACGCGTCGATGGCGATCGAGGCCGCTCGCGCGGGCAAGCACGTGATCGTGGAGAAGCCGCTCACCGGCTTCTTCGGCCCGGCGGCCACCCCGCGCGAGGAGATGCTGACGCGGGCGCTGGCCGCCGCCGACGAGGTGCTGGCCGCGTGCGCGGCCGCCCGGGTCCGCCTCTGCTACGCGGAGAACTGGGTGTACGCGCCTCCGATCCAGAAGGCGCGCCGGCTCCTCGCCGCCTCGGGCGGGCCGATCCTGAGGCTGGTCGGCGAGGAGAGCCACTCGGGCACGCACGCGCCGATCAACAAGCGCTGGGTCACCGGCGGCGGCGGCTCGCTGATCGGCAAGGCCTGCCACCCGCTCGGCGCCGCGCTCTATCTGAAGGCAGATGAAGGCCGCCGGTTGCGCGGCGCCCCGGTCCGCCCGGTCTCGGTGATGGCGGAGACCGCCCAGCTCGCGGACACCGCGACCTTCCGCGCGGCCACGCCGCGCTATCTCAACACGGTCGAGGGCGCCGACGTGGAGGACTGGGGCACCATGCTGATCACCTTCGACGACGGCACGGTGGCGGCGATCTCGGCGGCCGACACGGTGCTGGGCGGCATCCGCAACCAGATGGCGATCTACGGCGCCAAGGCGGTGGTGCTCTGCAATATCAACCCGAACGACCTCGTGCAGGCCTATGCGCCCGACGCGTCCGTGTTCGGGGACGAGTACATCGTGGAGAAGATCGAGACCAAGGCGGGCTGGACCGCGCCGCAGCCCGACGAGGAGTGGACGACCGGCTACCCGCAGGAGATCCAGGACTTCGTGGAGAGCGTGGCCCTCGGCCGCGAGCCCCTCTCCAACGGCCCGCTCGCCCGCGACGTCACCGCGGTCATCTACGGCGCCTACCTCTCCGCCGCCGCCGGCCGCCGCGTCGACCTCCGCCCCTATATCGGGGTCAGGTCTTGAAATACGACATTTCTCCGGCCCCCGCCCGATCGGCGCGCGGCGGAAATGTCGTATTTCAAGACCTGACCCCAAAACCGGCCTCGACGAGATAGCGCCGCACCCCGGGGTGCAGCAGCTCCGGGCGCGCGACCGCGGCCACCGTATTGACGGCGGTGGTCTCGCGCGCCTGCGCGAGCCGGGCCCCGAGCGCGGCCTCGCCGCGGTGCAGCGCGCGCGCCAGGCGATAAGCCACCTCGTCGGCCAGCGACGGGCGCGCCATGATGAAGCTCCACGAGCCCACCGAGACCAGGTCCGCGGTCTGCCCCGGGTAGGAGTCGGCGGGCACGCGCATCAGCTTGAGGAACGGATGCTTGGTCTGGATGCGGTGAATGCCGTCCAGGTCGGGCACGAGGAAGCGCGCGCCGGCGGGACCGCGGGCCACCGCGGTGAAGCCGGGCCAGCCGAGCCCGCCGCCCCACAGCGCGGCCACCGTGCCGTCCATCACCATCCGGGGGCCGTCGCCGGCCGCCTCGAGGAAGACGGCCTGGAAGTCGCGGTCCCGCTCGAAGCCCAATCCGTCGAGCACGTAGCGCGCGAGGATGATCAGGCCCGAGCCGCGCGCCCCGAAGGCCACCGGCCGGCCCGCGAGATCCGCGATGGCGCGGTAGGGCGAGTCGGCGCGCACCACGAACATGCCGGGGGTGGAGTACATCGCGGCCAGCACGCGCAGGTCGGCGGGCGCGCGGCCGATGCCGGCGAGCGCCTCGTGGGCGACCTCGCCCTGCACCAGCGCGAGATCGAGCGCGCCCGACTCGAGCAGCGGCACGTTCTCGGTGCTGCCCTTGGTGTTGCGGGGCCGCACGTCGAGCGTGGGATCCACCTCGTTGATGACAGCGGCCACCGCCTCGCCGTAGACCGGGAATCCGCCGCCCGGCGTGGCGGTGCCGAGGCTCACCGGCGTCCGGCCCGCGGCGGGAGTCGTCTCGCTCACGGCGCGTACCCTACCACAGCGCTCTCCGGCAGGAGTAGTCCGAACCGCCTTGACGCCTCCGGGCATGAGCCTTACCATTTCCTAATTCCATCTGCGGAAGTGTCTACCTGTTCGACCCTGGTAAGGAGGAGCGGGCCATGGTCAACCGTCGGGTGACCGCCAAGAGGTCGCGCATCATCCACCTCATCAATCCGAAGACTGATTCCCTCACCACCCGGCCTCTATACCTGAACCGGGCCCTCTATTCGCCGCTCGCGGGCCTGCTGGCCGTCGCGGCCGGCATCCCACGGGACCGTTACGAGGTCGTGCTCACCGACGAGAACATCGAGTCGATCGACTTCGACTTGAAGGCGGATCTGGTTGGCCTGTCGGCGATGACGAGCTACGTGAACCGCGGGTACGAGATCGCCGATGCGTTCCGGTCGCGCGGAGTGCCGGTCGTGATGGGCGGCGTGCACCCCAGCTTCATGCCGCAGGAGGCGCTCAAGCATTGCGACGCGGTGGTGATCGGGGAGGCGGAGCTCGTGCTCGACAAGCTCCTCGACGATCTCGAGCGGGGCGCGATGCGCGGTACCTACCGGGCCGACCGGCTGCACCCGATGGAAGGCTTGCCGATGCCGCGGTACGACCTGCTCAAGAAGCACCGTTACGTCAACCGCACCTTCGTGCAAACCTCGCGTGGCTGCCACCAGGGCTGCACGTTCTGCGCCGAACCGCTGATGAACGGGCTCAAGTTCCGCTACCGGCCGGTCGCGGAGGTGATCCGGGAAATTGACAACTGCGGCTCGCGCATGATCTCGATCAATGATGCCGACTTTTTCGGCACGCCGGAGCGCCCGAAGGAGGTCATGCGGGCGCTGAAGGGCCGGGGGGTCACCTGGCAGGCGGGCGTCACCTCGAAGCTCGCCCAGGACGATCGGATGCTCGAGCT
>DASQAL010000098.1:0-17298 GCA_035635775.1 Candidatus Acidiferrum sp.
GGGGAGAGGGCAGGGTGAGGGGGCTCCGGTTACTTTTTCACGAGCGGGCAGTCGCCCTGGTCGATGGGCCGGAAGGCCTGCTCGGCCGGGATGGTCGCGCGGACCTTGTAGTAGTCCCACGGGTACTTCGACTCGGCCGGCTTCTTGACCTCGACCAGATACGCGGGGTGGATCTTGCGCCCGTCGGCGCGGATCGTGCCCTTGCCGAAGAGCGGGTCGTCGGTCGGCATCTCCTTCATCTTGGCGATCACCTTGGCCCCATCGTCGCCCTTGAGGGCCTCGATCGCCTTCAGATAGTGGATCGTGCCCGCGTAGACCCCGGCGTGGATCATCGTGGGGTGGATCCCGCGGTTCCGCTCCGCGAAGCGCTTGGCGAACGCTCGGGTGCGCTCGTTGAGGTCCCAGTAGAAGGTCTCGGTGAAGATCAGCCCCTGCGCCTTGTCCAGGCCGAGGGCGTGGACGTCGGTGAGGAACACGAGCAGCCCGGCGAAGTTCTGCCCGCCTTTGACGATGCCGAACTCGGCGCCCTGCTTGATCGCGTTGGTGGTGTCGCCGCCGGCGTTGGCCAGCCCGATGATCTTCGCCTTGGAGGCCTGGGCCTGGAGCAGGAACGAGGAGAAGTCCTGATTGTTCAGCGGGTGGCGGACCTTGCCCAGCACCTTGCCCCCGGTCTTGACGACCACCGCCTCGGTGTCGCGCTCGAGCGCGTGGCCGAACGCGTAGTCGGCGGTGATGAAGAACCAGCTGTCCCCGCCGGTCTTCACGATGGCGTGGCCGGTGCCGTTGGCGAGGGCCCAGGTGTCGTAGGTCCAGTGCACCGTGTTCGGGGAGCAGGCCTTCCCGGTGAGGTCCGAGGAGGCCGCGGAGGACACGATGAACGCCTTGCCCTTGTCCCGGGTGATCTGGTTGACCGCGAGGGCCACCCCGGAGTTGGGCACGTCCATGATCATGTCCACCTTCTCGGCGTCGTACCACTGCCGGGCGATCTGCGAGCCCACATCCGCCTTGTTCTGGTGGTCCGCGAAGATGATCTCGACCTTCAGGCCCTTGGCGGCGGCCCCGAAGTCCTCGACGGCCATGCGGGCCGCCACCACCGAGCCCTGGCCGGCCAGGTCGGCGTAGAGACCGGACTGGTCGTTGAGGACACCGATCTTCACGATGCCGTCGGAGATCTGGGCCTGCGCCGGCCCGGCCAGCAGCGCCAGGACCGTCGCGGCGATCACGACAGGGTTCCTCATCTCAAGAGCTCCTTTGGTTGGGGGTGAGAAACGGTGCGGGGATCATACCCCGAGATAGTTGTGGAGGCGGTCCATGCTCGCCCCCAGCAGGGCGTTGTCGATCGTGTCCACGACCCTCCCGCGCTCGATGACGTAGTACCGGTCGGCCACCGTGGAGGCAAAGCGGAAGTTCTGCTCCACGAGCAGGATGGTGAAGCCCTCGCCCTTGAGCCGCTTGATGGTCGCCCCGATCTGCTGCACGATGACCGGCGCCAGGCCCTCGGTGGGCTCGTCGAGGAGCAGGAGCCGCGCCCCCGTGCGGAGGATCCGGCCGATCGCGAGCATCTGCTGCTCGCCGCCCGAGAGCTTGGTGCCCTGGCTGCGCAGCCGCTCCCGCAGGTTCGGGAACAGCCCGAAGATGGTCTCGAGCGGCAGGCCCCCCGGGCGGACCACCGGCGGCAGCGTGAGGTTCTCGCTCACGTTGAGGCTGGCGAAGATCCCCCGCTCCTCGGGGCAGAAGGCGATGCCGAGGCGGGCGATGACGTTCGAGGGGCGGTGGATCACCTCCTCGCCGCCGAAGCGCACCGACCCGCGCCGCCGGGTGACGATGCCCATCACCGACTTCAGCGTGGTCGTCTTGCCCGCGCCGTTGCGTCCCAGGAGCGTCACCACCTCGCCCGGCCGCACGTCGAAGTCGACGCCGTGCAGGACGTGGGACTCGTCGTACCAGGCGTGCAGGTCGCGCACCGCCAGCAGCGGCGCGTCCCCCGGGCCGCCCGCGGGGATCTCGCGGTCAGGAATGGCCGGATCCCATGTAGGCCTGGATCACATCCGGGTTCGCCGACACCTGGGCGTAGTCGCCCTCGGCCAGCACCTCGCCCCGGGAGAGCACCGTGATCGTGTCGGACAGGTGCTCCACCACCCCGAGGTTGTGCTCCACCATGAGGACCGTCCGGTTGCGCGCCACCTGCTTGATCAGCGCCGAGATGCGATCCACGTCCTCGTGGGCCATGCCCGCGGTGGGCTCGTCGAGCAGCATCATCTCGGGCTCCAGCGCGAGCGTGGTCGCGATCTCGAGGGCGCGCTTCCGTCCGTACGGCAGCTCGACCGCGGTCGTGGCCGCGAACCCGCCGAGCCCGACCGCCTCGAGCAGCTCGAGGGCGCGCGGCCCGAGCCCCTCGAGGGCGCGCTCGGAGCGCCAGAAGTCGAACGAGCGCCCGCGCCGCCGCTGGAGCGCGATCCGCACGTTCTCCAGCACGGTGAGATGTGGGAACACCGCCGAGATCTGGAACGAGCGCACGAGCCCGAGGCGGGCGATGTCGGCGGGCCGGCGGCCGGTGATGTCCCGCCCGTTGAACCTGATCCGCCCGCGGGTCGGGGCGAGGAAGTGGGTGAGCAGATTGAAGCAGGTGGTCTTGCCGGCGCCGTTGGGCCCGATCAGGGCGTGGATCGTCCCGCGCCGCACCTGCAGGCTGACGTCCTTGACCGCCACGAAGCCACGGAACTCCTTCGTGAGCCCCCGTGTCTCCAGGATGACGTCGCTGGCCATCAGGCCGCCGATGATACCACCCGCGCTCACGGTTTCCGGGACGGGGGCGGCGGGTAGAAGCGCGGCTCCCGTCGCTCGTCCCAGGCCCGATTGGCCTGCTCCACCTCCCAGGAGGTCATGCACTCGATCTGGGCCCGCATCACCTCCTCGATCATCTCGCGCGGGTCCCGGTGGAAGGAGGCGTGCAGCAGCCGCTTGGCGTGCCCGGTGGCGGTGCGCGAGGAGTGAAACACCTTCTCCACGATGCCCGCGAGCGCCGCATCCACTCCCGCCGGCTCCACCACCCAGTTGACCAAGCCCATGGCGAGCGCCGCCTCCGGCGTCACGTGGTCATTGAGCAGGGTCAGCTCCTTGGCGCGGCCGAGCCCGACGAGGCGGGCCAGGCGCAGGATCGAGCCGTCCGGGATGAGGCCGTGGCGGGTCGCGCCCAGGCCGAGGACGGCGTCGGTGGCGGCCATGCGCAGGTCGCACGCGACCGCGAGCTGGAGCCCACCGCCGATGGAATGGCCGTGGAGGACCGAGACCACCACCTTGTCCATGTCCTCGAGGGAGTTCAGCGCGCGGACCCAGTTCCGGTAGAAGGCCTCGTCGATCCCGCCCGCCGAGAGCACGGTACGGTCCATGCCCGAGCAGAACGCCCGGCCCGCGCCCCGCACTACCACCACCCACACGTCCGCGTCGCGGGCCGCCACCTCCGCGGCGTCGGCCAGCTCCACGGACAGCGCCAGGTCGAGGGCGTTGAGCACGTGCGGCCGGTTCAGCGTGATGGTGGCCACGCCGTCCCGCGCCGCGTAGAGCACGCTCGGCTCGGCCACCGGCTCAGCTCCGCGTGCCGAGGATGTCGCGGGCGATGACCATCCGCTGGACTTCGGAGGTGCCTTCGCCGATCTCGGTGATCTTGGCGTCGCGGAAGATCCGCTCGATGGGGAACTCGGTGATGTAGCCGGCGCCGCCGTGGATCTGGAGCGCCTTGGTCGCCGCCTTCATGGCCACCTCGGAGGCGAAGACCTTGGCCATCGAGGCCGCGGTCCTGGCCGGGCGCCCGCGGTCCTTGAGCACGGCGGCCCGCAGGGTCAGCAGCCGGGCCGCCTCCACCTCGGTTCCCATGTCCGCGATCATACCCTGCAGGCCGTTGAACTCGGCCAGGGTCTTGCCGAAGGCCGAGCGCTGCTTCATGTACTTGAGCGCTTCGTCGAGCGCGCCCTGGGCCAGCCCCACCGCCATGGCGGCCATCGCGATGCGACCGCCCTCGAGCACCTGCATGGTGTTGACGAAGCCCATGTCGCGCTCGCCGCAGAGGGCGGTCGCGGGCACCCGCACGTTGTCGAGGTGGAGCTCGGCGGTATTGGAGGCGTGCAGACCGAGCTTCCGGTACGGCTTCCCGGCGCTGAAGCCGGGCGTGCCCCGCTCGATGATGAAAGCGGAGATGCCCTTGGTGCCGCGCGCCGGATCGGTCACCGCCATCACCACCGCGATCTCCGCCACCCCCGCGTTGGTGATGAAGGCCTTGCTCCCGTTGAGCACGAAGTGATCGCCGTCCGGGATCGCGCGCGAGCGCATCGCGGCCGCGTCGGAGCCCGAGCCGGGCTCGGTGAGCGCCCACGCGCCCAGCGCCTCGCCGCGGGCCAGCCGCGGCAGGTAGGCCGCCTTCTGCTCGCGCGAGCCGAAGAGCGCGATGTGGTTGGTGCAAAGCGAGTTGTGCGCCCACATGGTGATGCCGACGGAGGCGTCCACCCGGTTCAGCTCCTCCACCGCGAGCGCGTAGGAGACGTAGTCGAGCGCCGCCCCGCCGTACTCCTCGGGCACCAGCGCGCCCATGAGCCCGGTGCCCGCCAGCTTGGCCAGGATCTCGTGGGGGAACTCCTGGGTCTCGTCGAAGTGGTGGATCACCGGGGCGACTTCGCGCTCCGCGAAATCCCGGGCGAGGGCCCGCACCTCCTGCTGCTCGGGGGTGAGGGCGAAGTTCATGAATTCGCGCTATCCGCTGACACGGTGACTACCTTTCTTTTATTCGCTCGGCTCGCCTTCGGCTGCGCCTCGCCCTACCACTGCCGGCTCGCCTTCGGCTGCGCCTCGCTAAGCAACTGCTCGTATGTTCTCGCGCACGAAGCGGATGATGTCCTGAGTCGACGTGCCGGGCGTGAACAGCTCCTTGACCCCGAGGGCCTTGAGGGCCTGGATGTCCTCCCGCGGGATGATACCGCCCCCGAACACCGCGATGTCGTCCGCACCCTTCTCCTTGAGCAGGTCGAGCACGCGCCCGAAGAGATAGTTGTGGGCCCCCGAGAGCACCGACAGCCCCACCGCGTCCACGTCCTCCTGCACCGCGGTCGCGACGATCTGCTCCGGGGTCTGGTGCAATCCCGTGTAGATCACCTCGAACCCCGCGTCGCGGAGGGCGCGCGCCACGATCTTCGCACCGCGGTCGTGCCCGTCCAGGCCGGGCTTGGCCACCAGCACGCGCACCTTTCGCTCGGCCGCCATCAGTGCAGGAGCGCCCGCAGGCGCTCCCCCGCCTTCATGATCTGCTCGCGGTTGCCCGGCACGAGCCTCCAGTCGAACCCCTTGCCGTCGTTGGCCCAGCGCGGGATCAGGTGCAGGTGGTAGTGCAGGACGGACTGGAAGGCGGCCGCCCCGTTGGCCTGGAGCATGTTGAGCCCGTCGGGCTTGAGGGCGTCCCGGATCGCCAGGCCCACCCGCTGGGCGGTGGCGATGGCGGCCTGAAGATCCGCGATCTCGGCCTCGAAGAGATTGGGCGTGTGGGCCTTGGTGATCACCAGGCAGTGGCCGGCGTTGAGCGGGTTGATGTCCATGAAGACCAGCGTCTTGTCGTCCTCGAAGATCTTCATCGAGGGGATCTGGCCGTCTCGGATCTTGCAGAAGACGCAGTCGGTCATCGTGACCCTCCACTCAGATCGTGAGCGTCCAGCCGTCGGGATCGGGCGCCTGCCCATACTGGATGGCCACGATGGCGTCGTAGAGCCGCTGGGTCAGCGGCCCGATCTTGCCGCGGTTGATCACCATCTTCCGACCCTTGTAGGCCAGCTCGCCCACCGGCGAGATGACCGCCGCGGTGCCGGTGCCCCACACCTCGTCCAGCTTGCCGCGCTCGTGGGCCTCCACCACCTCGTCGATCGAGACCTGCCGCTCGCTCACCTTGAGCCCCCACTTGCGGAGGAGGGCCAGCGAGGAGTCGCGGGTGACGCCGGGCAGGATGGTCCCGGTCAGCGGCGGAGTGATGATCTCGTCGCCGATCTTCACCATGATGTTCATGGTACCCACCTCGTCGAGGTACTTGCGGTGGACGCCGTCGAGCCACAGCACCTGGGTGAATCCTTCGTGTTTCGCCTCGTCGCTCGCGAAGAGGCTGGCCGCGTAGTTGCCGGAGGTCTTGGCTCCGCCCACCCCGCCGTCCACCGCGCGGACGTACTTGTCCACCACCAGGATCTTCACCGGGGCCATGCCCTCCGGATAGTAGGCGCCCACCGGGGAGAGGATGACGAAGTAGATGTACGACTTGGCCGGCCGCACCCCGAGGAACGCCTCGCTCGCGATGATGGTGGGCCGGATGTAGAGCGAGGTGCCCACCGTGCTCGGCACCCAGTCGCGGTCGATATCGACCACGCGCACCAGCGACTGCAGCGCGAGGTCCGGATCCAGCGGCGGGATGCAGAGGCGCCGCGCCGAGTTGTTCATCCGCTCCACGTGCTTCTGGGGCCGGAAGAGGCGGATCTTGCCGTCCACCCCGCGGAACGCCTTGAGGCCGTCGAAGATGGCCTGGGCGTAGTGCAGGACCGCGGTGGCCGGGTCGAGGGACAGCGGCCCGTACGGCTCGACCCGAGGGTCGTACCACCCCTTCTCTTCCTGGAAGTCGGCCAGGAACATGTGGTCGGTGAAGATCTGCCCGAATCCCAGGTCGCCGTCCTTCGGCTTGGGCTTGCGGGTGGTGGACCGGTTGATCCGGATCGGCTCAGTCATGGTTGGCTCTCCTCAGAAAATGATCGGCTCTCGGTAGAGCCCGAACACCCGGCGATACACGTCGGCGATCTCGCCCAGCGAGACGTAGTCCTTCACCGCGTCCACCAGCACCGGCATGACGTTCTGGTTGTCGCGGCAGGCGGCGGTGAGCTGCTTGAGGCGCTTCTCGACCCGCGCCGGGTCGCGGGAGGCCTTGACCCGCCCCACCCGCTCGATCTGCTCGCGCTCGATCGCGGGGTCGATGCGCAGGTACTCGACCGGCTTCTCGTCGGGCATCACGTACTTGTTGACCCCCACCACCGCCTTCTCGCCGCGGTCGTCCATCAATTGGTAGCGATAGGCCGCGTCCGCGATCTCCTGCTGGGGGTAGCCGATGTCGATGGCCCGCACGATGCCGCCCAGCTCGTCGATCTTGCGGATGTAGTCCATCGCCTGGGCTTCCATCTGGTCGGTGAGCCGCTCCAGGAAATAGGAGCCGCCCAGCGGATCCGCGGTCAGCGCCACCCCGGTCTCCTCGGCGATGATCTGCTGGGTGCGCAGGGCCACCGTCACCGCTTCCTCGGTGGGCAGGGCCAGCACCTCGTCGTAGGAGTTGGTGTGGAGCGACTGGGCCCCGCCCAGCACCGCGGCCAGCGCCTGGAGCGCCACCCGCGCCACGTTGTTGAGCGGCTGCTGGGCGGTGGCGGAGACCCCCGCGGTCTGGGTGTGGGTGCGTAGCCGCATCGACTCCGGCTTCTTCGCCCGGAACCGGTCCCGCATCACGGTGGCCCAGATCCGCCGGGCCGCCCGGAGCTTGGCGATCTCCTCGAAGAAGTCGTTGTGGATGTCGAAGAAGAACGACAGGCGTGGCGCGAAGTCGTCCACGTCGAGCCCGCGCTCGATCCCCGCCTGCACGTAGCCGAAGCCGTCGGCGAGGGTGAAGGCGAGCTCCTGCACCGCGGTCGACCCGGCCTCCCGGATGTGGTAGCCGGAGATCGACACCGGGTTGAAACGCGGCACGTACCTGGCGCAGAACTCGATCGTGTCCACGACGACGCGCACCGCGGACTCGGGCGGCGAGATCCACTCCTTCTGGGCGATGAACTCCTTCAGCATGTCGTTCTGCATGGTGCCGCCCAGCTTGTCCCAGCCCACCCCCTGCTTGTCGGCCAGCGCCAGGTACATGGCGAGCGCCACCGACGCGGTGCAGTTGATGGTCATCGACGTCGTCACCTTGTCCAGCGGGATATCGCGGAAGAGGATCTCGAAGTCGGCGAGGGTGGAGATCGACACCCCCTCGCGGCCGACCTCCCCGCGCGCCCGCGGGTGATCGGCGTCGTAGCCCATCAGCGCGGGCATGTCGAAGGCGGTCGAGAGCCCGGTCTGCCCCTGCTCGAGGAGGTACTTGAAGCGGGCGTTGGTGTCCTCGGGACGGCCGAAGCCGGCGAACATCCGCATCGTCCACAGCCGCCCGCGGTACATCGAGGGATAGGGCCCGCGCGTGTACGGGAACTCGCCCGGGTAGCCCAGCTTGTCCTCGTAGCGCCAGCCCGCCAGATCCTCCGGCGTGTAGAGCGGCTGCACCGGAATGCCGGAGAGCGTCTCGTAGGGCACGTCGCGCTCGGGCGTGCGCTCGACGAACGGGCCGTAGCTCTCCTCTTCCCATCGGTCCTTGCCGTCGGTCCCCCGTCGAGCATCCATAATCGCGCGGTCCTCCTCAGGCCACCTGGGCGACGCCGGTGAGCAGGTGACGGGCGATGACCAGCTTCTGGATCTGGGACGTGCCCTCGTAGATCTGGGTGATCTTGGCGTCGCGGAAATGCCGCTCGACCTGGTACTCCTTGATGAAGCCGTAGCCGCCGTGCACCTGGATCGCATCGGTGGTGACACGCATCACGGTCTCCGCCGCGAACAGCTTGGCCATCGCCGCCTCCGGCCCGTACGGGGCGCCCGCGTCCTTGCGCCAGGCCGCGCGCAGGGTGAGCAGGCGCGCCGCCTCGATCGCGGTCGCCATGTCGGCCAGCATCCACTGCACCATCTGGTGCTGGCCGATGGGCACGCCGAAGCTCTTGCGCTCGCGCGCGTAGGCCAGCGCCGCCTCGTAGGCGGCCACCGCGATGCCCACCGCCTGCGCGGCGATGCCGATACGCCCGACGTCCAGCGTCCCGAGCGCGATCTTGAACCCCTGCCCGGCCTCGCCCAGCCGGGTGGCCGCGGGCACCCGGCAGCGCTCGAAGAGGAGCTCGGCGGTGTCCGAGGCCCGGATGCCGAGCTTGTCCTCGGTCTTGACCACCGTGAACCCCGGGGTGCCCTTCTCGACCAGGAAGGCGCTGATGCCGCGGTGCCCGGCCGCGCGATCGGTCTGCGCGAAGACGAGGGCGGCCGAGGCCTCGCGACCGTTGGTCACGAAGACCTTCCGCCCGTCGAGCACGTAGTCGTCGCCGGCCTGGGTCGCGAGCGTGCTCTGGTTGCTCGCATCGGAGCCCGCCTCCGGCTCGGTGAGCGCGAAGCTGCCGATCTTCTGCCCGGCGGCGTACGGAGTGAGGAAGCGGGCCTTCTGCCCCTCGGTACCGTACTTGCACACCGGGTCGCAGTAGAGCGAGTTGTTCACGGACATGATGACCGCGTGGGAGGCGCAGGCCCGGGCCAGCTCCTCGACGGCCAGGGCATAGGCCACCGTGTCGCCTCCGCTGCCGCCGTACGCCTCCGGCACCGCGATGCCCATCAGGCCCAGCTCGGCCATGCGGGCGACGGTCTCCCGGGGGAAGCGCGCCTCGCGATCGATGGACTCCGCGATCGGGCGCACCTCTTTCTCCGCGAAGTCGCGGGCCAGGTCCCGGATCATCGTCTGCTCTTCCGTGAGGTCTAGGTCCACTCCTCAGCCCCTTCCGCGGACATCCGCTTAGTTCTTTAAGCTCTTCAGCTGCGGGGGCCGAGAAATGGCCCCCGCACTCCCCCAGTCGGCGGACACTCGTTCATTGTTTCGTTTTGCTCCTCTGCTATTTCTCCAATAGCTGCTTGAACTCTTTTGTGAGCAGGGGGGCGACCTCGAAGAGGTCGCCGACGATGCCGTAGTCGGCGATCTTGAAGATCGGCGCCTCGGGATCCTTGTTGATCGCGCAGATCACCTTCGACGTGCGCATGCCCGCGAGGTGCTGGATGGCGCCCGAGATGCCGAAGCCCAGGTAGAGCTTGGGCGAGATCGTGCGGCCGGTCTGGCCGATCTGGAAGCGATGCGGCCGCCAGCCCGCGTCCACCGCGGCGCGAGAGGCGCCGACCGCCGCGCCCATCACCTTGGCGAGCTCCTCGAGGATGACGAAGTTCTCCGGGCCCTTGAGGCCGCGGCCGCCCGAGACGACGATATCCGCCTCGCTCAGCTCGGGCAGGCCCGTGGCGGCTTCCTGCTTGCGCTCGACCAGCTTCATGCTCTCGGCCGGGATGCTCGCCGCGGGCTTCTCCACCGCCGCCGCGCCTCCCGCGCCGTCGCCGGGACGGAACACGTTGGGCCGCAGCGTCACCATCCACGGCGTCTTCGCCCACGTCATCTTCGCCAGCAGCTTGCCCGCGTAGACCGGCCGGGTCGCCACCAGCTTGCCGCCGTCGGCGGTCAGGACGGTGGAGTCCGCGGAGAGCCCCGCGCCCAGGCGCGCCGCCAGCCGGGCCATGAACTCGCGCTGCCGCGTGGTCACCGGCGCGAAGATGGCCTGCGGCGCCTCCTTGCCGGCCAGCTCCGCCACCACCGGCGTCCAGACTTCCGCGCGGTACGGCGCGAACGCCGCGTTCTCGAAGAGCCAGACCCGCTTGGCGCCCCACTCCCCGAGCTGCGTGAGCCCCTCCGGCGTGGCCTTGTCCGTCACCCACACCGCCTCGGCCGACGCCCCCGCCGCGCTGGCCAAGCGTGAGGCCTCGCCCAGCACCTCGGCCATGACCTTCTTGGGTGCGCCCTGCCGATCGTCTTCCACCATGCACCAGTACGCGCCTGGCATGTCGTCCCCTTCTTTCGTGGTTGCGGACATCCGTTTACTTCTTCAAGCTCTTCAGCTGCGGGGGCCCCGATATGGCCCCCGCACTCCCCCAGTTGGCGGACATTCGTTCAGATTGCTTTGGCGTCCTCGCGGAGGGCGCGGACGAGCTCTTTGGCGGCGGCGGCGGGCTCGCCCTGGATGATGCGGCCGGGCGGGCGCGGCGGCAGGCTCTCGAGCTTGACCACGCTGAGCGCGGGCGGCTCGGCCGCGAGACCGAGATCGGCCGCCTTGACGTCCTTGATCTCCTTCTTCTTGGCGCCCATGATCCCCTTCAGCGTGGGATAGCGGGGCTCGTTGAGCCCCTTCTGCGCGGAGGCCACCGCGGGCAGCGGCAGGTCGAAGATCTCGAGCCCGCCCTCCACCTGGCGCGCCACCCGGATCGTCTTGCCGCCTTCGTCCACCGCTTGCTCCATGATCCAGGAGGCGCACGGCCAGCCCAGCAGCTCGGCGACCTGCGCGGCCACCGCGCCCATGTCGTCGTCGATGGCCTGCCGCCCGAAGAGGGCCAGCCCGGGCGCTTCCTGCTTGATCACGCCGGCGAGCGCGCGCGCGGTCGCCAGGGTGTCGGCCTCCGCCCAGGCGGGATCGTTCAGGTGGATGGCGCGATCGGCGCCCATGGCCAGGCACGAGCGCAGCGCCTCCTTGCCGCGGTCGGGGCCGAGCGACACGACGACCACCTCGCCCTGCCCGCGCTTCTCCTTGATCCGGAGCGCCTCCTCCAGCGCGAACTCGTCGTACGGGGAGACGATCCAGGTGATGCCCGTGGTGTCGATGGCGCGCCCGTCGCCGCCGATCTTCACCTGCGTGGCCGTGTCCGGAACCTGCTTGATCATGACGAGGATCTTCATGCCCGAGGCCCTTTCATGCTTTGAAGCTCTTTCATCGCGGTTGACTGTGGAAGATGTCAGGTCGGCGGTTCGGCTCCTTCGCGCAAGCGCTCATCCGAACTGCTTTGCTTGACGCAATTGGACCCGTCGATGCGTCGTGGCCGGCGGCCGCGGTTGTGACCGTGATGCCGTCCGTAGTGCTGTTCGCGGTGTTGCTCGGCGTGTCGTATCTCAGGGTGCGCGTGATGCGGAAGCGGTCGCCCGGGATGAAGACGCGGTCGTACACTATCGGGGTGCCGTCCGGGCCGACCGACACGCGGTCGGAGCGGAAGGCGGCGAGGCCGGGCCGGCAACCCAGCTCGCGGGCGGCGCGGCGATCGAGCGGCACCGCGGAGACGGTCTCGCGGGCAGCCGTGATCTCGATTCCCAGCTTGAAGGTCAGCACCTGGCGGAGGGGCGTCACCGCCAGGTCGAAGCGAGAGACTTCCGCACCCAGCGCGGCGGGCAGGTACGAGGCCTGGAAGCTCACCGGCTCGCCGTCCACGAGCCGGAGGCGCTCGAGCACGAAGACCTCCGCCTGCTCCGCCAATCCCAGCGCCTCGGCCACCCGGCGATCGGCGGCCGCGAAGTGGCTACGGAGGAAGCGGGTCGCCACGTCCTCACCCAGTGCCGAGAGGTCCCCGGCGAGCGCGCGAAGCTGCAGGATGTCGTAGTCGATGGCGGGCCGCGCGACGAAGGTGCCGAGGCCGTGCCGGCGGGCGATGAGACCGTCTCGCTCGAGCAGGTCGAGCGCCTGGCGCAGCGTCATGAGGGTGACACCGAACTCGCGCGCGAGGCTCCGCTGATTGTCCAGACGCTCGCCCGGCCCCTGGCCCGACGTGGCGATCCGCTCGCGAAGCGTCTGAGCGATCTGGTGATACCGCGGCACGCGACTGGCCAAGTGAGCCCCCACGCTCAGTGTTCTAGAACTCCTGCGGCCGCTCAACTTCCTTGTCGAGCACCATCGGGCTTGTCGAGCATCGGATCGGGATTCACTCAGGCACGACAAGCAGTTACTGCGACCGGCGCCCATTGTAACCGCGCCGGGCTCGCGGGGTCAATGGGGCCCGGCCGGCCCCCAGGGGGGCTAGACGGGGGCCTCGGCGCTCAGGTGCTGGGAGAACGTCACCAGCGCGTCCAGCTTCCGAGCGGCCGCGCGCGAGTCGATCGACTGGGCGGCCACCCCCACGCCCTCCTTGAGGTCGCGGGCCTTGCCGCCCGCCACCAGCGCCGCCGCCGCGTTCATCAGCACGATGTCGCGGCGCGGCCCCGCCTCGCCGCCGAGCACCCGCCGGATGATGTCCGCGTTCTCTTGCCGGTCGCCCCCCTGCAGGTCGCCGATCACGGCCCGCGGCAGGCCGAAGTCCTCCGGGCGCACCCGGGTGGACCGCACCACGCCCTCGTGGACCTCGGCGATGTGGCTCTCCCCGGTGTTCGAGATCTCGTCGAGCCCGTCGGCGCCGTGGACGACGAAGGCGCGGATGGTGCCCAGCTCGGCCAGCACCCGGGCGAGCGGCTCGGTGAGCGCAGCCGCGTACACCCCGATCACCTGGGCGTTGGCCCCCGCGGGATTGGTAAGCGGTCCCAGCATGTTGAAGACGGTGCGCACGCCCATCTCGCGGCGCGCGGCCATCACGTGCTTCATGGCGGTGTGCAGCAGCGGCGCGTAGAGGAAGCCGATCCCCACCTCGTCCACGCACCGGGCGACCTTCGGGGCGCTCAGCTCGATGTTGATCCCGAGGGTCTCCACCACGTCGGCGGAGCCGCAGAGCGAGGAGACGGAGCGGTTGCCGTGCTTGGCCACCTTGACCCCCGCCCCCGCCACCACGAACGCGGTCGCGGTCGAGACGTTGAAGGTCCCGGAGGCGTCGCCCCCGGTGCCGCAGGTGTCGATCAGCATTTCCCGGTCCGTACCCGTCTGAGCGAGATCCGCGCCGCTGGCGCGGACTTTGACCGCCTTCTGCCGCATGACCTGGGCGAAGCCGATCAGCTCCTCGACGGTCTCGCCCTTCATGCGCAGCGCGGTGAGAAACGCGGCGATCTGGGCATTGGTGGCCGCGCCCGACATGATGGCCTCCATCGCGCCCGCCGCCTCGAGCCGCGTGAGGTCGCGGCGGTCCACGAGCGCGCGCACCGCCTCGGTGATGATGGGGCTGGTCACGGCCGGCCGGTACCCGATCGGATCGAGGCCAGCGCGCGCAGGATGTCCTGGATCTGCAGCGGCTTGGCCAGGACCAGGTCCACGCCGCGCGCGGGCAGATCCTCCGGCGCCACTTCCACGCCGAATCCGCTCATCATCACCACCGGCACCTCCGGCGCCCGGTCCTTGACCGCGCGCGCGACCTGCCAGCCCGTCATGCCGGGCATCGCCAGGTCCGTGAAGACCACGTCGAACCGCTCGGCGCCCAGTCGGTCCACGCCTTCCTGGCCGCTCCGCGCGGTCACCGCGGTGTGGCCGGCGGTGGTCAGGATATCGGCCACCACCTCGCCCACCTCCTCCTCGTCGTCCACCACCAGGCAGTGCAGTGAGACCGACGAGCCGGCGGGCGCCGCGGGCGGCGGAGCCGCTTCCACCACCGAGCCCGAGACCGCGGCGGGGAACAGCAGGCGGAAGATCGTGCCGTGGCCCTCTGCGCTCTCGACCGTGATCCGCCCGTTGTGGCGTTGCAGGATACCATAGGCCATCGAGAGCCCGAGGCCGGTGCCCTTCGGCCCCTTGGTCGTGAAGAACGGGTCGAAGATCTTCTCGCGGATGTGCTCGGGAATGCCCGTCCCGCTGTCGCGCACCTCGACCTGCACCTGCCCGTCGGCGATCTGGGTGCGCAGGGTGAGGGTGCCGCCCCCCGGCATCGCGTCGACCGCGTTGAGCACCAGGTTGGTGAAGGCCTCGCGCAGCTCGGCCGGATCCCCCGCCACCGGCGGCAGCCCCTCCGCCAGATCGGTCTCCACCTCGATCTCGACACCGCTCCGGCGCCGGTCCTGCCGCCAGATCGACTCGGTGGTCTCGAGGACCTGCTGGACGACCTGGTTGAGGTCCACCGCCACCGCCGGCTGGTCGCGCCGGATGCCCGTGAAGTCCTGCAGGCGGCGCACGGTGCGGGCGCCGTCCATGGCCGCGCGCTCGATGACCTTGAGCCACTGGCGCAGCTTGACGTCCTGGGTCCGCTCGAGCAGGAGCTGCGCGCGCCCCAGGATGGAGGCGAGCAGGTTGTTGAAGTCGTGGGCCACCCCCGAGGCCATCTCGCCGAGCGCGCGGAGCTTCTCGGTGCGCACGAGCTGGTCCTGGGCGGCGCCCAGCTCGCCGAGGGCCCGCGTGCGCTCCTCGTAGAGGCGCGCGCTGCGGAGCATGAGGGTGACGAGCTGGGCGATGTTGACGAGGAGCCGCTCGTCCGCATCGGTGAACGCGCGGTCCGCGCTGCGCAGTAACAGCAACCCGATCGCGCGGTCGCCCGCGGTCATCGGCACGATGAGGACGTGCGGCATGTCCATGGCGTTGGCGACCGGCGCCACCCGGTGCCGTCGGCACTCGGCGAGGTAGTCCGTGCTCCGGATCGGCCGGCCGCTGTTGAGCACGATGGTGGTGAGCCCGGCCTGGTCGAGCGGGTAGGAGCGCGGCTCGTCGTCGTCGCACCGGCGCCCGTCCCGGACGCGCAGCACGACGTTCAGTCGATCGTGCTCCTCGTTCAGCAGCACCACCGCCATGTGCCGGACGTCCAGCACGCGGGGTACCTGCTGATGCAGCGAGTCCAGGATCCCGGCCTGGTCGAGCTGGCCGGTGACCGAGCGCGACAGCTCGTGGAGCACCGACAGCTCCTGCACCCGGCGCTGGTTGTCCTGGAAGAGCCGCGCGTTCTGCAGCGCCACCCCCGCCTGGCTCGCCACCGCCTCCATCAGCCGGCGCTCGGCCTCCGAGAGCTCGCGGGCCTTGTCCCACCAGCCCGCGGAGAAGCCGCCGATCATCTGCTCCTGGGCGAAGATCGGCACGAAGAGGTGGGTGCGCACCGGCGCGCTCCGGCGGACCTCCTCGGGGATGCGCGGGTCGTTGGCCGCGTCGGTGGAGATGACGGAGCGCCGCTGCTCCGCCGCCTCGCGGTAGAACGCGTGACGGCGGACCGACAGGCGCAGGTGACGGAGCGCCTCCATCCGTTCCGAGGGCACGTGGTAGCCCGCCAGCGGCGTCATCCACTCCCCGTCGTCCTCCAGCAGCCACATGCCCGCGCTGTCCGCGCCGAGACCGCGCGCCACGAGGCGCAGGAACTGGCGCGTCAGCGCATCCACGTCGAGGGTCGAGGCGAGCGTCTGGCTCACCGACAGGAGCGTCTCCGTCTCCTGGAGCTTCAGCTCCGTCTGCCGCGCCAGCTCCATGTTCTCGATGCCGAGGCCGACCTGGGCGGCCACGCCCTCGAGGAGCCGCACCTCCGACTCGCCGAACTCGCGCCCGGTCTGCCACCAGACCAGGAAGAGCGCGCCGACCGGCTCGCCCCGCACGGTGGTGGGGGCGAAGAGGACGGAGTGGGCGTCGATGCCCTCAAGCACCCCGCGGTCGAAGCGCGGGTCCGCCAGGACGTCCGAGGACCAGGCGGCCCGCCCCTCGCGCCAGACCTGGGCCAGGGCGGGAAAGCGCGCGAGGGTGAAGGGCCGGGTCAGGAAGTGCTCGAGCAGGTGCTTGGGCACGTGGTAGCCCGCGGTGGGCACGAGCGCGTCGCGCTTGGCGTCGAGGCTGTAGACCCCGACCATGTCGGCCCCGAAGGCGTGGGCCACCTCGCGGGCCACCGTGCGCATGAGGTGGCCGCTCGACTCCGGCTGCGAGAGGGCGCGGCCGACGGACAGCAGGGCCGTCGTCTCCCGCAGGCGCTCCTGCACCTGGGTATAGAGCTGCGCGTTGGCCAGCGAGAGCGCGAGCTGACCCGCGATGGCCATGGCCAGGTCCACCTGCCACGGCTCGAAGGGCGTCGCCCGCTCGGTGTGGTCGAGGCCCATGACCCCGATCACCTCGTCCTGCCGGATCAGGGGGACGGTCATGGTCGACTTCAGCTGGAAGACCTCCACCCACTCCGCGGGGACCAGGTCGCTCGTAGCGGTGTCGGGCACGATCACGGGCCGCCGCGTTTCGACGGTGCGCGCGTGCAGCGCCGGCCGCGCGGGCAGCGACGCGGCCAGGCGGCGGTACCGGTCCCAGGCGTCGGGATCCTGGTGACCGTCGGCGAACTGGGACATGAGCGGCACCACGCGGCCGTCGACCCAGCGCTGGATGGAGCACCGATCCACCCGGCACACCTGGGCGATCTTCATGGTGACCTCGCGCAGCAGCCGCTTCGAATCCAGTGTGGAGTTGAGGATCTCGGCCACCTCCAGGAGCGCCCGGCTCTCCTCGAGCCGACCACGGGTCTCGCCGTAGAGGCCCGCGTTGCGGATGGCCACGCCCGCCTGCGCCACGAAGCTCTCGAGGAGCTGCTGATCGTCGGGGCCGAGCCGGATCGGCCCGCGCCCGCTGAGGGAGAGCACTCCCAGCAGGGTGTCCTGGAGCACGATGGGCACCGCGAGCAGGCTGCGCAGCCCGTGGGACGCCGCCCACTCCTTGAACTTGAACCGGGAGTCCTCGGCGATGTCGGTGATCTCGATCGTCTGGCGATGGATCGCCACCCAGCCCACGCCGCCCTCGCCGTAGGAGACGGTCTTGGAGG
>DASQAL010000099.1:0-15234 GCA_035635775.1 Candidatus Acidiferrum sp.
CGCGGCCAGCAGGAGGAGCAGGCCGTGGCGCACCAGCCAGACGGTGCCGAACTGGCTCCGGGCGAGGAGCTGCGCCCACGCCACCGGATCGAGCGCGGCGCCCGCGCGGCCGGTGACCACCGCGGTCTGGTAGGCGAGCGCGGCGAGCCCGGAGACGAGGAGCAGCCCGGTGAGCCCGCGGGCCCAGCGGAGCATGCGCGCCTCCCAGGCGATCGCGGTCGGCCGATCGCTGCGCCCGGCCAGGAGCAGCGCGGTGACGAGGCCCACCAGGCCGAGGCCGCAGGCCAGGTGCAGCCAGCGGACCGCGATGCCGAAGGCGGTCATTCCGGCTTTCGGGCCGGCGAGGACGGCTTGCGCGTCAGTAGCATCACGATGACCACGATGAGGACGCCCGCGGCCAGGGCCAGCGCGCCCGCCAGGAGGCCGACCATCAGCGGGCTCAATCCCTCCGCGCGCGGCGGACCGCCGTGGTCGGCCCATGCCGTGGTCGCCAGCCGGAGGAGGGCTGCTCTCATGGGCGGCCTCATTATAATGAGTGCCGGACAGCCCGGCCCCATGAACCGCCCCGGATCACCGGCCCGCCCGCCCGTCCGCGCCGTCATCTTCGACGCGGGCAATACGCTCCTGCGCATGAACTACGGCGTCATCGCCGACCACCTGCGCACGCGCGGCCGCGCCGCCAGCCCCGCGCAGGTGGAGGACGCGGAGCTGCGGGCGCGGGTGCGGCTCGATCCGCACCTGGCGCCCGGCGTCTCCTCCACCGAGAGCGCGGCCACGCATGGGCGCTACCTCCGCTACCTGCTGGAGAACCTGGCGATCACCGAGGACGCGGAGATCGAGGCGATCGCGCGCTGGCGGCGCGGCTACAACCTGCCGGTGGGCTTGTGGGACCGCGCCGACCCCGAGGCCCTCGCGGCGATCCGCCGGGTGCGGGCGGCCGGGCTCGTGGCCGGGGTCATCTCGAACTCCAACGGCTCCGTGCGGGCGATCCTCGAGGAGACCGGACTGGCCGCGCATCTGCACTTCATCATCGACTCCTCCGTGGTGGGGGTGGAGAAGCCCGACCCGCGCATCTTCCACCTGGGGCTGCGCGAGGCCGGCGTCGCCCCGGCGGAGGCGGTCTACGTGGGCGATCTCTACTCGGTCGACGTCCTCGGCGCGCGCGCGGCCGGGCTCGACGGCATCCTGCTCGACCCGCGCGGCTTCTGGGCGCCGCGGGACTGCCGGCTGGCGCGCGGGCTCGACGAGGCGGTGCGGTTGGCGCTGGAGTAGCCCGATCTCTCCCTCTCCCCTCTGGGGAGAGGGCAGGGTGAGGGGGTTGCTCCGGGTCGAGGGCCTCATTTGATGAGCGATTTGGAGAATCGGTCCAGGGCACTCGTCGGGGCGTTGATGAGTGATATATCGCGAATGCACGAACCCGGCGAAACGCTCGTTCTACACGCGGGCCGAACGGGAGCGTCTTCGGACTGCCCTGGAAGCGCCCGCCGATACGCTAGTCTGGCTCGGTCGGCAGGAGCGAAGCAGCCTAGCGTGGTGTGAAGCGAGGAGACTGTTTGCCTCCCATCCACCGGGTAACACGATCCTTAGTGACGGCTACGTGACGACACTTGCGATCTCGCGCTTGGTCATTCAGATCCTTACCGTGCGTCGTGCTCCTGGCGGGGAGGGCGTTCGTGTGGCCCTTCTCTCCAACGAACCTGCCCTCGGTGATCTGAGTGGACGTTTTCGATACTCAGACTGATGCGGTGACTTACCCCTCAGCCTACCCTCTCCCCCCAGGGGAGAGGGAACTACACGGGGAGCGTCACGTAGGGGAAGCGGCGGAGGGCGTCGTAGACCATGCGCTGCATGTTCAGGACGGCGTCGGCGGTGCGGCCCTCGAAGCGCAGGGTCAGGTACGGATTGGTGTTCGACGCCCGCACGAGCCCCCAGCCCTCCGGGAAGATGATGCGGACCCCGTCGATGTCGATGGTCTCGAAGCGGCTCCGGAACTCCCGGGCCAGCTCGGCCACCAGCGCGAACTTCTTGTCGTCGGGGCAGGGCGCCTTGAGCTCCGGGGTGGCGTGCAGATGCGGCAGCGTGTCGAAGTGCGCGGAGGCGGGCCGGGGGTCGGCCGCCACCAGCTGGAGGAAGCGGCAGGAGGCGAGGATGCCGTCGTCCACCCCGTACCAGTCCTCGCCGAAGAACATGTGGCCGGAGACCTCGCCGCCCAGCAGGATCCCGTCCTCGCGCATCTTCCGCTTGAGGTGCGAGTGGCCGGTCTTCCACATGATCGGCTGGCCGCCGTGCTTCGTGATGTCGTCCACCAGCACCTGCGAGGACTTCACGTCGAAGACGATCTGGGCGCCCGGGTGGCGGGTCAGGAGATCCCGGGCGAGGAGGGCCAGGAGCAGGTCGGCCTCGTGGCGCCGCCCCTTCTCGTCCACGATGCCGACCCGGTCGGCGTCGCCGTCGTAGGCCACGCCCACGTCGGCGCCGACCTCGACGGTCCTGGCCACCAGGTCCCGCATGTTCTCCTCCATCTCCGGATCGGGGAGATGGTTGGGGAAGGTGCCGTCCGACTCGCAGTACAGCTCGACCACCTCGCAGCCCAGGCGGCGCAGCAGCTCGGGAGCGAACACCCCCGCGATCCCATTGCCCGCGTCCACCACGACCTTCAGGCGCCGTCCGAGCTTCACGCGTGAGGTGATCGCGTCCCAGTACTCGTCGCGCGGATCACGGGTGGCGCGAGTGCCCACGCCCCGCTCGAAATCCCCCGACTTGATGGTGGCGAGCAGCCCCTGGATCTCGCTCTCGGTCAGCGGCGCCGCTCCCGCGTGCACCATCTTGACCCCGTTGTCCGAGACCGGGTTGTGGCTGCCGGTGATGGTGGCGCCTCCGTCGAGCTTCCAGTGCGCGGTGGCGAAGTAGAGCAGGGGCGTGTGATTGACGCCGATGTCCACCACGTCGAGCCCGGTGGAGAGCACCCCGGTCGCGAAGGCCTCCTTGAGCGCGCGCGACGACGTCCGGTTGTCCATCCCGAGCGCGACCGCGTGCCCGTCCCGGCGCTTCACCAGGCTGCCGTAGGCCCGGCCCACCAGCTCGAACACGGGCGGGGTGATGTCGATATCGACCTTGCCGCGCACGTCGTAGGCGCGGAAGATGTACGGGTTCAGCTCGGCCATGAAGCGGCTCGCCCTCCTAGATGACCGCGACCGCTTCGATCTCGATCAGCCATTCGGGCATGGCGAGGGCGGCCACCGCCACCAGCGTGGACGCGGGCGACTTCTTGCCGAGGAACTCCTCGCGGATGGCGGCCAGATCGGCGCGATGCCGGATGTCGGTGAGATAGGTGTTGATCTTGACGATGCTGTCCATGGTGCCGCCGCCCGCCTCGACCTGCGCCTTGAGCGCCTGGAAGGTGGCGCGGGCCTGCGCCTTGAAGTCCCCGCGGTGGGCCGGCCCGCCCTTATCGTCGTAGGCGACCTGTCCCGCGATGTACAGAATGGTCTGGGCGCCGGAGACCTTCACGGCCTGCGAGTACCCGGGCGGATCCCAGACTCCCTTGGCGGCGTAGCGCTGAATGGAGGCGGCCATACGATCTCCTCTGATCGGTGATGGGGTGTAGGTGCTCAGGTGTCGGTGCTTAGGTTAATATAGCGCGAACGGACAGAAACGATGCCCACGGAGTTCGTGCCCACCCGCCTCACCTAGCCGCCGCCGGAGACGCCCATGGACGACGCCCTCAAGGAGACGACGCGCAAGACCGCCCAGATGCTGTTCCACTCCATCAAGAGTGGGGTGGGCTTCGACACGTGGAAGAAGTTCGACAAGGAGCTCGCGCGCGAGCTCAGCATGTTCTTCACCGGCAAGCTCTACAGCCGCGAGGTCATCTCCCAGAAGCAGCGCGAGCTGTGCGCGGTGGCCTCGCTCACCGTGCTCAATCGGCGCAACGAGGTGCGTGCCCACATCCACGCCGCCCTCAACGTGGGGGCGACCCGCCAGGAGGTGGCCGAGGTGATCTTCCAGCAGGTCACCTACGGTGGCATGCCGGTGGTGGTGGAGGCCCTCGAGGTGTTCAAGGAGGTCCTGCAGGAGCGGGGCGAGTGGACGGAGTGACGATGCACGAGGAGGTGACGGCTGCCATCGCGGCGGCCCGCGCGGCGGGTGAAGTAGCGATGCGGTATTACGTTGGCAGGTTCGAGGTCACCATCAAGCCCGACCAGACCCCGGTCACCCAGGCCGATCGCGAGGCGGAGCAGGCGATCAAGCGGGTGCTGGGGCGGGCTTTCCCCAACCACGGATTCCTGGGCGAGGAGTTCGGCGAGGAGGGGCCCAAGGACCGGCGGTGGATCATCGATCCCATCGACGGCACCAGGAACTTCATCCGCCGCGTGCCGATCTGGGCGGTGCTGATCGGCCTCGAGGAGGCGGGCGAGGTGACCGCGGGCGTCGTCTTCAATCCGGCCAGCAACGAGCTCTTCTGGGCGCGCAAGGGTGACGGCGCCTGGTCCGACGGCGAGCGGCTGCGCGTGTCCGGATGCACCGCGTTGAAGGACGCCTTCCTCCTGCACTCCGATCTCCATCTCCTGCGCGCCGCCGGGTACTGGGACCGCTTCGTGCGCATGCTCGACGCCTGTGGTCGCTCGCGCGGTTTCGGCGACTACTACGGCTACGGCCTGGTCGCCTCCGGCAAGGCGGAGATCTACCTCGAGATGGATCTCAAGCCCTGGGACGCCGCGCCGGTGAAGATCCTGGTGGAGGAAGCGGGCGGCCGCCTCACCGACTTCTCCGGAAAGCCCACCATCTACGGCGGCTCGGTGCTCGCCACCAACGGCCACCTCCACGACCTCGCGCTCGCCTGCCTGTCCCCTCTCCCCTCGGGGGAGAGGGCAGGGTGAGGGGCCGGATTGCGACTCAATCCCTTTCGCGCGATCCGCCCCGAGCCCGCGCTGGCGTCCCGCGTCGCCTCGCCGCCCTATGACGTCGTCAGCCGGAGCGAGGCGGCGGCCCTGGCCCGGGACAACCCGCTCTCGTTCCTCCACGTCGGCCGCGCCGAGATCGACCTGCCCGAGACGGTGGACACCCACGACCCGCGCGTCTATCGGCAAGCGCGGCGGGCCCTTGATCGCCTCGTGGCCCAGGGCGCACTGCGGCAAGACACTCGGCCGGCGCTGTACCTCTACCGCGAGGTCATGGCGGGCCGCGCGCAGACCGGCGTGGTCGGTGGCGTGCACGTGGACGACTACGAGGCCAACGTCATCCGCAAGCACGAGACGACCCGGCCCGACAAAGAGGACGACCGCACTCGCCACCTGCTCGCGCTCGAGGCCCACGCCGAGCCGGTCTTGCTCCTCTACCGCGGCCGGCCGGAGATCGATCGCCTCGTGGCCGCCGCGATGGCGCCGCCGCCGCTCCACGACTTCGCCACCGCGGATGGGGTCACGCACACCGTGTGGCGGCTGGACGATCCGGCCCCGTACCAGCGCGCCTTCGACGGGGTGGCCCGCGCCTACGTGGCCGACGGGCACCATCGCTCGGCCAGCGCGTGGCGGGCCGCGCGCGAGCTCCGGGGCCGGAACGCGGTCCATTCGGGCGCGGCGGAGTACAACTGGTTCCCCGCGGTGCTCGTGCCGGCCGACCAGCTCCGCATCCTCGCCTACAACCGCGTGGTGACGGACCTGGCCGGGCGCGCCCCGGCGGACGTGCTCGCCGAGCTGGGGCGAGTCGGCCGGCTGGCCGTCACCGACGATCCGGTGCCGCCCCGCCCGGCCACGTTCTGCCTCTATCTCGGCGGCCGCTGGTACCGGCTCGAGCTGGCGGAGGACTCGATCGATCGCGCCGATCCGATCCGCGCCCTCGACGTCTCGCTGCTGCAGGAGCGCGTGCTGGGCCCGGTGCTGGGCATCACCGACCAGCGCACCGACAAGCGCATCGACTTCGTCGGCGGCATCCGGGGCACCGACGCGCTGGCCGCGCGCGTGGACTCGGGCGAGGCCGCGCTGGCGATCTCGCTCCACCCCACCACGGTCGAGCAGCTCATGGCCGCCTCCGACGCGGGCCACATCATGCCGCCCAAGAGCACGTGGTTCGAGCCCAAGCTCCTGAGCGGGCTCTTCGTCCACTCCTTCGAGTGAGCCATCAGGGTCCACCCGTCTTGACAAGCGCCGGGCCCTGTCCCAGAATCGCGCCAGCGTTCACCGACTCGATCGCTCGTCAGCGCCGACGCAACCACCTTCAGAGGAGGACGCATTCATGAGCACGATCAGCAGGCGGCGATTTCTCGGGAACGCGGGGTTGCTCGGAGCGGGGGCGGTGCTGGCGGAGGGCGGGTTCCGAAGCGCTCGCGCGGACAAGCCGATCAACTTCTCGGGATGGGTCTTCAAGCCCGACACCGTGAAGGACTACGTCGACTTCTACAACAAGAAGCACGGCGGGCAGGTGAAGTACGAGGCGATCCCGTGGACGGCGTACCACCCCACCATGGAGACGCGCGCCTTCGCGGGCGAGATCGTGGACGTGATGTACTGCAACCACAACAACCGCGAGCGCTGGTACGAGAACGGGCTGATCCGGCCGGTCGACGACCTGCCCGGGATCGACGAGCTCAAGAAGAAGATGACGCCGGCGAACCTGGACAGCCTGAAGAGCAAGGACGGCAGCAAGCTCCTCGGCCTGCCCTACTTCACCAGCCTCTTCGTCCTCATCTACAACGAGCCGATGCTGAGCCAGGCCGGCATCAAGGCGCCCGCCAAGAGCTGGGACGAGCTGGTCGAGCACTGCGCGAAGCTCAAGCGAGACAAGGTCAGCGATACCCCGTTTCTGCCCAACTGGAACAACAGCCCGTCGGGGACCATGCCCCAGTTCATGACCGACTGCTTCTCCGAGGGGGCGAACGTCTTCGACGCCAAGAACCGGGTGATCGTGGACCAGGAGCCCGGGGTGGCGCGGGCCATGGAGCGCTGGCAGAAGGTCTACAAGGCGGAGCTGGTGAACCCCGAGGTCCTCACCAAGACTTCGTCCACCGACACCCACCGGCTCTTCTGGACCGGGCGCTACGCCTATCACACCAACCACTCGTACTACTTGAAGACCATCGCGGGAGAGCCCGAGAACTCGAAGCTCGCCCCCAGGAAGGCCAAGATGGCGATGTACCCGGGGACCGGTCAGACCTACATGTGGACCGACTCCTACGTCCTGAACGCCAAGAGCAAGGCGATCGAGGACGCGTGGAAGCTCACGAAGTTCCTGGGCGGGAACCTGAACGGGGACTGGCACGTCCAGCGGCAGTGGTGCCTGATCTCGGGTCTCGACAACCCGTACCCCGAGATGTACGACCATCCCGAGATCATCCAGTCCTACGATCGGTGGATCGACCTCAAGCTCCTGCGCGAGCAGTACAAGAAGGGGCGGGTCATCGCCGCCTACAAGGAGCCCTGGTACGGCGAGTACGACACCAAGGCGGTGGCCACCGTGCACAACATCATTCGAGGCACGACGACGGTGCCCAAGGGCCTGAAGGACCTGGTCGCGCTCCAAAAGTCGCTGGCCTAGTTGGCCCCCGATCCCCGCCGCTCGACGATCCCCCCGGGGATCCCGACCCGGGTGGCGGTGCCCCGCCTCGGGCTGCGCGCCATCCGCCTGTCCGAGGCTCCGTTCGCCTGGCTGCTCGTGGCCCCGGCGATCCTCGCCATCGTGGTGGTGGTCGCGCTCCCGCTCGCCTACTCGCTCTGGCTGTCCTTCACCGACGTCAACCTGCTCCGCTCGAGCGGCGCCGCCATCGAGATGTTCGGGATGCGGCTGCCGCTCTACCGCTGGGTGGGCCTGAAGAACTACCTCCAGATCTTCTCCGACCCGCTCTACTGGGATTCTCTCTGGCGCACGCTCTACTTCGTCGGAGCCTTCGTGATCGAGGCGACCCTGGTCGGCCTCGGGGTGGCGCTGGTGCTGAACGAGCGCTTTCCCGGCCGTCCCCTGGTGCGGAGCCTCCTCCTCGTCCCCTGGTCGCTGTCACGCATCGTGGTGGGGCTGCTCTGGATCGGCATCCTCGACTTCGAGTTCGGCGCCTTCAACGGCTACATGCAGCGGCTCGGCCTGCTCACCGGGTCCGTCGCCTTCTTCAAGGACGGCTTCAGCGCGCTCAACGTGCTCGTGTCGGTCTACATGTGGAACCAGGCGCCGTTCGCGACCCTCCTGTTCCTGGCCGGCATGCAGTCGATCTCCGAGGAGCTCTACGCGGCGGCCGAGGTGGATGGCGCGGGCTACTGGCAGCGCTTCTTCTACGTGACGCTGCCCGCGCTCCGTCCCATCCTCTTTCTGGTGCTGGTGCTCTGCACGGTCAACGGCTTCCTCATGCTGGACCTGATCTACATCCTCACCATGGGCGGGCCCGCCAACGACACCACCACGATCTCCTGGCTCGGATTCCAGACGAGCTTCGCCTTCTTCAAGTTCGGCCCGGGCACCGCGATCCTTTACACGCTCACCGGGCTCTGCCTGCTCCTGACCTTCATCTACCATCGGCTCATCCTGGCCCGCTTCGAGGCGGAGGCCTGACCGTGGCGACGGGGGCGGCGAGACCGCGGTACCGGGGCGGCAGTTACAAGGCGCGCTCCGCTCAGAGCCGCGCGCTGCTCTACGGCCTCATCGTCGTGGTCACCCTCTGGCTCATCGGCCCCTTCATCTGGCTGCTCGTCTCCAGCGTCTCGTACCAGCGGAACCTGCTCGCCCGGCCGCTGGCCTTCGTCCCGCCCGAGGTCACGCTGGAGAACTACCGGATGATCCTCGGCCTCGTGCGCTTCCACGCCGAGGGCCAGGCCGCCAAGATCCTGCCGTCGATGCTGAACACGCTGATCGTGGCTTCGGTGGTCACGATCGTGAACCTCCTGGTCGGCACCACCGCCGGCTACGCCTACGCCCGGTTCCGCTTCCCGCTCAAGACCTTCTCGCTCTTCGCCTTGCTGTTCACGCGCATGCTGCCCACCATCGTGCTGATCCCGGCCTTCTTCGTGATGTTCCGGGCGCTCGGCCTCCAGAACACCCTGACCGGGCTCGTGGTCGCCTACTGCTCCTTCACGCTGCCGTTCACGGTGTGGATCATGAAGGCGTACTTCGAGACGATCCCGGCCGACCTCGACAAGAGCGCGCTCGTCGACGGCTGCAATCGTCTGCAGGCCTACTGGCGGGTCGTGCTCCCGGTGTCGGGACCGGGGCTGGTGGCGGGCGGCGCGTTCACCTTCATGCTCTGCTGGAACGAGTTCGTGGTGGCCCAGGTGCTCAATACCAAGCCGGGCATGACCACGCTCCCCCCGGTCATCGCGGCCATGAACGGCCAGGTCAACGTGGACTACTCGGTGATCGCGGCCTCCGGCTTCCTGGGCGCGCTGCCCGCGGTTTTGCTCGTACTGATCTTCCAGAAGTACATGGTGCAGGGGCTCACCGCGGGCTCGGTCAAGGGCTGACGTATCCTGGCTGCGACGTTGACCGGCGCGCGCCGGTCCAGTAGCGTGGGGCCGTGGGACAGCCCCCGTTGACCTTGAGGCGCTGGAAGCGGGCCGAGTACGAGCGACTCGTCGATCTCGGCGTGTTCGAGGGCGACCCCGTAGAGCTCATCGGCGGGCAGCTCATCGTCGCGGAGCCCCAGAACAGCCCGCATGCCACCGCGGTCGGCGCGGCCGACGATGCGCTGAGGGCCGTGTTGCCGTCGGGCTTCATCGTGCGGGCCCAGATGCCGATCGCCCTCGACGACGAATCGGCGCCCGAGCCCGATCTGGCCGTGGTGTCCGGCCGCCGCGCCGACTACGGCCATGGGCATCCCAACCGGGCGGTGCTCGTGGTGGAGGTGGCCGACTCGAGTCTCCACTTCGATCGGCACGACAAGGGCAGCCTCTACGCGCGGGGCCGGATCGCGGAGTACTGGATCGTCAACCTGATCGACCGGGTCCTGGAGGTCTATCGCGACCCGGAGCCCGACCCGGCGGCGGCGCATGGATGGCGCTACCGCTCGGTGTCCCGGCTGGCGTCGCCCGCGGTGGTGGCGCCGGTCGCCCTCCCGGGGGCGCCGGTCCGCGTCGCCGATCTGCTGCCCTAGTGTCCGGCCGGCGCCGGGGATCCCTTCAGTCCGGCAGGTAGAGGCGGGTGAAGTGGTCGTCGGTGACCTGGCCGTCGGGGGTCACCGTGAAGTTCGACGTGATCAGGCCCTGCGCGCCTGCGAAGCGGCCGTCGCCGCCGGTGATCCGCCACATCACCACGCCGTGGCTCCCGCTGCCGTCCGGCGCCGGCCCCACGTGGCCGCGGCCCACCGTGTCGAAGGAGATGGAGCCCGCGCGGCCGTAGGTGATCGTGCCGTCCTCCACGAAGCTGCCGTCCGGGGAGCGCTCCACTCGCGACTCCAGCACGGCGGACTCGCCCGCGACGGGCTCGACCGCGGCGCTCACGCCGTCGGGCCCCAGGACCGCGCGCCACGTCTGGCTGGGCGCGGTGGTGCGGGCCTGGCGCTTCGTGGTGGAGCCGGGGACCGGCCCGCCGCGGCCGCGGAACTCGAGCGCGAAGACGAGCTCGCGCACGGCCTAGAACACGATCACGCCGCGGCCGAGCTCGCCGGCGGCGAGCGCGCGGAACGCCTCGTTGGCGTCCTCGAGCGCGTACCGATGGGTGATCATCTCGTCGATGCGCAGCTTGCCGGCCTGGTAGAGACTCACCAGCCGCGGCAGGTCCTCGCGCGTGCGCGCGCTGCCGTAGCTCGAGCCGCGGACGACCCGCTCGCCCGTCACCATCGGCCGCACGTCGAAGGGTACGGTGGCGCCGGTCTCCGGCACCCCGATCAGCACGCAGGTGCCGCCCGGGGCCAGGGCGTCGATCGCCTGGGTGATCGGGCGCGTCGCGCCCACCGCCACGAAGGTGAAGTCGGCGCCGCGGCCGGTGAGGGCGCGGATGGCGGCGGCCGGGTCCTCCTTCGACGCGTCGATCCCGTGGGTCGCGCCGACCGCGCGCGCGTGATCGAGCTTAAGAGGGAGAAGGTCGACCGCGATGATCGGATGCGCGGCCACCATCGCGCCGCCCTGGATGACGTTGAGGCCGACGCCGCCCACGCCGAAGACGGCCATGCTCGCGCCCGCGGGCACCGCGGCGGTATTGATCACCGCGCCCACGCCGGTCATGACCGAGCAGCCGATCAGGGCGGCGCGGTCGAGCGGCATCGTGGGATCGATGCGGATCGCGCACGACTCGTGCACCACCGTGCGCGAGGCGTAGGTGGCCACGTGGCCGTAGTGGTAGACGGGTACACCTCCAAGACTCATTCTGGTCGTCCCGTCGGGCAGCACGCCCTTGCCGGGCTGGCGGCGCTCGCAGAGATTGGGCCGGCCGATCACGCAGTAGTGGCAGCGCCCGCAGGTGGGCGCCCAGGAGAGGATCACGTGATCGCCCACCGCCAGCTCGGTGACCCCGGGCCCGAGGACCTCCACCACGCCCGCGCCCTCGTCGCCCAGCACGATGGGGAGCGGCACGCCCTTCCAGGAGCCGTCGGCCGCGTGCAGGCAGCTATGGCAGACGCCGCTCGCGGCCATGCGCACCAGCACCTCGCCCTGGCGCGGGGCCTCGAGGGCCACCTCCTCGACCCGCTGGGGCTTGCCCTGCTCGAAGAGAACGGCTGCGCGCATGGATGCCTCCGTGGGATTCAGCGGCTGTAGCGGATCCGTGGATCGAGATAGCTGTAGAGCAGATCCACCGCCAGGTTGATGGTCATGAACAGCACCGCGATGAACAGGATCGTGGACTGGGTGAGCGGGTAGTCGCGCTGGTAGATCGACCACAGCACCAGGCGGCCGATGCCGGGCAGGGTGAAGACCTCCTCCACCACCACGGTGCCGCCGAGCAGGATGCCGATCTGGAGCCCGACCACCGTGACCACCGGGATGAGCGCGTTGCGGAGGCCGTGCTTGAGCACCACGACGCGCGAGGCCAACCCCTTGGCCGCCGCGGTGCGGATGTACTCCGAGTTGAGCACGTCGAGCATGCAGGCCCGCGTGGTGCGGGCGATATTGGCGGCGCTCGCGGTGCCGAGACAGAGGGCGGGCAGCAGCATGATGGTGAGGTTGCGGCGGGGGTCGATCCAGAAGTCCACCCACATCACCGGCGGCATCCAGCGCAGGTAGAGCGAGAAGAAGAGGATGAGCATGGTGCCCTGCCAGAACACCGGCACCGAGAGCCCGAGGAGCGTGCCCACGCGCGTGACGTTGTCCACCGCCTGGTCGCGGCGGACGGCGGAGACGATGCCGGCCGCGCCGCCCAGCACCAGGGCGAACGCCATCGCGAAGAGCGTCAGCTCGAGGGTGACGGGCAGCCGCTCCATGATCAGCGCGACCACCGGCTTGCCCGTCCGCCACGAGGTGCCGAAGTCGCCCTGCACGAGCTGGCCGAGCCAGCGCCCGTACTGCACGTACCAGGGCTGATCGAGGCCGAAGAAGCGCCTGAGCTCGGCCACCATGGCCGGGCTGACGATGGCGTCGGCGCCGATCATCTGCTCGACCACGGTGCCCGGGATCAGGCGCAGCATGAAGAACACCAGCACCGTCAGGCCCAGCAGGGTCAGGGCCATCGAGTACAGGCGGACGACGAGATAACGCGTCACGGGAGACGGCCCGCGCGGAGTGACCGGGCGCAGTGCGGAAACGAGCGCGCGCGCCCTGATGAAGGTGGTGGCGGGGTCTGGGGGAGGAGCGGCGCCGCTCCCCCCCAGATCAGGACGAGCATCTTAGGCTTTGTCTAGCCAGGCCCCGTCGAAGCCGTAGAGCAGGGTCGTGGAGTGCTGCTTGTAGCCTTTCACGTTGGCCTGGGTGAAGTCGATGTTGTCGGCCGAGAAGAGCCAGAGGTGCGGGACATTTTCCAGAATCTGGATCTGCACCTTGTCGTAGATCTCCTTGCGTTTCTTCTGGTCCATCGTGCGCCGGCCCTCTTCCAGCAGCCCGTCGAGGTCCGGCACGCTCCAGCTATTCCAGTTCTGGCCCTTGGTCGAGTGGAGCGCGCGGAAGAAGGCGGTGTCCGGATCCGCGTAGCCCGGGGTGGTGTTCATCGTCATGTCGAAGTCCTTGGCGAGCCAGCGCTTGATCCAGATCGCGTACTCCACGTTCTCGATCTCCATGGTGATGCCGATCCGCTTGAGCTGGGCCGCGATGACCGGCGCCCCCGCCACCATGGTGGGGAAGGTGGGGATCACCATGCACTTGACGGTGAAGCCGGCCGCCTGGCCCGCGTCCGCCAGCAGCTTCTTGGCCTTCTCGACGTCGGGCTTGTAGTACTTCATCCACGCCTCTTCGGGGAGCTGCCACTGCTTCATGGGCGCGGTGGCCGGCGCGGTGAGGCGTCCGAAGCCGGCCGCGGCCACCCGCAGCACCTGGCTGCGGTCCACCGCCCAGCTGATGGCCTGCCGCACCCGCACGTCCTTGAGCGGCCCGCGGGTGGCGGTGATGTTGAGGTAGTCGTAGCCCAGGCGCGAGCTGCGGTAGCCGGTGAGGGTCTTCTCGTCCTTGAGCAGGTTGTAGTTCTTGTTGTCCTCGATGAAGGCGTGGTGGATCTGGCCGGTGCGCAGCGCGGCCACGATGTTGGCCTCGTCGGGGATGGTGCGGATGACCAGGTCGTCCACGTAGGGGAGGCCCTTCTTGAAGTAGTTCGGGTTCTTCTTCAGCACGAGCTGCTGCTCCACCTTCCAGTCCACCAGCATGAAGGGCCCGGTGCCGAGCGCGGCCTTGTTGAGATCGCCGTGTTTCTTGATCCCCGCCTCGCTGATGATGAAGCCCCAGAACCCACCGAGGGCGGCGAGCAGGCCCGCGAACGGCTCCTTGGTCGTGAACTTCACCCCGTACTTGCCGGCCGGCTCGACCTTGTCCACCGCGATGAAGTCGGACTTGCCGGGGGACTTCTCGAAGAGCCGGTCGAAGGTGAACTTCACGTCCGCCGAGGTCAGCTCCTGGCCGTCGTGGAACTTCACCCCCTGGCGCAGCTTGAAGGTCCAGGTGAGGCTGTCCTTGCTCGTCTCCCACGACTCGGCCAGCTCGGGATTCGGCGTCATGTTCTCGTCGAAGCGCACGAGCTGGCTGTACATCATGGGGGAGCGCCGGCTGCGCGAGAGCGCGGGGACGAGCTGCGGATCGAGCCCGGTGGCCTCGGTGGCCTGGGCCGAGATCAGGGTGCCGCCCGGCTTCGGGGTCTGCGCGGCGGCGCGGCGGCCCACCGCGAGGGCGCCGAGGGTGAGGCCGCCCGCCTTGAGGAGCTGGCGACGGCTGAGGTGGGAGCGGGGCGAGCCGTGGTCGTTGGTCATGGTCGTTCCTCCTGTGACGGGATCACCGGGCGCCGGGGTCGAGGACATCGCGCAGCCCGTCGCCCAGCAGATTGAAGGCGAGGACGGTGATCATGATCGCGATGCCGGGGAAGACCGAGATCCACGGCGCGGTCTCGAGATAGGTCCGTCCCTCGTTCAGCATATTGCCCCAGGACGGGGTGGGGGGCTGGGCGGAGAGGCCCAGGTAGCTCAGCGACGCTTCGATGAGAATGGCCTGCGAGAGGGCCACCGTGCCCTGGACCACGAAGGGAGAGATCACGTTGGGCAGCACGTGCTTCAGCGCGACCACCCAGCGGGTGGCGCCGAGGGCGCGGATGGCCTCCACGTACTCCTTCTCCCGCTCGGCGAGCACCGGTCCGCGCATGACCCGCGCGAAGAGCGGCACGTAGACCACCGCGATCGCGATCACCGCGCTGTTGACGCCGGGGCCGCGCATGGCCGCGACGCCGACCGAGAGCAGGAGGCCGGGGATGCTGAAGAAGATGTCGAGCACCCGGTTGATGACGTTGTCCCAGGCCCCGCCCAGATAGCCCGCGGTGAGGCCGAGGACGCCCCCGAGCGCCATCGCCACCGCGATGGACGCCACCGCCACGTAGAGCGAGATGCGGGTGCCGTGGATGACGCGGCTCAGCACGTCGCGCCCGAAGCGGTCGGTGCCGAAGAGGGCCTGGGTGCCGGGGCGAGCCTCGATCAGGTCGAAGTTCTGCTCGTCGGGGTCGTGCGGCGCGATGGAGCCGGCGAACGCCGCCACCAGCACGATGACGACCACGCAGACCGCGCCGGCGACGACCACGGCGCTGTGGGTGACGCGGCGGAGCTGGCGGCTCCATCGAAGTCGGTGTGGCGCGACGGCCGTCGTGCCGAGCACCCCTTCGGACCTGACTTCCACGGGGGAACACTAGGCTCTGGGCCCCCAC